>NZ_JBFAML010000005.1:0-288434 GCF_040660295.1 Micromonospora sp. NPDC049891
CACCCCCCGGATCATCCACACGACAGGGGCAGAAAGTCATACCGGGCCGGGCGACCGAGGGTCCCCGGCTGGGGACGATCAAAAAGGTAACGGGGTGAACGTTACGGCGACACCCACGACGACTACTACGCCGAGCTGCGTGGCAAGGTCACCGGCGCCCGGCCGGGCGACCGGGTGCAGGTCTGGTTCACCGCGACCAGGCCGGGCCGGGGCAAGGTCAGCAGCGACCGCTTCACCTACCGGGTGCATCACGACATCGGCGGGGACGTGCTGGTGCTGGCCGTGGAGGACGTCACCGGGCTGAGCCCCGCCCAGGACACCACCACCGCGAAGTACGCCGACGAGATCGCCGCCTCGCTGAAGGCGGCCGGGCGCAGCAGCGACGTGTACGACTTCGACGAGATGGGGCGTACCGCCCCGCACCATCTGGGCGTGCTGTCGCACTACCGGGCGGTGGTCTGGGAGACCGGCGACGACATCATCCTGCGCGAGCCGGGGCAGGTGCCGGGCACCGTGGCGAAGGCGGCGGTGGACATCGAACTGTCTGTCCGGGACTACCTCAACGAGGGCGGCAAGCTGCTGGTCAGCGGCAAGTACGCGCTCTACGCCCAGGCGGCAAACGGTTCGTACGGCTACCTGCCGGACGCCCCGCCGGAGTGCACCGACGCCGCCGATCCGAGCTGCCTGCCACTGCTCAACGACTTCCAGCAGTACTGGCTGGGGGCGTACAACTACGTGAGCGACGGCGGCACGTCACCCGACGGGCAGCCGTACCCGGTCCGGGGCGACGCCGGGGCGTTCGCCGGCTTCGCCGGGACGCTCAACGCCGACGGCTCGGCGGGCAACCAGGACCACACCGCGTCGTTCCTGACCACGTCGAGCTTCCTGCCGCCGGCGCAGTTCCCGCAGTTCACCAGCTCCGCTCCGGTGGGCTGGGGGCGCCCGGGTGGTGCGCCGTTCGATCCGCGTACCGGCGACTGGTACCTGTTCAGCGGGCAGTCCGACGAGGCGTACAAGCGGTTGACCCGGACTGTGGACCTGAGCGGGGCGAGCAGCGCCGAACTGCGCTTCTTCACCTCGTTCGACATCGAGACGAACTGGGACTTCATGTTCGTCGAGGCCCGTGAGGTCGGCACCGACAACTGGACCACGCTGCCGGACGCCGGGGGCCTGACCACCCAGGAGACCGGGGAGAGCTGCGACTCCGGCTGGGTGGCTCAACTGCACCCGTTCCTCGCGCACTACCAGGGCGCGGACTGTGCACCGACCGGCAGCACCGGACAGTGGCACGCGGCGACCGGCACCTCCAACGGCTGGAAGGAGTTCGTGGCCGACCTGTCCGGGTACGCGGGCCGGCAGGTGGAGGTCTCCATCACCTACGCGACCGACTGGGCCACCCAGGGCCTGGGTCTGTTCGTCGACGACACCCGGGTCGTGGTCGACGGGGCCACCGTCGCCGAGACGTCGTTCGAGGCGGACTTCGGTGGCTGGACGGTGGCGGGCCCGCCGGCCGGGTCCGCCCCGGCGGCCAACGACTGGTCGCGCAGCCAGCAGGCGTTCGAGGAGGGTTCAACGGTGGTCACCCCGGACACCGTCTACCTGGGCTTCGGGCTGGAAGGGCTGGCTCCGGCGGCCCGCGACGAGCTGGTCGCCCGGTCCCTCACCCATTTGACGGGCCGACCGCGTCGGTAGCGGCGGTCCAGGGCGCGCCGGCGGTCGGGACACCGCCGGCGCGCCTTGCCGCGTACCGGCATGACGGGCGTCCGGACTGTGGTGAGCTGTGGGTATGGACCGGATCCGGCTCGGGCTGGTGCTGCACCCCACCCGGGACGTGTCCCCGGTGGTGGACACCGTCGCCGCCTGGGCCGCGCGGCACGAGGTGGCCCTGACGGTACGCGCGCAGGACCGGCAACGGGTGCCCGAGTCCGTCCGCCCCGTAGCCGAGGACCAGCTCACCGCAGGAGCGGACGTGCTGGTCAGCATCGGCGGGGACGGCACGATGCTGGGCGCGCTACGGGCGGCGGTAGCCGATCCGAAGCCGGTGCTCGGCGTACATCTGGGCAAGTTGGGGTTTCTGGTGGAGGTGGAGCCGCCGGAGCTGCCGGCGGCGCTGGACCGGCTGCTGGCCGGCGAATACACCGTCGAGTCGCACAGCTGCCTGGCCTGTGACGTGTGCGGCGACGACGTGGTCGCGTTCAACGACATCGCGCTGATCCGGCGCCCCGGGCAGGGTTTCGTCACCGCGACCCTGGCGATCGACGGGCAGCAGTACGGCTACTACCGCTGCGACGCGCTTGTGGTGAGCACTCCCAGCGGGTCGACCGCCTACAGTTACGCCGCCGGCGGGCCGCTGATCTCTCCCGCGACGCGCGCCGTGGTGGTCACCCCGAGCGCGCCGATGTCCGGCATCTCCCGATCGGTGGTGCTCTCCCCCGACGAACGGGTCCGGCTGGAACTGCGTCCCGGCTCCGCGCCGGTCGCGATCGAGGTGGACGGCCAGGTCATCCGGGACGGGTCGACCTCCGGCGCGGTGGACATCGGCTACCGCCCCGACGCGGGGCTGGTGGTCCGCCTCGACCCGCGCCGCTACCAGGAACGCAGCCAGCTCAAGCTGAGCCTGCTGGACCTGCCGCTGCTGCCCGAGCAGCTCCGCGAGCTGCTGCCCGAGAACCTGCGCCGCCAACTCGGCCGCCGCGAGCTGCCGCCCCCGCGCTGACCGGCGAACAACTCACAATCGGGACCACCAGAAATGAAACCCTTGCCAGAATCGCGTACTGCATCGCACCCCAGCTCCCAACCAAACCGACAACCGGCCACAGAAATGTGAAAACCGGAATCGGAGGGGCAAACTTCCGCTAAGCAGTTAGGGGACGTGCGTGGCCCCCTGACCTGCCGTAGGTCACCGTCGGCCACGGACAGGACAGAGGAGTTTGTACATGCCGCCGGAAACTGAGCGTGTCCAGCAAACGCCATCAACGGCCACCGACCGAATCAGAGCGGGCAGCCGTCGTACCGCCTTTTTTCTCGTCGTCGACGCGCTCGCCTGGGTCGGGGGATTCACTATCGCCGGTTGGGCGAGGTACGAACAAAGCCTCACCATCGATCAGGCTGTCAACGCGGTGATGCTCGGTGGCGCGGCCGCCGTGCTCCATGTCGGTGTGAGCGCGCTGCGCCGGGTCTACTCGGGTCGGCAGCCTCTCGGCAGCGTCGAGGAGGTCCGTGGTCTCGCGGGCGCCACCGCCACCACCGCCGCCGTGGTGCTGGTCGCCCTTCTGGCGATCGACGAACGCCCGATACCCGCCAGCACGCCGGTGGTCGGTGGCGCCCTGGCACTGCTGCTGATGCTCAGCTTCCGCCTGCTGCACCGGCACCGCCGGGACCGGGCCATGCGTCCAGACGCACGTTCGGCAACCCCGGTGCTGCTCTTCGGCCTCGGCGAGGCGGGGCAGGGGCTCGTTCGTGCGATGCTCGGCGATCCGAAGGGCCGCTATCTGCCCGTCGGCGCGCTCGACGACGACCCGGAAAAGCAGGATTTGCGCATCGCCGGCGTCCCGGTGCTAGGCGGCCGAAGCGACATCCCCAAGGCCATCCAGCGCACCGGTGCGACCGCATTGATCTTTTCGGTGGCGAACGCCGACGCCACGCTGATCCGCGAGATTCGGGAGGCGACGCTCCGGACCGGTGCCGCATTCAAGATCCTGCCACCGGTGCGAGAGCTGGTGGATCACCGCATCACGGTCAGGGGCGTGCGGGACGTCCAGATCAGTGACCTGCTCGGTCGGCGCCAGGTCGTCGGCGATCTAGCCCTGGACGACAACTCGCTCACCGGCCGACGCGTCCTGGTCACCGGCGCGGGTGGCTCGATAGGTTCCGAGCTGTGCCGGCAGATCATGCGGGCCAACCCCAGCGAGCTGATGATGCTGGACCGCGACGAGTCAGCCCTGCACAGCCTCCAGATGTCGCTCACCGGTCGAGCGCTGCTGGACGGCCCCGAACTCATCCTCGCCGACCTGCGCGACGACGAAGGCATCCGGCGCGTCATGCGGAAGCGTCGTCCCGAAATCGTCTTCCACGCGGCGGCGCTGAAACATCTGACGCTGCTGGAGCGGCACCCGGGAGAGGCCGTCAAGACCAACGTCTGGGGCACCCTCACTGTGCTCGACGCCTGTCGGGACGTGGCCCGGTTCGTCAACATCTCGACCGACAAAGCCGCCGACCCGATCAGCGTGCTCGGCTACTCGAAACGCATCACCGAGATGCTTACCGCACACGCCGCCGCGACCTACCCAGGCACCTTCCTCAGCGTCCGATTCGGCAACGTGCTCAGCAGCCGCGGCTCGGTGGTGACCGCCTTCCAACGGCAGATCGAAGCGGGGCAGCCGTTGACCGTCACCCACCCCGACGTGACCCGGTATCTGATGACGGTGCAGGAGGCGGTCCACCTCGTGCTCCAGGCAGCCAACATCGGCCGGGACGGTGAAGCCCTGGTCTTGGACATGGGAGAACCGGTACGCATCGACGACATCGCCCGTCGGATGGTCGAACAGGCGGCCAGCCCAGTCGAGATCATCTACACCGGACTGCGGCCCGGTGAGAAGCTGCACGAGGACCTGCTGGGTAGCGGCGAGTCCGACCACCGCCCGCTGCATCCGCTGATCTCGCACGTGCGGGCGCCCATACTGGACCCTCTGGAGGTCAGCGGACTGGATCCGTTCGACGAGCCGGACAAGGTCATCGACCAACTCGCCCGGCTCTGCGGCATCCTTCCCGGCGCGGCGCTCAATCAGAAAGCGGGCATACCGCTCGCCCGGTGACCACGGCCGCATCGCCAGTCGCACGCTGGGCGGCTCGGGCGGGCAGGGCGTTCCTCCCCGTTCCCGCACTGTCGAACTGACAGCACAGGCGAATCACGTCCGCCGAACGGCACGCCTCACCGACCGGGGGCCGCCTCCGCCGGCCGTGCCACCGCCGACATGCGTTGGTCCGGCGATAGCACAGGCGATTCAGCTCGACAGCATCCGCACCACAGCACTCGCCCGGGGCGGGAGACCCCGCTCCGGGCGAGCTGCCGGTGGTGCTGTCAGGCGTTGTCAAGCACGTCGGTGACCAGGTCCTGGGCTTCCCGTTGGATGCGGGTCAGGTGGTCCGGGCCCTGGAAGGACTCGGCGTAGATCTTGTAGACGTCCTCGGTCCCCGACGGGCGGGCGGCGAACCAACCCGACTCGGTGGTGACCTTGAGGCCGCCGATCGGGGCGCCGTTGCCGGGGGCGGTGGTGAGCGTCGCGGTGATGGGTTCGCCGGCCAGTTCGGTGGCGCGTACCTGCTCCGGGGAGAGCTTGCCGAGCACGGCCTTCTGCTCCCGGGTGGCGGGTGCGTCGATGCGGGCGTACGCGGGTGCGCCGAAGCGGTCGGCCAGCTCGGCCCAGTGCTCGCTCGGGGTACGCCCGGTGCTGCCGATGATCTCGGCGGCGAGCAGGCAGAGCAGGATGCCGTCCTTGTCGGTGGTCCAGGTGCCGCCGTCACGGCGCAGGAAGGACGCGCCGGCGCTCTCCTCGCCGCCGAAGCCGACCGCGCCGTCGAGCAGCCCCGGCACGAACCACTTGAAGCCGACCGGCACCTCCAGCAGCGGTCGGCCGAGGTCGGCGGCGACCCGGTCGATCATCGAGGAGGAGACCAGCGTCTTGCCGACCGCCGCGTCCGGACCCCAGTTCTCGCGGGTACGGAACAGGTGGGCGATCGACACGGCGAGGTAGTGGTTGGGGTTCATCAGCCCGGCGTCGGGGGTGACGATGCCGTGCCGGTCGGCGTCGGCGTCGTTGCCCGTGGCCACCTGGTAGTCGGCGCGCATGGCGATCAGCGAGGCCATCGCGTTCGGCGACGAGCAGTCCATCCGGATCTTGCCGTCGCCGTCCAGGGTCATGAACCGCCAGGTCGGGTCGACAGTCGGGTTGACCACGGTCAGGTCGAGCCGGTGCCGGTCGGCGATCTCGCCCCAGTAGTCGATGCTGGCGCCGCCGAGCGGGTCGGCGCCGATGCGGACCCCGGCGGCGCGGATCGCGTCGAGGTCGAGCACCGCCGGCAGGTCGTCGACGTACGCGCCGAGGAAGTCGTACGTGTCGGTGGTGTCGGCGGCGCGGGCCCGCGCGTACGGGATGCGGCGCACCTCCTTGAGCCCGGCGGCGAGGATCGCGTTCGCGCGGTCCTGGATCCATTTCGTGACGTCGGAGTCGGCGGGCCCACCGTGGGTGGGGTTGTACTTGAAGCCGCCGTCGTCGGGCGGGTTGTGCGACGGGGTGATCACGATGCCGTCGGCGAGGCCGCTGGTGCGACCCCGGTTGTGGGTGAGGATGGCGTGTGACACCGCCGGGGTGGGGGTGTAGCCGTCGCGGCTGTCCAGCAGGACTGTGACGTCGTTGGCGGCGAGCACCTCCAGGGCGTCGACGGCCGCCGGGGTGGACAGCGCGTGGGTGTCGCGGCCGAGGAAGAGCGGGCCCTCCAGGCCCTGTTCCCGGCGGTAGTCGCAGAGCGCCTGGGTGACGGCGAGGATGTGGTCGGAGTTGAAGGCGTTGCGCAGGCTGGACCCGCGGTGCCCGGAGGTGCCGAAGGAGACCTGCTGCGCCGGGTCGGCCGGGTCGGGGTGCTCGGCGTAGTAGGCGGTCACCAGCCGTGGTACGTCGACCAGGTCGGCGGGTTCGGCCGGCTGCCCGGCGCGCGGGTGACTGCTCACGGTTCCACCTTCTGTCCCTTGCCGATGACCACGATGCCGTTGTCGGAGACGGTGTAGCGCTGCCGGTCCCGTTCCAGGTCCACGCCGATCTCGGCGCCCTCGGGCACCTGGACGTTCTTGTCGAGGATGGCCCGACGGACCACCGCGTGCCGGCCGATCTCGACGCCTTCCATCAGGACCGAGCCGTCCACGTGCGCCCAGGAGTGGACCTTCACCTTGGGCGAGACGATCGAGTTCTCCACCAGCGAACCGGAGATCACCGCGCCGGGCGAGACCATCGAGGCGACCGCCCGGCCAACCCGCTCCCCCCACTGGTGCACGAACTTGGCCGGCGGATACGGCGGCTGCTCGGTGTAGATCGGCCAGTCGAAGTTGTAGAGGTTGAACACCGGATGGACGTTGATCAGGTCCATGTGGGCGTCGTAGAACGAGTCGAGGGTTCCCACGTCGCGCCAGTAGCCGCGGTCCCGGTCGGTGCTGCCGGGCACCTCGTTGTCGCGGAAGTCGTAGACGTTCGCCTCGCCGCGCTCGACGAGCATCGGGATGATGCTGCCGCCCATGTCGTGCTTGCTGGTCTTGTCGTCGGCGTCGCGTTCGACAGCGTCGATGAGCGC
Source organism: Micromonospora sp. NPDC049891 (assembly GCF_040660295.1). NCBI lineage: Bacteria > Bacillati > Actinomycetota > Actinomycetes > Micromonosporales > Micromonosporaceae > Micromonospora > Micromonospora sp. NPDC049891. Next base: position 7,342 of record NZ_JBFAML010000005.1, read on the forward strand.
CCGGGTGGTGAAGACGTAGTTGCCCATCGAGGCGTAGATCTCGTCGGGCGCGTCGGGCAGGCCGACGGCGTCGGTGGGCTTCTCCCGGAAGGCCCGGATCCGTCGGCCGTCCTCGCCGACCTCGATGACACCGAACTGGTCGGCCGTCGACAGCGGCTGCCGGATCCCCGCGACCGTCACCCCGGCCCCCGAGGCGATGTGGTCCTCCACCATCTGCCGGGGGTCCATCCGGTAGATGTGGTCGGCACCGAAGACGATCACATAGTCGGGCTGCTCGTCGTAGATCAGGTTGAAGCTCTGGTAGATCGCGTCGGCTGAGCCGGCGAACCACCAGGGGCCACGGCGCTGCTGCGCGGGCACCGGAGTGACGTAGTTGCCGAGCAGCGTCGACATCCGCCAGGTCTTGGTGATGTGCCGGTCGAGGGAGTGGGATTTGTACTGGGTCAGCACGACGATCTTCAGATAGCCGGCGTTGGCCAGGTTGGAGAGGACGAAGTCGACCATGCGGTACATCCCGCCGAACGGGACGGCCGGCTTGGCCCGGTCCGTGGTCAGCGGCATCAGGCGCTTGCCTTCTCCGCCGGCCAGGACGATCGCGAGCACCTTGGCAGCCATGAGCAGACGCTATCCATACCGCTGCCGGTTCACCACTCGTACGGGCACAGTTCCGCAGCCGGGTGCGGCGTCGGATTCTGCACTAGGGTGCCGGGCATGACCGACTCCGCACGGCTGCGCGTGGACCTGCTGACCCGGGAGTACCCGCCGGAGGTCTACGGCGGTGCCGGCGTGCACGTCGAGTACCTGGCCCGGGAGCTGCGCCGGATCACCGACGTGCGGGTGCACTGCTTCGGCGCGCCGCGTACCGAGCCGGGGGTTCGGGCGTACGCCGAGCCGCCGGCCCTGGCCGGGACGAACGCCGCGCTGCGGACCATGGGCGTGGATCTGGAGATGGCCGCCGGGTGTGCCGGTGCCGACGTGGTGCACAGCCACACCTGGTACGCCAACCTCGCCGGGCACACCGCGAAGCTGCTGTACGGGGTGCCGCACGTGGCGACCGCGCACAGCCTGGAGCCGCTGCGGCCGTGGAAGGCCGACCAGCTCGGCGGCGGCTACGCGCTCTCCTCGTGGTGTGAGCGCACCGCGTACGAGGCGGCCGACGCGATCGTGGCGGTCAGCGCGGGCATGCGTCGGGACGTGCTGGCCGCGTACCCGTCGGTCGATCCGGACCGGGTGCACGTGATCTACAACGGCATCGACACCGCGCAGTACGCCCCGGATCCGGGCACCGACGTGCTGGCGCGCCTCGGCATCGACCCGGCCCTGCCCAGCGTGGTCTACGTCGGGCGGATCACCCGGCAGAAGGGTCTGCCGCACCTGCTGCGCGCCGCCCGCGAGCTGCCGGCGGACACCCAGTTGGTGCTGCTGGCCGGGGCACCGGACACCCCGGAGATCGCCGCCGAGGTGGAGGGCCTGGTCGCCGAGCTGCGGGCCAGCCGCTCCGGGGTGGTCTGGGTGGCCGAGATGCTGCCCAAGTCCGAGGTGATCCAGGTGCTCACCCACGCCACCATCTTCGTCTGCCCGTCGGTGTACGAGCCGATGGGCATCGTCAACCTGGAGGCGATGGCCTGCGAGACGGCGGTGGTGGCCACCGCCACCGGCGGCATCCCCGAGGTGGTCGCCGACGGCGAGACCGGCCTGCTGGTCCCGATCGAGCAGGCCGGCCTCGACGGCGCGCCTGTGGATCCGGCGCGCTTCGAGGCCGACCTGGCGGGGCGGCTGAACGAGTTGCTGGCCGCGCCCGAGCGCGCCGCCACGCTCGGCCGGGCCGGGCGGCGACGCGCCGTCGAACACTTCTCCTGGGACGCGATCGCCGCCCGCACCCTCGACCTGTACCGCTCGCTGCTGAAGTAGGCCGGAGCCACCCCCTCCTGCATCGGAACAACTTCGGCGACGGCCGGTCTGTGGCAGTTCTGGTGTCTGCACCTCGGCGTGTCATCCACTTTTACTGCCATCGATCGAGGCTGCCGGCGGGCAGTGCCTCGTCGAGGTGCGGCGTCAGCGGAAGGCGAGGATGCGCCCCTCGACCCACTGGGCGAACGTACGCGGTGTCCGCCCGAGCAGTTGCTCGACATGCGGGCTGATGCGCTGCTCGGCCGCCGTGGGCTCGCCGAGGATGGACAGCGTGCCGTCGACAACGGGCGCGGGCATGAACTGCAGCATCTGCGCGCGAGCCTCCTGAGGTGTCTGCTCGACGAAGCGCACCGGTTCACCGAGCGCGTGGGCGAGGTCGGTGGTGCGTTGTCGGGGCGTGCTGAGGACGGGGCCGGTCAGTTCGTAGGTCCGGCCGGCGTGTGCGTCGTCCCGCAGGACGACGGCGGCCACCTCGGCGATGTCGTCCGGGTCGACGACCGGGAGACCGACTTCGCCGAACGGGGCGACGACGGTCCGGCGGGTACGGACCGACTCGGCCCAGGCGTACGCGTTGGAGGCGAATCCACCCGGTCGCAGGATCGTCCAGGCCAGGCCGGAGTCCTGGATCGTCCGCTCGATCTCCCGCAGCGGCGCGTGCGACACCGACTGCGGGCGGGTCTCCGCCGCCTGGGACGACAGCAGCACGACCCGTTCCACACCGCCCGCCCGGCCCACCGTGAGGATCTCGTTGACATCCAGATGGGCGCCGGCGCCGGAGACCAGGAGGAAGAGCGTACGAGCGCCGGTCAGCACGGGGCGGAGGGTTTCCGGCTGGGCCAGGTCGGCCTGCTGGTAGTGCACACCCTCGGGCAGGTCGACGGGCAGTTGTCCGCGCGACACCGCCGTCACGGCGCCCGTTCCCGCCAGCGCCCTCAGCAGGGTACGACCGACGTTCCCGGTGGCTCCCGTTACCACAATCATGATCAGTTCTCCCCGTCACAACGGTTCGGTCGCGTCCGGTCAGGACGCGACACCGCCTCGCGCCTGCGCGGCTGCGGGCGACGCCGGGAACCGTAACAACGCGGATATAGTAGGTACCTAGAAGAAAGTGACTATCCGTTCGGGAGCATGCATGGCGGCCAGTCAGCCGACCTGGGAAGCGTCCATGTCCGCCGATCCGGAGCAGGCCTGTCCGATCGCTCCGGTGGTGGACATCGTCTTCAGCCGCTGGACGACTCCGATCCTGTGGGCACTGCACCAGTACGGTCGGCAGCGGTTCGTCGAGTTGGAACGCCGGCTTACCACCATCACGCCGAAGGTGCTGACCCAGCGACTACGACAACTCGAACGCGACGGCCTGGTCGCCCGCACCTACCATCCCGAGGTTCCACCCCGCGTCGAATACGAGATCACCGAACTCGGCGCCAGCCTCGCCCCGCTCTTCGCCCACCTCGCCGAATGGGCCGCAACCAACCTCGACGCCGTCGAGCAGTCCCGGCACACCTACGACACCGCCCAGCAATCCCGCCCACGCTGATCAAGGACAACTTGCACGAGGGCCGGCGTGATCCCGAAGTTGCGCGCATCGAAATCAGCTGACGGTAGGGCCGCCGGGTCCGGGTCAGCCGGGGAGTGCTCCGAGGCCGGCGAGTAGCTCGTCCCGATCGGCGGGAGACAGTCCCTGGTAGATGGGTTCGTCCAGCCGGTTTGTCGCATCCTCGACGGCCTGTCGTCGAGGATCGTCGGGGGCCAGTTCCCGAAGCTGCGCCAGGGTGAGCCCGGCAGCGGCCCAGGCTGCCCGGTGCGCGTCGGCCCGGTGGTGCCGCAGCGCCCCGAGTCGGGTGGTCAGGCGTACGGCCGCAGTGGCATCGGTCGGCTCGTACACCGGGGCCATCGCGCGGAAGGCCGGTCCACCGGTGGCCAGGCCCGCTTCCAGAAGGCGACCGACAAGGTCGGCCAGGTGGGGAACAACCGCCAGGCCCGGCATCGTCTCGATCGGCTTCCGGTCCCAGAACTCCTCGGCGAAGTCACCCATGGTGCGCTGTACGGCCAGCGCCACCTCCCGGCCCCGTTCGGTCAGTCGCCACGCGCCGTCGGCGTCAACGACGGCGATGCCCTGTTCGAGTTCGCCGGTCATGTCGGAGCCGGAGTACGTAGTGGCCGCCGCGAAGCTGTCCGCAGGCATCGGGCGGGCCAGCAGGCCGAAGTAGAAGCTGCACTCGAACCCGGGTCGAAGGCCGTGCCGGTCGTAGACGGCCCGCAGCCGTTCCCATCCCGCGCTGCGCAATCCCACGTACACCCGGTCGATCACGGGCCGGATCAGTGCCGCGTAACTCATACCGGTCTCGCCCTCCCAGGTCCATCGCGGAGGCCAGATTCTACGCAGCGGGCGGGGTAGCTCCCGGGCGGCCTCGGCGGCCCACGACGGCACGTCGACTGTCACTACAGGTTCCTTTCCCGTACGGCGATGAGCAGCCGGTCCACGGCATGCCGGTCGGGTTGTTCCGGCAGCGTGGTGGTGGCGGCCGCGTCGGCGAGTTCGGCGAGCAGGTCCTCGGCCCAACCGGTGACCGACTCCCAGGTCAGGTCCCCTCGGCGCACCGCGAGCAGCCGGTCACGCAGGTGCCGTACGTCCACCAGGATCTCGCCGGTGCGGAGCACGTGCACCCCGGCGACCAGCAGCCGGATCATGTGCATGGTCTGTTTGTGGTTCGTCTCGCCGGTACGTTCGCGGCGGGCCGTCACCCGGTCGAGCTGGTCCCGGGCGTAGCCGCCGTACGTCTGGGCCACCCGCCGCGACAGGAACGCCCGCCGGGTGGCCAGCAACTGTCGCCCGTCCTCGGTGATCGTCTCGACAAGCGGGGACCAGAGCACCTCCAGCACCGTCGGGTTGCTCTGCAGAGCCAGCTCGCAGAAGCGTTCGAACTCCCAGGAGAACTGCTCCGCCGCCGGCCCGTCGAGGTGGGTGGGTGGCTTCTCCAGACGCCAGAAGGCACGGGTCGGCGCCACGTACACACCGCGCCGGTCGTGGTCGGAGTCCGGGCCGTGCAGCCCGTACGCCCGCGACCCGACCACGACGGCCAGCACCGTGTGCCGCTCGACCAGTTCGATCATGCCGGCACGCTACCCGCCCCGATCTGTGGCAGTTCTGCTGTCTTCGCCTCGGCGTGTCGGGCACTTCCACTGCCATGGATCGCGGCGCACCGCCGGCCCTCCGGCGAGCGACCGGGATCAAGGTTCTCGTCGGTTGTCAGCCGAGCACGAAGCGATCTCGGGCAGTAGGTTGAGGCGGTGAGCGGACGGTTCCCGATCGAAGACGTCTCCCCCGTCGTCTCCTGCGGTCGCTACCCGGCCCGTGCGGTGGTCGGCGAGGTGGTGCCGGTGTCGGCGCGCGCCTACCGCGAGGGGCACGACGCGCTCGGCTGCAACGTGGTGTGGCTCGGCCCCGACGGGTTGGCCCGCCCGTTCACCCGGATGCGTCCGGGTGAGCCCGGCCAGGACCGGTGGCACGCCACGATCGTGCCGGACGCGGTCGGCGAGTGGATGTTCACCGTGGAGGCGTTCAGCGACCCCTACCTGACCTGGCACAACGCGGTCACCAAGAAGATCGCCGCCGGCCAGGGGCCGGCTGAGCTGGCAAACGACCTGGCCGAGGGCGTACGCGTGCTGACCGCCGCCCTCGACCTGGTGCCGAAAGCCGCGCGGGCCCGCCTCAAGAAGGCCGCGAAGGCCCTGGGTGACGCCCGCTTGCCGGTGCCGCAGCGGGTGAGCCCGGCGCTGGCCCTGGCCGACCTGCTCTGGGAGCACCCGGTCCGGGAGCTGGTGACCACCGGCGAGGAGTACCGCCTCTGGGTGGACCGCGAGCGGGCCCTCTTCTCCGCCTGGTACGAGTTCTTCCCCCGCTCGGAGGGGGCAGTCGCGGCGACTGTCGACGCACCGGCCCGCTCCGGCACCTTCGCCACCGCCACCGAGCGGCTGCCGGGCGTCGCGGCCATGGGTTTCGACGTGCTCTACCTGCCGCCGATCCACCCGATCGGTCGGGTCAACCGGAAAGGCCCGAACAACAGCCTGGTCGCCGGCCCGGACGACGTGGGTTCGCCGTGGGCGATCGGCGCGGCCGAGGGCGGCCACGACGCGATCCACCCCGATCTGGGTACGCCTGAGGACTTCCGCGACTTCGTCGCCGCCGCCGCCGAACACGGCCTGGAGGTGGCGATGGACCTGGCGTTGCAGTGCGCGCCGGATCACCCGTGGGTGACCGAGCACCCGGAGTGGTTCACCACCCGGGCCGACGGCAGCATCGCGTACGCGGAGAACCCGCCGAAGAAGTACCAGGACATCTACCCGCTGAACTTCGACAACGACCCCGACGGCATCCGCGCCGAGGTGCTGCGGGTGGTGCGGCACTGGGTCGGCGAGGGCGTGAAGATCTTCCGGGTGGACAACCCGCACACCAAGCCCGTCGACTTCTGGCACTGGCTGATCTGGGAGGTCAAGCGGGTCGACCCGGACGTGCTCTTCCTCGCCGAGGCGTTCACCCGACCGGCGATGATGCACGGGCTGGCCAAGGTCGGCTTCACCCAGTCGTACACGTACTTCACCTGGCGGACCTCGGCTGCCGAGATGCGCGAGTACTGCACGGAGCTGGTGGCGGCGGCCGACTACATGCGGCCGAACTTCTGGCCCAACACGCCGGACATCCTGCACCCCTCGTTGCAGCACGGCGGGCCGCCGATGTTCAAGATCCGGGCGGTGCTGGCGGCGCTGCTCTCCCCCTCCTGGGGCATGTACGCCGGCTACGAGTTGTTCGAGCATGTGGCGCGCCCCGGTGCGGAGGAGTACCTGGACAACGAGAAGTACGAGCTGCGGCCCCGGGACTGGTCCGGTGCCGAGGCGCGGGGCCGCTCGCTGGCACCGTTCATCACCACCCTGAACCGGGTACGCCGGGAGAACCCGGCCCTGCGCCGGCTGCGCAACCTGGTCTTCCACGACATCGACAACCCGGCGTTGCTGTGCTGGTCCAAGCATGATCCGGAAACCGGCAACACGGTGCTGGTGATCTGTTCGTTCGACTCGCACACCGTGCAGTGGGGCAACACCACCCTGGACATGCCGGCGCTTGGCCTGGACTGGCACGACCGGTTCACCGTGCACGACGAGCTGACCGGTGCCCGCTACGACTGGGGGCAACGCAACGCGGTCCGGCTCGACCCGTACCTGCAACCCGCGCACGTGCTCACCCTGCGCCGCCCGACCGCCGCGCCGGAGCCTTCGACCGCCCCCGCCGTGTCCGGGCCGACGGACGCCGGGTCGCCGGGTCAGGGCGGCACCGAGCCGGTCACCCTCACCGTCCAGGACGTACTCGCCGACCTGTCGGGCGGCACCGCACCTACCGCTCCCGCCCAGAAGGACGACACCCGATGGACCAGCTGATTTCCGGGGAGATCCACGACCCGCACGCCGTGCTCGGTGCGCACCCGGCCGACGGGCGTACGGTGATCCGCACCCTGCGCCGGGGCGCGGGTGACGTCGGCGTGCTGGTCGGCGAGGAGCGGCACCCGATGAAGCGGGTGCACGACGTCGGGGTCTTCGAGGCCACCGTCCCCGGTGCGGTGCTCGACTACCGGCTCGACGTCGACGGTGTGCGCCACGACGACCCGTACCGTTTCCCGCCGACCCTCGGCGAGCTGGACCTGCACCTGATCAGTGAGGGCCGGCACGAGCGGCTGTGGGAGGCGCTGGGCGCCCGGGTCCTCGACGGCGGGGTGGCGTTCGCGGTGTGGGCGCCGAACGCCCGGGGAGTGCGGCTGGTCGGCGACGTCACCGGCTGGGCGCCCGACGACGGCTGGCCGATGCGCTCGCTCGGCTCGACAGGCGTGTGGGAGATCTTCGTGCCGGACGCCACCGCGGGCACCCGGTACAAGTACCGCGTGCTTGGCGCGGACGGGTACTGGCGGGACAAGGCCGACCCGCTCGCCGCGTACGCGGAGGTGCCGCCGGCCACCGCGTCGGTGGTGCACCGGTCGGCGTACGAGTGGTCCGACGCGGAGTGGCTGGACCGGCGGTCGCGGCGGCAGCCGCACCAGGAGCCGATGAGCGTGTACGAGGTGCACCTGGGCTCGTGGCGGCCCGGCCTGGGTTACCGGGAGCTGGCCGAGCAGTTGACCGCGTACGTGGTGGAGTTGGGCTTCACCCATGTGGAGTTCCTGCCGGTGATGGAGCACCCGTTCGGCGGCTCGTGGGGCTACCAGGTGACCGGCTACTACGCCCCGACGTCCCGGTTCGGTGACCCCGACGATTTCCGGTACCTGGTGGACCGGCTGCACGCCGCCGGGATCGGGGTGATCCTGGACTGGGTGCCGGCGCACTTCCCGAAGGACGAGTGGGCCCTGGCCCGTTTCGACGGCACCCCGCTCTACGAGCATCCCGATCCGCGCCGGGGCGAGCACCCCGACTGGGGCACCTACGTCTTCGACTTCGGTCGCCGGGAGGTGCGTAACTTCCTGGTCGCCAACGCGCTCTACTGGCTGGACGAGTTCCACGTCGACGGGCTGCGGGTGGACGCGGTCGCCTCGATGCTCTACCTGGACTACTCACGGCAGGACGGGCAGTGGGCGCCGAACGTGCACGGCGGCCGGGAGAATCTTGAGGCCATCGCGTTCATGCAGGAGGTGAACGCGACCGTCTACAAGCACCACGCCGGGGTGGTGATGATCGCCGAGGAGTCCACCGCCTGGCCGGGGGTGACCCGGGCGACGAACGACGGCGGGCTCGGCTTCGGGTTCAAGTGGAACATGGGCTGGATGCACGACACCCTGCTCTACACCTCGAAGGACCCGATCTACCGGCAGCACCACCACCATCAGCTCACCTTCTCCCTGGCGTACGCCTGGAGCGAGAACTACGTGCTGCCGATCAGCCACGACGAGGTGGTGCACGGCAAGGGCTCCCTGGTCGGCAAGATGCCCGGTGACACCTGGCAGCGGCTGGCGAACGTCCGGGTGCTGCTGGCGTACATGTGGGCGCACCCGGGCAAGCAGTTGTTGTTCATGGGTTGTGAGCTGGCCGACGACCGGGAGTGGAGCGAGGAACGCGGCCTCGACTGGTACCTGCTGCACGATCCGGCCCGGGCCGGTGTGCAACGCCTGGTGGGTGACCTGAACCGGGTCTACCGGGACACGCCGGCCCTGTGGGCGCAGGACACCTCCCCCGCCGGTTTCCGCTGGCTCGCCGGTGACGACGTCGCCAACAACGCCGTCTCGTTCGTCCGGATCGCGCCCGACGGGGCGACAGTGGTCTGTGTGGCCAACTTCTCCGCGCTGCCGCTCGAGGACTACCGGATCGGGCTGCCGGCCGCCGGTGCCTGGTCGGAGGTGCTCAACACCGACGCCCACCATTACGGCGGTTCCGGCGTCGGCAACCTCGGCACAGTGCACGCCGAGAACGTCCCCTGGCACGGCCAACCCGCCTCGGTGGCGCTCCGCGTGCCGCCGCTGGGTGCCCTCTGGCTGCGCCCCGCCTGAGAGCGACCCGATGTCCTCGGAGTTGTCATGCCACTCAGACATGTTCATGCCTGAGTGGCAACACGCTCACCAGGAGTACAACAACACGCCAGATGGGCGAGAAGATCATCGGACGGTGAACTGCCCACGCCCTCACGTTCGTACTCCCGGTTCCAGGTGGACGACGAGGCGGAGGATCGATGGCGAGCAGCAGGGGTACGGCCCGGGACCGTGGGCGTGAGCCCTCGCCAGGACAGCGGAGGATCGCGGGGTTCGCGGCGGTCGGGGTGACCCTGGCGGTGGCCTTCGCGGTGGCGACCGGGACCAGTCAGGCCAGTGAGAACTGCGACGGCCTGGACGCCGCCGTGGGCAGCAACCTCGCGTTCATCGCCGACCAGCTGATCTTCCCGGACGAGCTGTCGGAGGCCCGGATCGCCAACCGGCAGGCGGTCATCGACCAGTTGGAGCAGCGGCGCGCGACGGCCGGCTGCACCGGCGAGGTGGAGGTGCCCGACGCGGACCCGAACGCCGCACTCAACGGCGGCGCGGCGGAGAACTGCGACGGCCTCGACGGCGCGGTCCGCAACAACCTCGCCTTCATCGACGGCCAGCGCCGCAACCCGGACGCTCTCTCCGAGGCGCGGATCGCCAACCGGCAGGCCGTCATCGACCTGATCGAAGACCGCCGCACCCTGGCCGGCTGCACCGGCGAGGTCACGCTCACACCGGGCGGCTGACACCGACGGACGGTGGGTGGGCCGGGCCGGCTGACCGGCTCCGCCCGCCTGCCGACCAGCTCCCCCGCCGACCAGCTCCCCCCGCCGGCCCGCCCGCCTGCCGAGCAGTTCCCCCGCCGACCCGGTCGGCGGACCGGGACCGGCGAACCCGAGGGCCGGCTCAGACCAGGCCGGCGCCGCGTAGCAGGGTCCACAGACCGGCGCCGTCGGGCGCGGAGAGCCACTTCTGCCCGACCGGCCCCTCGGTGTGGTCGTCGTGTGGGAGCGGCAGACTACCGGCGAGCACCGCCTGGGTGGGTGACAGCCGGCGGATCGCCACCGCGGCGACGTTGTCCGGGTGGGCGACGGCGAACTCGCGGTAGATCTCCTGGTCGTGCTGGCCGTCGTCGCCGACGAGCAGCCACCGTACGTCCGGGAACTCCTTGGCCAGCCGGGCCAGGGTGGCCCGCTTGTGCTCCCGGCCGCTGCGGAACCAGCGGTCCTGCGTCGGCCCCCAGTCGGTGAGCAGCAGCGGCCCGGCCGGGTAGAGGTGCCGGGACAAAAACCGGGTCAACGTCGGGGCGACGTTCCACGCCCCGGTCGACAGGTAGAACACCGGCGCGCCGGGGTGGGCGGTGACCAGCCGCTCGTAGAGCACCGCCATGCCGGGCACCGCCGCGCGGGCGTGTTCGTCGAGGACGAACGTGTTCCAGGCGGCGAGCAGCGGCCGGGGCAGCGCGGTCACCATGACCGTGTCGTCGATGTCGGAGAGGATGCCGAAGCGCACCTCCGGGTCGAGGATGCGCACCGGGGCCTCGACCGGCTCGGCGTCGGGCATGCTCAGCCGCACCGTGCCCCAGCCGGGTGGCAGGCCCGCCTCGACCACCGTGTCGATGAAGCCACTGCGGTCGGCCTGCGCCTCGTGGACCACGCCGCCGGTCTCGATCGTCACGGTGACGTGCTTGGCCGGCAGGGTGGTGAAGCTGCGCCAGCCGCGGACCTTCTCCAACCGGCCCCGCTGACGGGTGTCGGGCCGCCCCAGCAGCACCCGGCACATCACCCGCACCCAACCGGGCGCTCCGTAGCCGGTGTACGCGATGATGTTGGTCCGCCAGCCGGTCCGCCGCAGCCGGCGTTCCACCAGGGCGTGTACGGCGTCCTCGATCCGCGCGGCCCGGTGCAGGTTGGGTACGGCCAGCTGGCCGGCGGGAGTGGGTGGCACGACTGCAACCCTGCCACAGACCAGCCACCTCGGCCACGCGAGCTGAGCCGAACCGCCGCGCCCGGCGTCGCCGCCGTGTCACACTCCGGTCGGGACGGCGACGGGGGCGAGGTCGTGCCGCGAGCAGGGACGGAACCAGAGCAGCAGCGCGGGTGGTGGCGGCCACGGCTCGACCGGCCGGCACTCGTCGCCCTGCTGCTCGGGCTGATCGGAGTCGGTTACCGGCTGGTCCTGGTGCTGACCACGGTGCCTGTCTCCAACAGCGACGAGGCCACCTTCGGGCTGGCCGCGATGCACATCGCGCAGGGGCGCGAGCAGCCGATCTTCCTCTACGGCCAGCGGTACATGGGCACCCTGGAGTCGTACCTGGCCGCACCGCTGCTCGCGGTGACCGGGCCGAGCTGGCCGGCGCTGCGGCTGCCGGTGCTCGCGCTCTACGCGCTCTTCCTCTGGCTGATCCACAGGTTGACCCGGCGGATCGGCTCACCGTGGTTCGCCACGCTGGTCGTCGGGCTGCTCGCTCTCGGCTCCGAGCGGGTCGTCCGGGACCAGGTGACAGCTGTCGGCGGGCGGCCGGAGGTCAAGGTGGCGGTGCTGGCGATGCTGCTGGTCGTGGTGGCGCTGGCCCGCGGCACGGTAGGTCACCGGGGACTGGCCGTAGGCGGCTTCGGGCTGCTCGCCGGAGTGGCGCTCTGGTCGGACTGGCTGATCGTGCCGTACCTGGCGGTGGCCGGGCTGGCGTTGGTGTGGACCCTGCGCCGGGAACTGCTCGGCCGGGCGGGTCTGCTGCTTGTCGTCGGCTTCGCCGTCGGGCTCGCCCCGATGATCCGGGACAACCTGGTGGCCCCACCCGGGCAGGACTCCCTGTCGGTGCTGCGTGGCGTCAGCGGCGAGGACGGGCCGGTTCCGCCGTGGTCGCAACGGCTCGGCGGTGGGCTGCTGGACGGCGTGCCGCTGGCCGCCGGGCTCTGCCCGGTCGACGGCTGCGCCCGCTGGCAGGCGTGGTTCGGTCTGCTCTATCCGGTGCTGCTGGTGGTGGCGGCGACGCTCGCCGGGTTCGCGTACCGGCGGGCGGCCGGGCGCCACGACCGGGTCGGGCCGATCGTGCACCTCGCGTTGCTCGCCGGGGCGGCGTTGACCCTGCTGGCGTACGTGCGCAGTCCGCTGGCCGCGACGGATCCGCTGGGCAACGCCCGCTACCTGTCGGTGCTGCAACTGTCGCTGCCGGCGGTGCTCTGGCCGCTGTGGGTGGCGGCGGTGGCCGCCCGACGGGGCACGGCCGGCGTGGTGGGCCGGGTGGCCGGTGCGGCCGCCATCGCCGTGCTGGGTGCCCTCGCTGCCGGCTCGCTCGTGGTGACGGTGCTGTTCGCCACCACCGGCGCGGCTCCGGGGCGCACCGAGGAACGACAGGCCCGGGAGCTGGCCGAGATGGTACGCGCGGCCGGCCTGCGTGAGGTGTACGGCGAGTACTGGACGTGCAACCGGCTGGTCTTCAACACCGCCGAGGAGGTGGTCTGCGGGGTGCTCGACGGCAATCTGCACCCCGGGCAGAACCGGTACCCGGCGTACTGGTGGCGGCTGGCCCGGGCGCAGCGGCCCGGGTACGTGCTGGCGGCCGACGCCCCCGCGGACCGGCGGCTGCGGGAGTTGCTCGGCGACCGGGCCGGTCCGGCACTGCTCGCCGAGGTCGGCGGCTTCCGGGTGTACCACCCGCCGGAGCCGCTGCGGCCGTGGCGTTAGAGTCACCCATGCTCATCCTGCTGCCGCCCTCGGAGGGCAAGGCCGAGGTCGGCTCGGGCCGGCGACTGGACCTGGACCGGCTCTCGCTGCCCGGCCTGAACCCGGTGCGGGAGGAGGTGCTGTCCGCGCTTGTCGCCCTCAGCGCCGGCCCACCGGAAACGGCGCTCACCGCACTCGGTCTCGGCCCCGGGCAGCACGGCGAGGTGCGGCGCAACGCCCGGCTGCGGCAGGCCGCCACCGCACCGGCCGGCCGGATCTACACCGGGGTGCTCTACGAGGCCCTCGACCTGACCAGCCTCCCGGCGACGGCGCAGCGCGCGGCCGGACGGCAGGTGCTGGTCAGCTCCGGTCTGTGGGGAGCGGTACGGCTGACCGACCGGATCCCGCCGTACCGCTGCCCGATCGGGGCGCGGCTGCCCGGGGTCGGCGCCCTGCCGGCGCTGTGGCGTCGGGAACTGGGTGCCGCGCTGACCGAGGCGGCCGGCCGTGGCCCGGTGCTGGACCTGCGTTCCGGAGCGTACGCCGCGGCCTGGACGCCGCGCGGCGAGCTGGCCGAGCGCACCCTGACCGTGCGGGTGCTGCACGAACGGGAGGTCGACGGGGTGCCGGTGCGCTCGGTGGTCAGCCACTTCAACAAGGCGACGAAGGGGCGGCTGGTCCGGGACCTGCTGCTCGCCGGTGCCCGCCCACGTACCGCTGGCGCGCTGGTGACGACGTTGCGGGACCTGAAGTACGCGGTGTGCGAGCAGGAGTCCGGGCCCGGCCGACCCCGCCAGGTCGACGTGATCGTTTCGGAGCTGTAACCAGGCGCAAGATTTCCTCAAGGCTGGACCGGATCGGTACCACCGGTCGGTGTCCCGGGTCACCGTAAGAGGACCCGACGCGACGAGGAGGCCCTCCGGTGATTGCCGAACCGATCCTGCTCGACCGGTCCCGTCCGTCTTCGTCCCCACCGACGTCCACCGCGCCGCCGTCGCCCCGGCCACCGTCGGCACCGCCACCGCTGGACTGGACGACCCTGGCCGACGCGTTCGAGACGGCCTGCCTGCTGCGCTGCATGCCGCCGCCGGCGACCCCCGGGCACCGGCAGGCCGGGCAGCAGCCCGTCCAGCCGGCGACCATCGAGTTCAACCGGGAGGAGGCGGCGCGGCGGACCCGGCAGCTGCTCGACCGCCTCGACATCCCGGTCCGCCACGAGGTGGCCGTCGGCGGGCTGCGCCGACGGTACGAGCTGCACCGGCTGCACGTCGGGCGGGAGCACCGGCCGACGTACGCGGCGATCGTGGAGAACGGCTGGCGGCGCGGCCGACGGGAACTGCTCGGTGGACCGGTGCCGGGTGCCTCGACGGCGCGGCGGCTGTGGCGTACCCGACTGGCCGCCGCCGCCTGGCGGGCCGCGCTGCTGGCCGGCGGCCGGCATGTCCGTCGGCACATCCTCGGGGTACGGATCACCGACCGGGAACTCGGCGCGGTGCTGGTGCGCGGCGCCGCTCTGCTCGACGTTCCGGCGCTGCTGCGTCCGAACACCGGCTGCTTCCTGGTCAGCGTGGCCCACGGCCCCGACCGGGACCGGATCCTGCGGTACGCGGCGGAGGAGGCGGTGCAGCGCCCGGTGGCCTGACCGGCGGCCGACCAGCGGCCGCACCACGCTCCGCCGTCCCCGGGGTTGCGCCACAGGGGTCCGGCGGCGCACAGTGCTGCCCGTGAGCCGTACCCGGTACCCCGCCCGAGCCCGGTGGCGCGGCGCCCGCGTGGCGCTGGCGCTGACCGTGCTGCTGGCCCTGCCCGGCCTCGGCGGCTGCCGCGACGATCCGGGTGAGCCGGTGGTGATCCGCATCGCCACCGGCAGCCCCACCGCCGTCTACCACGCCTTCGGCGAATCGCTGGCGGCCATCCTCAACCGGGAGCTGCCCCAGGTACGGGCGGAGGTGCTGGTCACCGCTGCCTCCGCGGAGAACGTGCGACTGCTCAACGCCGGGGAGGCCGAACTCGGCTTCACCCAGGCTGATGTGCTGCGGGCCGACCCCGGCCCGGACCCGCCGGTGGTCGCGGTCGCCCGGGTCTACGACGACCTGCTGCACCTGGTCACCACCGCCGACAGCCCGGTGCGGACCCTGACCGACCTGCGCGGGCGGCGGGTCTCGGTGGGCGCGGCCGGCTCGGGGACCAAGATCACGGTGGACCGGCTGCTGACCGCCGCCGGACTGGACGGCGCCCAGGTGCGGCAGGAGCAGCTCGGCCTGGACGATTCGGTGACGGCGCTGCGCGACGGGCGGATCGACGCCTTCTTCTTCTCGGGTGGGCTGCCGGTACGCGCCGTCGCCCAGTTCGCCCAGGACACCCCCACCCGCATCGTCGACCTCGGCGCGTGGACCGCGCCGCTGCGCCGGGGCAACCCCGAGGTGTACGTGCCCCGGGACATCCCCCGCTCGGTGTACGGCGTCGACCCGGTCACCACCGTGGCCAACCCGAACTACCTGGTGGTGCGGGCCAGCCTGCCGGAGTCACTGGTTCGCGAGGTGACCCGGTTGCTGATGGAGCGTCGCTCCGAACTGGCCGCCGCGCACCCGGCGGCCGGTCGGATGAGCCCCCGCTCGGCCATCGCCACCTCGCCGTTGCCCCTGCACCCGGGCGCGGTCGACTACTACCGCGCCAGCAAGCCCTGACCGGGCCGCTCAGGCGGACCGCGCGGCGGGAGGCGTGGGGGTGCCCAGCCGGGGGAACGGTTCGGTGGAGAAGACCACCTCCACCGGCACCTCGAAGTGTCGGGCGATACGCAGCGCCAGGTGCAGGCTGGGGCTGAACTCACCGCGCTCCAGGTAGCCGATGGTCTGGTAGTGGACGCCCAACGCCTCGGCCAGCTGACGGCGGGAGATTCCCCGCTCCGCCCGGAGCATGGCGATGCGGTTGTGGACGACCTCATTCATGTCGACGACCCATCCTCACGTCACCCGCTGCATGGCCTTCTCGCGGCGGGCCGCCACGCTCGACCCGGATTCGCGGCGAGCCATCCGGCGCAGCACCATCGGTGCCAGCACCAGCCCGGCGATCGCCCAGCCACCGAGCGCCAGGAGCGTTTCCAGGTGCCGCCAGGACTCGCCGATCTCGACGACGGCCAGGGCGTCGGGCAGCAACGCCGACCGCATGCCGAGACCGAGCCAGTAGATCGGGAAGATCTGCGCGAGCGCCTGCAACCAACCGGGCAGTGCGGTGATCGGGTAGAAGATGCCCGACGTCGCGATGAGTCCCATCATCGGCAGCATGATCAGCCCCAGGTTCCGGGGGTTGGACAGCAGCGAGCCGAAGACCGCGCCGACCGGCATGGTCGCCACCATCCCGATCAGCATCACCCAGGCCAGGGTCAGCCAGGCCCCGACACTGTCGAGCGCGAGGGCGTCGAAGAGGAAGAGACCCGGTACGAGCAGCAGGGCGACGCTGACCAGGGTCATCCCCGACACCAGGGTGATCTTGCTGATGAGGTAGCCGAACATGCCGTTCGGGGTGGCCTTGGCCCGCAGCAGGGTGCCGTCCTCCCGCTCCACGGTGAGGATCGACGCCATGTTGACGAGCCCGCCGAACGCCACTGTCATGCCGAGCGTGCTGGGCAGCGTCTGCGCGCCGAGCGAGAACTCGGTGCCCGGCACCTTGGCGCCCCGCAGGAAGAACATCACCACCAGCAGGACGATCGTCGGGAAGAGGTACCCCCAGAGGGTCTCCGAGTGGGTGAAGCTCTGCCGTAGCTCGATCCGGCCCCGGGACAGACCGGCCCGGGCGGCCACGACCAGCGGGCTCATCGACCCACCTCCTCGAACGCGCGGGTCGCGCCGTCGGCACGCCCGGACTCATGATCGCGTACCAACGTCATGTAGGTGTCCTCCAGGCTGGCCCGGCGCACCTCAAGGTCAGCGATGTCCTCGCCATGCTGGGCGAACAGCTCCCGGACGAACCCGGTCGCGTCGCCTGTGGAGTGCACGAACCGGGTCCCGCCCTGGCTCCAGCGCACCTCGGCGTCGGCGGAGATGCGACGGGACAGCTCGTCGGCGGAGCCGCTGGCGATGATCCGGCCACCGGCCAGGATGAGGATCCGGTCGGCCAGCTTCTCCGCCTCGTCGAGATCGTGGGTGGTGAGCAGGATTGTGGTGTCGTCTATGTCGGTGAGCCGGTGCACCAGGTCATGGAACTCGCGGCGGGCGGCCGGGTCGAAGCCGGCGGTCGGCTCGTCGAGGAAGAGCACCTCCGGCCGACCGACGATGCCGATCGCCACGTCGACCCGGCGGCGCTGGCCACCGGAGAGCTGACCGACCTTCTTCCGCGCGTGCTCGGTCAGCCCGACCACCTGGATCAGCTCGTCGATGTCCCACGGCCGGCTGATCCGGTCGGTGGAGTAGGGCGCGTAGAAGGAACCGAGGTGCACCAGCAGCTCACGAACCCGCCATCGGCTGTGGTCGCGCCAGGACTGGAGCACCACGCCGAGTCGGGACCGCCACCGCTCGTCGCCCCGCGCCGGGTCGGTCCCCAGCACGGCGACCCGGCCGTCGGAGCGCATCCGGAAGCCTTCCAGGATCTCGATCGTGGTCGTCTTGCCGGCACCGTTCGGGCCCAGCAGGGCCAGCACCTCACCCTGCCGCGCGGTGAACGACACCCCGGTGAGCACGTCGGTTGAGCCGTACCGCATCCGCAGGTCATGCACGTCGAGGGTGACGTCCCGGTCGGTCGGCGACGCGGTACTGGTCGGGGTGTCCGCCCCGGCAGTGACAGCCATGGACCACTACCTCCGTACGATCTGTGCGTTGGAAGATAGCACTCATACTACGGATCGCAGCAAACGTCGGCTGCCCGGGCGCGCGCTGCCGCGCTCAGGCCGGCGCGGGTGCGGACGATGCCGGATCGGTGGATGCCGGTTTACCGGCAAGCGTCGGGCCGGTCGGGTCGCCCGGATCGGCCGGTGCACCCGGATCGGCCGGGTCGGCGGGCTCCGCCGGCTGCGGGAACCACAGCGCGGCGACCAGGCCGCGCGGCGAGTTCGGGTGCATGGTGAGCCGGCCGTCGGAAGCGTCGACGAGCACGGCCGCGATGGTCAGGCCCAGCCCGGCACCGTCGACGTTCTGCACCTCCGGTGCCCGCCAGAACCGTTCGGTGGCCCGGCCGAGCTGGCTGCGGGTCATCCCCGGGCCGGTGTCGCGTACCTCAAGGGTCGTTCCGCCGTCGCGGGCCGCGACGGTCACCGTCACCTCGCCGCCCGCGCCGCTGAACTTCACCGCGTTGTCGATCAGGGCGTCCAGCGCCTGGTCGATGGCGGTCGGCACGGTACGGGCGTACACCGGCCCGGGATCGGCCGCCAGCCGCAACATGACCGACCGGTGCCGGGCCAGGGGCTCCCAGGCGGCGACCCGGGACACGGCTGCGGCCGTCGCGTCGACGGTGATCCGCTGGTTCTCGCGGCGCTCCGCGCGGGCGAGGGTGAGCAGCGCGTCGAGCAGCAGCGCGAGCCGGTCGGTCTCCTCCAACGCCAGCCGGTGCTCGGCCCGCCCCTGCTCGTCGGTGACGCTCGGCCCCAGTTCCTCCACCCGCAGCCGCAGCGCGGTCAACGGATTGCGGAGCTGGTGGCTGGCGTGCGCGACGAACGCGCGCTGCCGGTCCATCACGTCGGAGACGACGTCCGCCATGTGGTTGAAGCTCTTCGCCAGGCGACGCAGCTCCGGCGGCCCAAGCCGGTGCTGCACACGGGCGCCCCGGTCACCCTCGGCGATCTCGTGGGTGACCGCGTCCAGCTCGGTGACCGGCCGTAGCACCCAGCCGGCCAGCCCGAACGCGGTGAGCACGCAGGCCAGCACGGCGAGCAGACCCAGCGCGGCGACCAGGATCCACCAGGTGGCGACGGTACGCCGGACCCCGTCGGCCGGGGTGGCGGTGACCACCGCGCCGAGCACCTCGCCACCGTCGTTGATCGGCACCGCCACCACGATCGGCCCGTCCACCCACGGCCAGACCGAGTCGGGTCCGCTGGCCTGCTGCCCGGAGAGCGCCACGTCGAGCGCCTCGCGGGTCCCCGGGGCGACCCGCCAGCTGACCGAGGCCACCACCTCCCGCCGGTCCCGGTCCACCACCGCCGCACCGATGCCGTACAGCTCGTCGTAGCTGCCCAGCTCGTGGTCGAGGGGACCGGGCGTGCCGTCCCGCAACGCCGGCCCGGCCAGCGACGCGAAGCGGGTGGCGTCGGCGAGCCGGTCGGCCCGTACCCGGTCGGTCTCCCGGGTGGTCAGCGTCACCGCCAGCGGCGTACCCAGCGCCACCACCACCAGCACCATCAGCAGCAGATAGCTGATCACCAGCCGCCGTCGCACCCCGGGCTCCTCACTCGCCCCGGAGCCGGTACCCGACGCCGCGGACGGTCTCCACCAGGCGCGGGTCACCGAGCTTGCCGCGCAGCGAACCGACGTGCACCTCGACGGTGTGCCGATCGGTGAACGTGGTGCCCCAGGCGTCGAGCAGGATCCGGTCGCGGGGCACCGCGACGCCGGGTTGCCGGGCCAGCGAGAGCAGCACGTCGAACTCCTTGCGGGTCAGCGACACCGACCGACCGGCCACCGCGACGGTGCGGGCCGCCACGTCGATGTACACCGGTCCGACCTCGATCAGGTTGCGCTCCGGCGCGGCGTGCGAGGCCCGTCGCAGCACCGCCTCGATGCGGGCCTGGAGTTCCACCATCGAGAAGGGTTTGACCACGTAGTCGTCCGCGCCGAGCCGCAGCCCGAGCACCCGGTCCCGCTCCTCGCCACGGGCGGTCACGGCGATGATGCCGAGCTGGTTGCTGCGCCGCCGCAACTGCCGGCACAGGTCGGTGCCGTCCCCGTCGGGCAGGGTGAGGTCGAGCAGCACCAGGTCGCAGGGGGCGGCGGAGAGCGCGGCGGCGACGGTGGCGGCGTGCTCCACCTCGTAGCCACGTCGGGTCAGCGCCGACGACAGTGCGGCGGCCACCCGTCGGTCGTCCTCGACCAGCAGGATGCGCACCCGGCCTCCCCGTTCGGTCTGCAAACTCGTCACCAGTGCGGTGTCCCGATGGTGGCAGACGAGCGGCCGGGTGCACAGGCCCGGGGCCCCGGAGCGGCGGGGCACCTCGCGAGGTCTCCCGACGCTTCCTGCGGCGCTCAGAGTCCGAAGGTCTCCTCGGCGGTGCCGTCGCGCACCCCGTCCACGAAACCCTTGAAACCGGGATCGTCATGGCTGGCCGGCACGGTGGCGACGACCTCGCCGGTGGCCTCGGTGACCGCGTCGACAAGCGGCGCGAAGTCGATCTCGGCGTCGGCGAGGGTGTCGTCGTCGGCCTCCGCCAGGTTGATCACGTGTTGCACGTCCTCGGACGGCGTGTCGGGGTCGTCGGCCCAGTCGGCGCCGGCGCGGTAGCACTCGTCGTAGAGCGCGCGCTGGCTGTCGGTCCAGTCCTCGTGGTAGCTCTCCATGCCCATCCCCTCACCGGCGGCCTGCCCTTCGAGCATGCCCGCCGGGGCGACCGGCCGGGTCGGTACCCGACAAAACCGGTACCGACGGCAACGCGCCCGGGACGAGGGCTCGTCCCGGGCGCCTGCCGCGTCGGCGTCAGCGGCAGAGCCGGCCGACCTCCTCGGCGAACCGGTCCATCGGGTTGGCGTCGGCCGGACCGAGCAGGTAGGTCTTCAGCTCCCGACGGGCCTCGGTCATCGGGTCGTCGCCCGCCCGGGTCACCGCCACGATCTTCTCCAGCTCCCCGCAGTCGGCGGCCAGCAGGTACGCCGCCCGCGAGGTCGGGAAGGACCGGCGGAACTCGTCCTCGGGCAGCCCGGCGGGGTTGGCCACCACGTACGGCCGCTGGCTCTGCACGAAGTCGGACACCACACTCGACACATCGCTGATCAGCAGGTCGGTCTGGTTGAAGCAGTCGAACAGCGCGGGTACCCGCCCGGTGACGACCCGGTGCGCCGGTCCGTCCAGGTTGCTGGCGTCGACGTCGCCTCCGGCGGCACGAATCATCGCCACGATCCGCTCGTGCACCGCCTTGGCCTGCTTGGACCGGCTACCGGTCAACGGGTGCGGCTTGTAGACCAGGCGCACCGCCGGCCGGGCCGCCAGCACTCCGGCGACGATCCGCTCACCCATCAGCACCAGCGAGGTGTGGTACGGGTCGTCGTCGAGCCAGCCCTCCCAGGTGGGCGCGTAGAGCACGGTGAAGGGCCGCTCGACCGACTCCGAGCCGAAGGTGTGCACGCCGGCCAGCTGCGGACGGCCGATCTCCACGATGTCGGCGTCGAGGACGCCCACCCCGGCCCGGGCGTAGCGCTCCCGACCGGCCAGACCGGCGACCCACACCTCGTCGTAGACCTTGCTGTACGGGTTGACGCTCGCCGCCTTGTCGCTGTCGCCGTGGCCGACGAAGACGTGCTTCATGCCGGGCTCGCGCAGCATGTGGATGTTCGGGCCGACGTTCGCCGCGTACAGGGTCGTCCGGATGCTGCTCTTGTCGAGATTCATGAAGTCCGGTGCAGCCGGTACGCAGACCACCGGCAGTCGGGTGTCGGCCAGTTCGTTGAACGCCTCTTTGCTGCGCATCAGCACCACCGCACGCCGGCCGAGCGCCTCGATCGGGGCCAGCCACATGTTCGCCTGGTAGACGTCCTTGGCCGGGCCGGCGAAGTACAGCGCCACCTCCGGGCGGTCGCGGTCCAGCCAGCGCTGCACGGCGGGCAGCAGCGGGCTCTGCCCCGTACCCCGTCCGCGCAGCCAGGTCACCGCGACCACGCCGCCGACAAGCGCGGCCAGTCCGACGGCCACCGCACCGGCCAGGTAGACCGGCGCCACCTCACCGGCGACGGCCGTGCCGACCGCCCCCGGGATCAGCAGGGCGTTCAGCCACGGCAACCGGTCGCCGACGAACCGGGTGGCCCACTGCGGGGGGCGGGGCGCCGCGGAGACCGGCCCCAGGTCGATGTTGCGCACCAGGGCCGAGACAGGGTTACGCCTGTCGATCATCCGGTTGAACGCGCCGGCGAAGACGGCGATCACCCAGACGGCGGCGGGCAGCAGGAGCAGCAGGGTCAGCTCCCGCTCGATGAGCGGCACCTCGGCGGCCACCAGCAGCACGACCGACAGGTCCCGGCTGAGCTGACGGTAGACCCGGTTGATGCCGACCTTCTGGAGCAGGGTGATGGTGGCCGGCGACCACCGCTCGACCGCGAACTCCCCCAGGACCGCCGCCAGGCCGGCGACCGCGAAGAGACCGACCCAGCCGAACGCGGCTGCGGCCAGCAGGATCAGATAGGACGCCACCAGCAAGGCGCCACGCGCGGCGACCCCGACGCGTGCAGTCAACGTGCCGAACAACGAGAACGCTCCCTAAAGAGATCGATGACCGGCTGGATACGCCTCGACGGCCGCCAGCGTAGCTGCGACCTTAACGCGAATCGTCTCCGGGACAACGCTCGGGTATCCGGCATCTTTCCCCCAAACCACCGGGCCGCCGGGACGGGCCGCGCACCCCGAGCGGGCGGAAACCGCCCGCGCTGGTGTCCCGCCCTGGTCAGGTGCGGCGCAGGCAGGTGACGGCGCCGGGCTGGTCGGGTACGGGCGGGGGTCGCTCGGCGAATTCGGTGTAACCCAGTCGTTGGGCTGTCCGACGGGCGAAGCGGTTGCCGCTGTAGACGCAGATGGTGCCCACGTCCAGCCGCTCCAACGCCCCGGCGACCTGCTCGCGGGTCGGCCGCCCCTCGGCCGCGCCGCTGTTGGCGAACCGGGTCAGCAGCAGCCGGTCCTGGGCGAACTGCGAGTTCAGGTCGTACTCCACCAGATAGAAGTCGCGGGGCAGGACAACCCGCACCCGGGTGGTCACCATCGGCATGGCACGCATGGCGGTCTCCGGCGCGAGCACGAGCCCGTCCGGACGGTCGAGGGTGGTGATCCACTGTGCGATGCCGAGCCGCTGCTCCGGGATCTTCCAGGCGGGTTCGGCGTGCACCTGCACCCAACTGCGCTCGGACCACATCGGGGTGGCGTAGACGGCGAACGAGGCGATCATCGCCCCGGCCAGCACCACGCCGACAACCGCCCGTACGCTACGCAGCCGGGTCGGCAGCCAGACGGTGCACAGCAGCCCGATCAGCGCCGGCAGGGCGAGCAGCCACGGCACCCGCCACAGCACCACCGAGATGCCGGTGAGCGCACCGAGCCACTCCAGGACTCCGGGCAGCAGCAGCACGCTGAGGGTGAGGCCACCACCGGCCGCGAGCAACGCCGGGGTGCGGCGGCGGGCCAGCAACGGGCCGCACCACAGGGCGAGGCCGCCGATCACACCCACGATGCCGATCTCGAACGTGCGCCGGTAGGTCCGTGCGGCATCCCAGACGTTGACGTCCGCCGCGGCCTCGCTTGCGGATCCGACGAGCAGCTGGGCGACGGCGACCACCCCGACCGGGTACGCGAGGGCCGCGACACCCGCCACCAGCGCCGGCTTCCATCGCCCGACCAGCAGCATCATCAGGGCCGCCCCGCCGACCAGCAGCGGCAGGATGATCGCGGCGGTGGTGGTCAGCCCGATCGCGGTGATCGACAGCGCGACGATCAGCACCAGGGCACGCCGGGACCGGTCGTCGAACCAGCGGGTCAGGTAGAGCCACATCAGCGGTACGACCGCGGAGACGAACATCCCCTTGCCCTGGTAGAGCCGGGGCAGGTGGAAGGTGCCCAGGGCGGCGTCCGGTCCACAGACCAGGGCGAGGAAGGCGACGGCCACGGTGAAGGCGAGCACCGGACGCCGGGGCGCCCAACGCTGCACCAACCGCCACAGGGCCAGCACGGCGAGCACGGCCATGATCGGCAACAGCACGTACCAGGTCGCCGAGGCCGCCGGGAGGGAGAGGAACCGGGCGAGCGCACCCGCGAGGACCTCGATGCTGGCCACCGGGGGCTGCGAGGCCATCGGCGGCAGCACGTTCTCGCTGAACAGGAAGTCGTTGAGCGGCACGACGTCCCGCTCGGCCACCCACACCGACCGGCCCACGTAGTAGATGTCGTCGGGGGTGTTGCGGGCGAAGTAGAGCGAGGCGACCGCGGCCACGCCGGCGATCAGCAGCGCGTACGCCGACTGCCAGGCCCCGGGCGACGGCGCCGCCGGGGTGGTCGGCGGGGTGATCCGCCAGGTCCGCCAGGTGAGCAGCACCGCGCCGACGGCCGCCACGGCACCGGCGGAGGCCGGCAGCCACCAGGACAAGCCGGCGCCGGCCGGTGTCCCCGCCACCCCCGCGGTGATCGCCGCACCGGCGCCGATCAGCAGAACCAGCGCCGTCAACAAGCGCTGTGCCACCGACATCCGTCCGGCCCGGACCGGCGGGGCGGTGTCGCCCGCCGTGGTCGGTCCGCCCGGGTCACGCTCCGCCGCGTCCCGCGCGCGGGTCGCGTCAGCCTCGGTCGCCTGGTCGCCGCCCTGGTCCGCCGTCGGGGCGTCGACGCCCGCCGGGTCGGCAGGTGCCGTCGCGGCGGCGTCGGTCTCCGTTGCCGTGTCGTCGGGGTCGGTGTCCCGGTCCGGCGTTCCGGCGGCAGCGCCAGCGCCGTCGGGGGTGTCGGTCGATGACGCGGTGCCGGCGCTCGGCCGGGCGGCGCGGCGACGTCGCCGCCAGCGCAGGGCGAGCCGGGCCGCCACGGCCAGCAGGGCCAGCGCCGGGCCGGTCACCAGCCAGATCCGCAGCGTCAGCGACGGGGCGAGGTCCAAGGGCAGCGCGGCGTGGTAGAGCAGCGTCCAGAGCGCGAAAGCCAGCACCGCACCGTCGGTCAGTACGGCGGGTATCGCGGCGAAGCCGGCCCGGACGCGCCCTGCCACCACTCGTGCCCGGCTGGGGCGGGCGGGCGCGGGGACGGTCGCCGGCTCGGCCGGCGCCGCCTCGGGAGCGGCGACGGCCACGGTCTGGTCGGTCATCGACACGGGCGTCCTTGTCGTCGTACGGGCGGATGAGGCTGGACTGCGCGCTTCTCAGGCGCGGCGGGGCCCTGCGGCACGATCCACACCGAGAGTAGTAGTCGTCCCGGGGTCGCCGAGTCGAGCCGACGCGCGGGACGGCGGCGGCCCGGAGGCGGTCCGATCAGCCGTACCCACGGCAGCCGACGCTCAACCAGGGTCGGCTGCCGACCGCTGCCGGGGCACCGCGTCCTGGGCACCGAGCGCCAGCGCCACCGCCTCGACCATGGTTTCCAGGTAGCTGTCGGTGACGGGGGTACGGGCGATGGCGATCCGCCAGTACAGCGGCCCGACGATCAGGTCGACCGCCGCGTCCGGGTCGGTGTCGGCGGGAAGTTCGCCGCGCCGCACCGCGCGAGTGATCAACTGACCGGCGACCTCCTGCTGCCGGGCCCGCAGCACGCGCTGGAGCGTTTCGTCGATCGTCGGGTTGCGGGCCGCCTCGGCCAGCAGGTCCGGGATGATCTGCGAGGCCAGCGGGTGTCGCAGGGCGTGCGCCACCACCTGGAACAGCAGAGACAGGTCACCACGCAGGCTGCCGGTGTCCAGCGCGGGCAGCCGGCCGCCCGCGGCGGCGGCCACCACCTCCAGCACCAGGTCGAGCTTCGAGTTCCACCGGCGGTAGATCGCGGTCTTGCTGACCCCGGCCCGGCGGGCCACCGCCTCGATGGAGAGCCGGCCGTACCCGACTGCGGCGAGTTCCTGCATGAGGGCGCGCCGGATGGCCGTGGTGATCTCACCACGGAGCACCGCCGCACCGGCTGGTGTGCGCCTCTTCTCGGCCGTCACCTGGGACTCTTCTCGACTGTCACGAGGGACAGCGTAGCGCAACGACGCTACGGTTGCGTCCCGACGTATTTCGGACTACTGTCCAGCCAGCGACCGGGGGCGGCGCTCCCGCACTGACCACGCTAGATTCTCTCGTCGCGAGACATAACGCCGGCACGACAGATCGGAGCGCCAATCCCCATGGCCAACCTGCTGGCCGACCCCGATTCCGGCCTCACCCCAGCGCAGCTGGCCGCCCGACACGGGCTGCGGGTGGCCGGCGAGCGGCCCTCGATCAGTCGCTACAGCGGCCAGCTGTGGCGCTACCGGCACTTCATCTCCGCGTACGCCCAGGCCAAGCTGACCGCGTCGTTCAGCAACGCTCGGCTCGGGCAGCTGTGGCAGGTGCTCACCCCGCTGACCAACGCGGCGGTCTACTTCCTGATCTTCGGTCTGGTGCTCGAACAGAACCGCAACATTCCCAACTTCATCGCCTACCTGACCACCGGGCTGTTCATCTTCAACTTCACCCAGGTCAGCGTGCAGCAGGGCACCCAGGCGATAAGCGGCAACCTCGGGCTGATCCGCGCGCTGCACTTCCCCCGGGCCTGCCTGCCGCTGGCCATCACCGCCACCCAGTTCCAGCAACTGCTCGGCTCGATGGTGGTGCTGCTGGCGATCGTGGTGGCCACCGGTGAGCCGATCACCCTGATGTGGCTGATGCTGGTGCCGGCGGTGCTGCTCCAGACGGTCTTCAACGCCGGGTTGACGATGGTGGTGGCCCGGCTGGGTGCGAAGGCCACCGACCTGAAGCAGGTCATGCCGTTCGTGCTGCGGGCCTGGATGTACGGCTCCGGGGTGCTCTACAGCGTCAACCTGTTCGCCGAGAACCTGCCGGGCTGGGCGACGGCTGTGGTGCAGTTCAACCCGATGCTCGTCTACATCGAACTGGCCCGCATCTCCCTGCTGGAGGACACCCACCTGCTCAACGACTCGCTGCCGCTGACCTGGCTGATCGCGCTCGGCTGGGCAGCCGTCGCGGGACTCGGCGGCTACTTCTACTTCTGGCGCGGCGAACAGGAGTACGGCCGTGGTTAATCTGGAAATGTCAAATGATGTGACGGTGACCCTCCCCCGGATCCAGGAGCGGATCCCCACAGTGGTGGTGGACGACGCGCACGTCGTCTACCGGGTGCACAAGGGCGCCGCCGGCAACACCAGCCCGGTGGCCGCCTTCAAGCGGATGATCACCCGCACCTCCGCGCCGAACGTACGCGTGGTGCACGCGGTCCGTGGGGTCACCTTCACCGCGTACCGGGGCGAGGCCATCGGGCTGATCGGCACCAACGGCTCCGGCAAGTCGACCCTGCTGCGGGCCATCGCCGGACTGCTGCCGGTGGAGCAGGGCGCGGTCTACACCCAGGGGCAGCCCTCGCTGCTCGGGGTGAACGCCGCCCTGCTCAACGACCTGCCGGGTGAGCGCAACGTCACGCTCGGCTGCCTGGCCATGGGCATGTCACCGGCCGAAGTCCGGCGCAAGCTTCCGGAGATCATCGAGTTCTCCGGCATCAACCAGCGGGGCGACTTCGCCTCGCTGCCGATGCGCACCTACTCCTCCGGCATGTCGGCCCGGCTGCGCTTCTCCATCGCCGCGGCGAAGCAGCACGACGTGCTGCTGATCGACGAGGCGCTCGCCACCGGGGACAAGGCGTTCCGCAAGCGCAGCGAGCAGCGGGTGCGGGAGCTGCGGGAGAGCGCCGGCACGGTGTTCCTGGTCAGCCACCAGCTCTCCTCGGTACGGGACACCTGCGAACGGACCATCTGGCTGGAATCCGGCGAAATCCGGATGGATGGCCCGACTGCCGAGGTGCTGGCGGCCTACGAGGCATTTACGAACGGCAAGTAGAGTCTGGGTGAACCAGCGGCGTCCTGGGCCGCGTTGTCCCGTTGGGGCGACGCGGCCCGCGCGTTATGGTTCACTCCGTCGCCGTGTCGGCGGAACCTTCCGTTCACGTACTCACCACAGTCATGCACCCCCGAGAGCGAGGACCGGCAATGACGCAGGACCAGACCACCGATCCGGGCACCACGCCGGAGAACCGAGCGCCGTGGCGACCCTCACGGACGGTGGCGGTGGTGCTGGCCGGTGGCACCGGCACCCGGCTGGGCCTGGGCATTCCCAAGCAGTTGCTCAAGATCGCCGGTAAGCCGATCATCGAGCACACGCTCGCCGTCTTCGAGGCCGCGCCCGAGATCGACGAGATCATCGTGCTGATGGCCACCGGGCACGTCGCCGAGGCGCAGAAGATCGTGGACAAGGCGGGCTTCCGCAAGGTCACCAAGGTGATCGAGGGTGGCGACACCCGCAACGCCACCACCCGCGTCGCCCTGGACGCGGTGGGTGAGGGCGACTGCAACATCCTCTTCCACGACGCGGTGCGCCCGCTGCTCAGCGGCCGCATCGTCCGGGAGTGCGTGAACGCCCTGTGGAGCTACTCGGCCGTCGACGTGGCCATCCCGTCGGCCGACACGATCATCCAGGTCGACGAGAACGAGTGCATCACCGACATCCCGGTGCGGGCCACGCTGCGTCGGGGTCAGACCCCGCAGGCGTTCCGGTCCGGCACCATCCGCGAGGCGTACCGCCGGGCCGAGGGTGACCCCAACTTCGCCGCCACCGACGACTGCGGTGTGGTGCTGCGTTACCTCCCGGAGACGCCGATCAAGGTGATCGACGGCTCGGACGAGAACATCAAGGTCACCCACCCGGTCGACGTGCACCTGGCCGACAAGCTGTTCCAGCTGGCCGCCGCCAAGGTGCCCCGGCTGACCGACCACCGCGCCTACAGCGAGGAGGTCTCCGGCCGCACGATCGTCGTCTTCGGCGGTAGCTACGGCATCGGCCACGACCTGGCGGAGCTGGCCCGCAGCCACGGTGCCCAGGTCTTCCCGTTCAGCCGCTCCAGCACCGGCACCCACGTGGAGCGCCCGGAGGACGTCGAGGCCGCGTTGCGGACCGCCTTCGAGGCCACCGGCCGGATCGACCACGTCGTGGTCACCGCCGGGATCCTGGAGAAGGGCGCGCTGGCCGAGATGGACCAGGAGACCATCGACCGGGTACTCCAGGTCAACTTCGTCGGCCCGGTCACCGTCGCCCGGCAGGCACTGCCCTACCTCCAGCAGACAAAGGGCCAGCTGCTGCTCTACACCTCCAGCTCGTACACCCGCGGTCGGGCCGACTACGCGCTCTACTCGGCCACCAAGGCCGCCCTGGTCAACCTCACCCAGGCGCTCGCGGACGAGTGGGCGGAGTTCGGCGTACGAGTCAACATCATCAACCCGGAGCGGACCGCCACCCCGATGCGGACGAAGGCCTTCGGCGCGGAACCCGAGCACACGCTGCTCGCCGCCGAGACGGTCGCCCAGTCGTCGCTGGACGTGCTGATCTCGGATCTCACCGGCCAGGTGATCGACGTCCGCCGGCCACCGGGTGAGGCACCCGTCGCCGTCGCTGTACCCGCCCAGACCGACCGGTCTGCCAGCGCCGCTCCCGTCGGCTGACCGTCCGATCCACACGACCGCGAAAGCGACAGCGAGATGCGTGGTGAGCTGGTCCGCAAGTTGACCGCACGGGGCCTGGCCACCGGTGGGGCGGTCCTGGCGTTCCTGGTGGTCGCCCTCACCGGCGCGACCGCCTGGGGGCTCTTCCTGGCCGTGGTGGCGCTTGCCGCCACGGTCTGGGAGCGCCGGGTGCGACCCGGCGCAGACAACGTCGCGGAGACCACGCTGATCGCGGCCGGGGTGCTTGTCGGCTACGCCCGGCAACTCGACGCCGGTTTCGATCCGGCCCTGGCCGCGACCGCCCTGGTTCTGCTGGGCCTGGTGCTGCTCACCGGTCCGCTGCGCCAGGCCGGGAACCTGGAGATCCGCGCCGCCAACCTGCCGGTACGCGCCTGGGTGCCGCAGGTCGCGGCGGTTCTCGGTGACGCCGTGGCAGCACTGCTCGGCCTGCTGGCCCTGGCCGCCCTGGTGGGCCTGCCGGCGGCTCTGGCCCTGGCGGCGACACTGCTGGTCGGTGTCGTCGCCGCAGCGGTCGCCCTGGACCTGGCCCGGCGGCGGTTCCGACCGTCCCCAGGCGGATCGGCGGTGGCCCGGGCGCTGCGCCGGCACCAGCCCGAGTTCGTCCTGCACTTCTCCGCCCCGCCCGGCTCCGAGTACCAGGTCACCATGTGGCTGCCGTACCTGGAACGGATCGGTCGGCCGTTCGTGGTGATGGTGCGGGAGCCGGAGTTCCTGGCCCCCGTCGCGGCGGCCACCACCGCCCCGGTGGTCTACTGCCCCACCACCCGGAGCATGGACGAGGTGCTGGTGCCGAGCCTGCGGGTGGCGTTCTACGTCAACCACGGCGCGAAGAACAGCCACTGCATCAGGTACACGCAGCTCACCCACGTGCAGTTGCATCACGGTGACAGCGACAAGGCTCCCAGCGCCAACCCGGTTTCGGCGATCTTCGACCGGATCTTCGTCGCCGGCGAGGCGGCCATCGAGCGGTACGCGCGGGCCGGGATCGACATCCCCGCCGAGAAGTTCGTGGTGGTCGGCCGCCCCCAGGTCGAGGCGATCGAGGTACGCCCGCGGCCGGTGCGTGGCCTGACGAACCCGACGGTGCTCTACACCCCCACCTGGACCGGGCACAACGCCGACGCCGACTACTGTTCGTTGCCGGTGGCGGAGACGCTGCTGCGGCGTCTGCTGGACCGGGGGGCCACAGTCATCCTGCGGGCGCACCCCTACACCGCGCAGAACCCGGCCTCGGCCCGGCAACTGGCGCGGCTGCACGACCTGCTCGCCGCCGACCGGGCCCGCACCGGCCGGGGGCACCTCTACGGTGTCGCGGCGAGCCGGCTCACCCTGACCGACTCGGTCAACCGCGCGGACGCGCTGGTCTCCGACGTCTCCGGGGTGGTCTCCGACTGGCTCTACTCGGGCAAGCCGTACGCGGTGACCGACATGGGCACCGACGGCGACCGGTTCGTCGAGCGCTTCCCGCTGGCCGCCGCCGGCTACGTGCTGCGCCGGGACATGGTCGACCTGGACGAGGTGCTGGTCCGGCTGCTCGACACCGATCCGCTCGCCGACGCGCGCTGGGTCACCCGCCGCCGCTACCTGGGCGACTTCCCCGCCGACTCGTACGCCGAGGTCTTCCTGGCCGCCGCCCGACGCGAGCTGGATCCGGCCTGGACCGCGCCGGCCCCACGCGCCGCGACCGGCGCGCCCCTCTCCCCCGCCACCTGAGTACGGGGTGCGGTGCCGCACCCCGACGACCCGCGAGGGTGGCCGGCGTCGCCGACCACCCTCCGGAGCCGTAGCGTCCGGCGATCAGGTCACCGGCAGGGCTGCCAGGCGAGGTGGTACATCGTCTGGATGCTGCCGTCGGTCGAGTCCATCGTGAGGAAGTTGGTCCCCGACGAGCTTCCCCGGCTGAGACGCAGCTCGGTGTTGATGTTCAGGTTGCGCATCTCGCCGCAGGGGTGCCAGACCACGGAGGCGATCGGCACCTCGTCGGTCACCATCCAGTTGTCGTCGAGCGGCGCGGCGATCGGGTGGTTGCTGAAGGTGCTCTGCGTCATGCCCTGGAAGTAGTAGTTCGCTCGTGCCGAGGCGACGGCACCCCGGTTGAGCAGCCCGTACCCGCGGTAGTCCACCTTGACGATCGCGAAGGTGTAGCCGGCCGGGGCGTGGACCAGCACGTTGAGCTGGCAGTTCCTGCGTCCGTCGGTGACCGGGATGCCCGGGCCCGCCTGGACCAGGTAGTCGCTGTAGATCGTGGTGAAGGCGGTGTTGTCCGGGGATACCGCGACATCGGCCGTGCCCGGCCGGCACCCGGAGCCGGCCATCGCCACGAGGTCGATCACGACCTTGTCGGTGGGCGGATTGTCCATGATCCCCTTAGCGGACGCTGGCGCCCCCACTGTCAACGATGAAGCGAGTAGCGCAAGCACCACGCCGCCACGCGTCAGCAGTTTACGCATGAATCCTCCTCCGGTACAGGAAACGACGCAACATGCGAAACAAGCTACGTACAGACATAGATGAATGTCAATGCAATCTCGATTTCCCAATAATGGATCACGAGCCGAATGTTATTCGGCTTCGGATGGCGACTCCGCGCCGTCCCACAGGGTGGAGATCACTGCGAAAGTCAGCCGGGGCGTCCCGTTGATCAGGCGCACACCCGTTACCCAGCAACCGTTATAGAGGTCGATCTCGGGCTCCGGCAATTCCGATCAAGAACCTGCCGCTAATCGATCACATAGACGTTGACTGATGCTTGCGAGCCTCGTTCCAGATCGCTAGCATCCTCTCGCAGAACGCCGCCCGGTTGCTCCACACCAACCACTCACCATTCCCCCAGCGGGACTGCGTGCGAGGCACCCACCGGCCGTTCGGCGAAGAAACACGCGTTGAATTCGGTGAACATCAACTGCATCCGAGAGGAACGGAATGACAAAGAACCTCGTCGGCGCGAGAAACGGGATCTTCGCCGTACTCGGCACGGTTCTCGCGTTGTCCCTGTCCGCACCGGCCCACGCCGCCCCAGCCGGGTCCACCGCTACGCCGGATAGCGAGATCACCGTCGAGGTGGTGGCAGCCAACGGCTCCGGCTGCGCACCCGGGACCGCCCGGGTGGTGGCCCACCCCGACAACACCGGCTTCCGAATCCGCTACTTCGACTTCGTCGCTACCGCCGGTCGGGGCGTCGACGTCACCGACAGCCGCAAGAACTGCCAGCTCGGCGTGCTCGTCAATGTACCGGCGGGCTGGACGATCGCCGTCGCCGCAGCCGACTACCGGGGCCGGGCCCGGATTCCCGCCGGCGCGACAGGTCGCCAGCGGACGAGCTACTACTGGCAGGGATCGTCCGAGACCAGTCGCACCGACGCCACCTTCACCGGGCCCTACAACGGTTTCTGGGGGACCTCGGACGTCGCTCCCGTGCTGCTCTACACGCCCTGCGGACAGCAACGGGTACTCAACGTCAACACCGAGCTGAGAGTGGACGCCGGCACCGCCAGCTCGAGCGTCAGCATGTCGATGACCACGACCGAGGGTGACGTCGACACCCTGTTCAACCTCAAATGGGAACGGTGCTGATCCCTCCGGCCGACGCCGATCTCGACGACGTCCGGGTGCGTTTGCTGTCGCTGGAACGACAACAAACGCACCCGGAATGATCGACAGCTATGCCGTGGGAACCTCGTCGTCAACCCGCGTGGCACCGTCGACCGGGTACACCCCGACGACGGCTGTGGCCGGTAGCGCGGCGTAGACGTGCGGGAACGGGCCGCCGTTCGGGGCGTCCTCCCACCGCAGCGCACCACCGAGCAGAGACGTGTCGAGCGCGACGACGACAAGACGCGGCTGGTCGCCGAAGACCCGCGCCGCCGTGGCTGGCAGTTGGGATCGCGACGAGCAGTGGATGAAGCCGCTGTTTCGATCGAACGGTGAACCGTCGAACCGGCCTGCTGCCTGGAAATCGGCCCATTCGCCCGGCAGCAGGATCTTGTAGATCAGCACGTCGCCATGCTGCCAGAAGGGGAACTGGGACCCGGTGGCTGTCAGTCGAGGCGTACCGCGATCTGGAGGGTGTTCAGGTAGTGCTTGCGTACCGTGCCGGCGGGGCGTGCGGCGATCATCTCCCGGATCCCGTCGAACAGGGTCCGCCGCTGCCACGGCGAGGCGGCGATGTGACCGGAGTAGGTGGAGAGCAGCCTCAGGTACTCCTCGGCGGTGTAGTCGCGGCTCCAGACGTAACGGTGCACGGTCGGGCGGGCGAAGAAGCCACTGCCCGCCATCGCCGCCACGTCGGGGGCCGCGATCGCCTCGGGTGGCTTCGGGCCGCCCAGCCCGTCGCCCATGCCGACCTCGTCGTAGATCCGCTCGACCTGCCGGAAGAAATCGTCGCCGTCGGGTGGCGAGACGTGCTCGGTGGCGACGATCGCCAGGTGTCCACCGGGGCGCAGCAGTTCGGCGGCCCGGCGGTAGGCGACACCCGGGTCCAGCCAGTGCCACGACGTCGCGGCGAAAACGAGGTCGAACGGTGCCAGGTCGCCCGCCTCCCACCGCTCGAAGGGTGACACCACGACGCGTACGTCACCACGGCCGGCGAGTACGCGACGCGCCACAGTGGCCAGTTCCCGTCCCGGTTCCAGGCTGACCACCTGCCAGCCGCGCGCCAGCAGGCCACGGGTGGCCTGGCCGGTGCCGGTACCGATCTCCAGCACGCTGGCCGGCCCGCTCGTCAGGCCGGCCGTCGCGGCCAGGTCGGCGAACAACCGCTCCGGATAGCCCGGTCGGGCCTGCTCGTACAGCTCCGCGGCCGTGTCGAACGTCGTGGCCAGCCCCGCGTACGGTTCCTGCTCCCCCATGATGTCCCCTCGTACAGGCGTCAGACGTCGCGGTCGATGTCACACGTGATCATCGCACCGTCACTCACCACCGCGCCCCCACCCGGCCGACCCGCCGCGACAGACGACGCGCATGGCCTTCGTCGGCCGGGCGAAGCAGCACGCCCCGTACGCCTGACGTACCCGACACGGAAGCCCTCGGCCAGCAGGCCGAGGGCTTCCGTTCGCCGTGGGAACGACGTGATCAGGCCGAGTAGCCGCGGGTGGCGGCCCAGTTGGCGAGGTCGATGGTGCTGAGCCAGTACGACGGGTACGAGGCGTCGGCCGAGTCGGCGATCTTCACCAGCCGGCCGGAGTCCTTGTAGCCGACCACGGCGACGTAGTGCCCGCCGGGGAAGGAGTGCCAGCGACCGTCGGTGTCGGTGGCGGTGCCGGCGACGTTCACCACGACACCCCGCCCGTCGGTGACGGCGGCGACGACATCCGCCTGGAGCTGGTCCATCTGAGCCGGGGTGGCCGCACCGCCACGGATCATCGTGGTCTCGTACGGGTCGCCCTTGACGACGGCGTTGAGGACGCGGGTGGTGTCCTCGGCCGAGTTGGTGCCGGCGAACGTGGTGCCGAGTTGGCTGGCCAGGGCGTCCTGGCTACGGGCGACACCGGCGGCGCTGAGCGCGTTGCGTACCGCGGCGGGACCGCAGTAGTAGCCGTTGATCTGAGCCTGGTGGTCGTACCCGAGGACCTTCGACGCGGGCGGCTTCGGTGCCGCCTTCTTGGTTGTCAGGTCCGGGTCCGGGGTGGCCGCGCTGGCCTTCGGCGACGGCGAGGCGGTGGTGCTCGCCGGTGCCGCGCTGGTCGGTGCGGCACTGCTCGGCGCGGCGCTGCTGGGCGCGACGGTCGACGGCGCGACCTCGGCCCGGCTCGGCGCGACCTTTGGGTCACCGCGCAGCTCGGTGGCGGCGGTGGTGGCCTGCGTGGGGGCCGGGGTGTTCCCGGTGCCGGCAAGGGCGGCGCCGGTGCCGGTGGCCAGGACGAGCGCGACGGCGGAGCCGGCGACGATCTGGTAGGGGCGTTCGGTGGCCAGCCGACGGAGCCGGCGGGAGAGGGTGTGCTTCACGGATTCCTCCACGGACTGAGGGGAGAACGGCACACCGGCTCCGGCGGTCAGGTCGGCAGCAGGACGCCGACGACCGCCCGGGTGAGCGGGACAGGCCGTTCAGGGGTACGCCCGGAAAGCCCGGGCGGTGGCGATGACCGGGGTCAGCTCGCGGCGGTCGGGCCGGCGAGCACGGGCACCGCGGTGCCGTGGAGGCGGGGGAACAGGGGGATCACATCGAACCGCACGAGGGTTGGAACTCCTTCCGTCACCGCCGACCGGGTTAGCTGACGGATTCGGGCGGGAAGACGCCCTACCGCGGGCCGAGGCTCGCGGATTCACCCCAGTGGTGCAGTGGGTCCCCGGTTCGTGAGATCACGATTGAGCGGGTCGGTACGGCGTCGCCTCTTGCGATCGGTTACCGCACCGGACGCGCTGACACTACTGGCCGGTCACCTCGAAGCCAACCCACTCTGACCTGCTTAAACATGATCCAGTGCGGCGATTTTCGGGTATCCGGGAACTGGCGTCGCTCAATGGGACCGACGGCATTCGGGGCACCTTCGGGTGACAACCGGACGAGTGGTGGACACTGCCGACGGATTTTGCTGCGGTAATGGTCTCAACTACGAACAGTGACCGATTTTCCGGCCGCTGTGACCCAGCTCACGAAATTTCAGCCCAGTCGAGCTGGCCGCCAGCGCAGCACCGGGCCGGGACGCCTGACGGCGATCCGACCGGGCACGGGCGGCAGGTCCGGTCGGAGTCGCTCAGCGGCCGCGTACGCCTCGGCGGAGAGGGAGCGGGCGGCCTCGGTGGCCAGTTCCGCCGCCCGCCACAGGTCACGCTCCCGCTCGGCGGCCGACAGGTAGGCGGCCAGGCGGTTGTCGCGTACCACCCGGGCGAGGACCACCTCCTGTTCGACCGGGTGCCGCCGGGGATCCCAGCCGGACCGGCGCGCCAGCACGTCGCTGAGCTGCCGGGCGGTCAGGTCACCACGCCAGTGGGCCGCCATCGCGGCACGACGCAGCCAGCGCTCCCGGGCCGCGTACTCGGCAGGCGTCCGGGGGGTGCGCGGGGTCGGTAGCCCGGCGACGCCGGCCAGCCGTCGGGCGACGGAATCCGCCTCGTCGTACCCGGCCCAGGCTTTGTCGAGTTCCGTCTGGGCGACCCGCCACGCCGCACGCCGCCGGTCGGCGTTCTGCGCCGCGCCGGCTGCCGCGACCGCCACCTCCCCGGCATATCGGCGCAGGTCGGCTTCCTCGACCGCGGCGCGGGCCGCATCCTGGTCGACGGGCTTCTCCACCGGCCCGGCCGGCTCGGGGCGCGCGACAAGCAGGGTGAGTACGCCCAGGGCGAGCACCAGCAGGACCGACCAGATGGCGGCGGCGCGTGGCACCTCGATCAGGAACTGGTAGATGACTGTCTTCTCCATGTCGGCACCTCGGGGAGATCGGTACGGCGCCGGTGGCCGTACCGGCAGCGGATCGTCATGGCGAGCCCCGACGCCGCAACTGGCGGCAACGGGCTGGCGGATGCTCGGCGCGGGTGCGGCGCCGGGCCTGCGGACGCGACGGAGGGTCGCCGGGGATCAGGCCTGCGGTGGGGCGCGGGCGGCCCGGACACCCGCGACACGGGCCGCCGGCCCCGGCGTGGCGTCCACCGCGATGCCGCCGAGCGCCGTCAGCCCGGGCTGGCCGACGGCCGCCGGCTGGGCCGCGGACACCCCGCCCAGGTCGGCGGCGACATCGGCGCCGCGTACGGCCGGCGTCGCGAGGACGACCAGCTCAGCGGTGGCGGCCAGATCGCGGGAGGCGGCCCGGTCCCATTCGGCGGACGCCTGCGTCACGGCGGTCTGGACCAGCGGGGCCGGTGCCGTGGCGGCGAGCCGGTCGACTGGGACCGCTTCGTCGGGCAGCGCCCAGGCACCGAGGGTGAAGGCGGCGGCGACCGCGAACCCGGTCAGCAGCCGCGTGGCCCAGCGCGCCAGCCACCACAGAGGACGGGCGGGCGCGACGGGAAGCACACCGCCACGCTACCGCCACGAGCGGCGGGACGCACCGGTCATCGGGCGTGTCGTGCCGCCCGGCGCGTCGCCGCCCGCGCCGATAATCGCAGCTCAGGGCAGCCCCGGGATCACTGTCCCCGGTGGACGGTCCGGTCCTGCTCGGTGTCCGTGACGGGATCCGTACCGCCGCGTGGTGTCCGCTGGCGGGGCAGCCCGTCGGCCGACGGTCTCCCGGGTTCCTCGGATCGCGCCGCGCCGCCCGGCGGCTCCGATCGCGACGGTCCGGACGGGGCCAGGCGACGCATCATCGGCTGTTCCACGTACCTGTGCAACAGAGCGGCCAGCCCCAGGGTGAGCAGCAGGAAGCCGATCACCGCGAGCGGGCCCCACCAACCGGGCAGGCCCGTCCCCCAGTCCCCGGTCAACCGCAGGATCGTCATGATCACAAAGACGTGCACCAGGTAGAAGGCGAACGAGACCTCGCCGAGCCAGACCATCGGTCGGGAGCGCAGCGGCGAGCGCCGCCCGTGCACGTCCGCGTCGGCCGCCGCGGCGATCACCAGGACGTACGCCGCCGACAACAGCGCCGCCCAGAGTTCGGCCCGGATCCACTGGGAGGCCGCCACCCAGGTCACCACGAAGATCAGACTGGCCAGGGGCAGTCGGGGCCCCCGCCAGCGACCGCGCAGCATGAGTTCGGCAGCGGCCACGCCCATCCAGAACTCCAGCGAGCGGACCAGCGGGAATACCTGGGTGAACCACCAGCGGTCCTGTTCCGGCACCAGCACCTGCCCCGGCCAGAGTGCCAGGATCAGCAGCGGCACGGCGATCACCACCGCCCACAGCAGCCACGGCCGGGCCCGCCGCACCGCCGGCAGCACCAGCGGCAGACACAGGTAGAAGAACAGCTCGCAGGAGAGCGACCAGCTGACGTTGTTGACGCTGTAGAAGTGGCCGGGCCGGGGGTCCCAGGCCTGCACCAGGAAGAGGTTCTCCAGCGCGGCCACCGGGTTGATCGGATCGGCGAACCAGAGCATCGCCAGCATGGCCAGCGCCCACAGCACCAGGTGGTTCGGGTAGATCTTGGCGAACCGGCGTCGCCAGAACCGGCGCCGGGAGGCACCGGGGCGGGCGGACCAGACAAGCACGAAGCCGCTGAGGATGAAGAAGAACTGCACCCCGGACAGGCCCAGGGTGAAGATCTCACCCACCACCGCCTGGGGGCCGGGATCGGCGATGATGCGCATGGTCCCGGCGTGGAAACCGAAAACCAGCATCGCGGCGACCCACCGTAGACCGGTGAGCGACGGCAGGAGGCTCGCCTGTCCGCGGCCGGCCCGGGGGCTACGTCGTTCGACGGCGGTGGCGGTGCTGCTGGTCATCCGGGCACCCTATCCATCGGTCCCGTTTCACCCTGAATCGCGTGCCGCGCGCACCCCCGCCGACCTCGCGTTCGGCCGACCTGAGAGGGCTCTACGGGGGAATTCACCGCGAATCAGGTCAGACCTCTCGGAACCACCACCATGTGTCATCTGCCGGCCTCTTGGCCTACTATTCCGAGACCCGAGAGGGACACCACCCCGTTACCTGGCCGACCGGCGGGACGTGGGGCTGACGCACCGATGAGAGGCAGAGCCAGCGATGCACCAGCGGATCCTGATGCGAGCCCGCAAGGAGCCCTTCGAGGTCAACTCCCCGGAGGAGACGTTCGACCGGAACCTGATCGGTGACAACGTCGGCAACCTCGTCTTCAGCCACGCCGCGCACAAGCTGCTGGGCGCGCCCGAGGTCGAGATCACCTCGAACCGGTTCGTGGTCAACCCGCGCGCCGCGGACCGGATCAACG
Organism: Micromonospora sp. NPDC049891; assembly: GCF_040660295.1. Lineage (NCBI taxonomy): Bacteria > Bacillati > Actinomycetota > Actinomycetes > Micromonosporales > Micromonosporaceae > Micromonospora > Micromonospora sp. NPDC049891. Next base: position 46,536 of record NZ_JBFAML010000005.1, read on the forward strand.
AGCAGTACGACGTCTTCGTGGTACCGCTGGCCAACGCGTTCCGACGCAGCTACGCACACCGGGTCGACGCGATGACGAACCTCATCGAGCGGCTGAAGATCCCGGTCGTGGTGCTCGGCGTGGGGGTGCAGACGAACGTCGACGGCGACCGCGAGTACCTGCGACCGATCGACGAGTCGGTCAGCCGCTTCTGCCGCGCCGTGCTCGACCGCTCGCACAGCATCGGGGTACGCGGCGAGATCACCGCGAGCTACCTGCGTACGCTCGGTTTCTCCGCGGTCGAGGAGATCGGCTGCCCGTCGATGTTCCTGCACGGCGACACCCTGCCGGTGGAGAAGCGCAAGGCCGCGCTCGGGACCGACGACCGGATCGCGTTGACCGTCTCGCCGTACGTGAAGTCGATGGCGAAGATCATCCAGTCGCACCAGCAGCGCTACCCCAACCTGCGCTACATCCCGCAGGACCTCAAGACCCTGGGCACCCTGCTCTACGGCGATTCGCCGGAGGACCGGGGCAAGACCAGCCCGATCCCGCTGCACACCTCGCACCCGCTGTTCACCGAGGACAAGGTGCGGATGTTCGTCGACCCGTGGACGTGGATCGACTACCTCACCGGCTTCGACTTCAACTTCGGTACCCGCATCCACGGCACCATCGTCTCGTTGCTGGCCGGCACGCCCGGTTACCTGTTCGCCCACGACTCCCGCACCCTGGAACTGGCCCGCTACTTCGAGATCCCGCACCGGGTCATGCGGGACGTGCCGAAGGACGTCGACGCCGCCCAGTTGTACGACGAGGCCGACTACTCCGGGATGATCAACGGGCACAAGGCGCGGTTCGAGACCATGCTCGCCTTCCTCGCCAAGCACGATCTGGGCAATGCCTTCGCCGACGGCGACAGCCCGGCTGCCTTCGACGCCCAGGTCCGCGCGACGACCTTCCCGCCCGCCGTCCGGCCGGCGCTGGCGACCTCGCCGGAGGTGCTGCTGCAACGGATCCAGTGGCTGTACGACCGGGACGTCGAGCTCCGCGAGCAGCTCCAGCAGCAGCGCCCGGACCGGTTCAAGGCCCGGATCAAGAAGGCCGTTCCCGCACCGGTACGCCGCATCCTCAACCGGTGAGCCGCGTCCTGCGCCGTTAACCTGATCCGGGCCGGCTGTTCAATTACTGAACCGTCGCCGGTCACGTCAGGTTCCAGGTCCGTCCACCCGGGTGGCCAATTGTTTCCGGGTGGTCACAGAGCCGACGCCAACGCCGCTGCTGAGCATCGTCGTGCCGGTCTACGGCGTCGAGGCGTACCTGCTCAACTGCCTGGACTCCATCCACGCCGACATCCCGGCCGACGAGGCGAGGCAGGTGGAGGTCGTCGCGGTCGACGACGCTTCACCGGACCGGTGCGGTGAACTGCTGCGCGGGTACGCCGCCGAGCATCCCGGGCTGCGCGTGCTGCACCTGGACCGCAACGTCGGCCTCGGGCCGGCCCGCAACGCGGGCCTGGACGTGGCCACCGGCCGTTACGTCTGGTTCGTCGACAGCGACGACTGGCTGCCGGCCGGGACGATCCGGGCCGTGCTGGACCGGCTGCGGGCGGACCGCCCCGACGTGATGATGGTCGACCACCTGCGGATGCACGAGTGCGGACGCGAGGAGGTCGACGCCAGCAGCCGGCTGCTGCGCGGCACCCCGGGCGTGGTGCGGCTGGCCGACCGACCGCAACTGCTGCGGGTGCAGCACACCGCCTGGAACAAGGTGGTACGCCGGGAGTTCATGGCGGAGCTGGGGTTGCGCTTCCACCCCGGCTGGTACGAGGACATTCCGTTCAGCCACCCGCTGCTGATCGGCGCGGAGCGCGTCAGCGTGCTGGACCGGGTCTGCTATCTGTACCGCCAGGGCCGTCAGGGCGCGATCACCTCGACGCGCAGCGGCCGGCACTTCGACTCATTCGAGCAGTACGACCGCCTCTTCGCCTGGCTGCGCCGACGGCATCCCGACGGACGCTGGCACGCCGAACTGTTCGACCTGATGGTGAACCACTTCCTGGTGGTGGTGGGCAACGACGACCGCTTGCATCCGCACCTGCGCCGGGATTTCTTCCGCCGGGTCGCCGCGCACTACCGCACCTACCTGCCCAGCGGCGGCTATCCCCGGCCGGGTGGGGTGTCGGGGCTCAAGCACCGACTCGTCGGCCGCGACAGTTACCTGGCCTACGCGGCGCTGCGGCGGGCACACCGGCTCGTCGGCCGGGTGCGCGGCGGCACCGCCGGGGAGACCACGGGCGGGGCGGCGACGGCACCGGCAAGCCCGACACGAGACCACACACTGGTAAGCACGCACGGAAATGGATCGGAATGACGTTCAAGATCGGGTCGCACCTGGTCGGCACCGGCGAGCGCCCCTTCGTGGTGGCCGAGATGTCCGGCAACCACAACGGGGACCTGGCCAGGGCTCTGTCCATCGTGGATGCGGTGGCGGCCAGCGGCGCGCACGCGCTCAAGCTTCAGACGTACCGGCCGGACACGATAACCATCGACGTGGACACCCCGGACTTCCGCATCTCCGGCGGGCACGAGCTGTGGGGCGGGCAGAACCTGTACCGGCTCTACGAGAAGGCGCACACGCCGTACGAGTGGCACCGGCCGATCTTCGAGCGGGCCCGCGCCCTGGGGCTCACCGTCTTCTCCTCCCCGTTCGACGCCTCCGCTGTGGAACTGCTTGAGGAACTGGACGCCCCGGCGTACAAGATCGCTTCGTCGGAGCTTGTCGACCTGCCGCTGATCCGGCTGGTCGCGGCGACCGGCAAGCCGATGGTCATCTCGACCGGGATGGCCACGCTGGCCGAGATCGACGCCGCGGTACGCACCGCCCGCAACGGCGGGGCGGGCGGGATCATTCTTCTGGCCTGCACCGCCTCCTACCCGGCACCGCCCGCCGACAGCAACCTGCGCCGCATCCCGGTGCTGGCCGACGCCTTCGGTGTCCCGGTGGGTCTGTCCGACCACACCCCCGGCATCGGCGTACCCGTCGCCTCGGTGGCGCTCGGCGCCTGCTTCATCGAGAAGCACGTCACGCTGGACCGCGCCGACGGCGGCGTGGACTCCGACTTCTCCCTCAACCCGACCGAGCTGGCCGCCCTGGTGGTCGAGTCCGAGCGGGCGTACGCGGCGCTGGGCGGTACGGCGATCGGGCCGACGCCGGCCGAGCGGGAGGGCCTGCGCTTCCGGCGGTCGTTGTACGTGGTGGCGGACGTGCGCGCCGGCGACGAGGTGACAGTGCACAACGTCCGCTCGATCCGGCCGGCCGGCGGGCTCCCCCCGGTGGAGATCGAGCGGGTGCTGGGTCGCCGCTTCACCGCCGACGTGGCGCGCGGCACCGCACTGAGCTGGGATCTGATCTGACGGGGCGCTTCGCTCCACCCGCGTGCGGACGGGTATACCTCTGCGTATGACGTTTGTGGCGGTGGCGGCGGGCGTGACATTGATCGCGGTGGTGGTGGTCGACGTCTGGCTGACCGTGCTGCACCCGGACGCGGAGGGTCCCATCGCCCGCACGGTCCGGCGGCTGGTCTGGCGCGCGTCGTCGCTGACCGCCGGCCGGCGTCGTACACCCCGCCGAACGCCGCTGGTCTGGGCGGGACCGATCCTGGTCACCGGCACGTTCCTCGCCTGGCTCGGGCCGCTGGTGCTCGGGGTCGCGCTCGTCGTCTGGCCACACCTGGACGGTTACCACCGGGTCGTCGGGTACGGGCCAGCCGGTTTCGTCGACGCAATCTACTACGCCACCGGGCTGCTGACCGTGCTCGGCTTCGGTGACATCACCCCGGACACGGGGACGCAGAAGCTGTTCGCCGTGGCCTCCGCCGCGCTCGGGTTCGGCTTCTTCGCCGCGCTGGCCACCTACCTGATCGAGCTGATCACCGGGCTGACGGTCCGCAACCGGTTCGCGTTGACCATCCACGATCAGATGCGCGGCACCGACGGGGTGGGTCTGATCGCGCGGAGCCTAACCGACGAGGGGGTCGAGGAGGCCCGGCAGCGCTGCGCCGCCTGGGCGGAGAGCCTGCGGGAGGTCGACGACACCGTTCGCCGGTATCCGCTGGTCGCCCTCACCTACCGACCCCGCCGCCAGGACTACGACATCGAGCCGGCCCTGGAGCAGATGGCGGCGGCCACGGTCGCGGCGCTGCTGGCCGCCAGGTGCGCGCCCTGGCGTGGCCTCGGACCCCGGGCGGAGGAGTTGGCCCACGCCCTGCTGCGGCTCCGGGACACCATCGCCAGCCGCTACCTGGGTCGGCACCTGTTGTCGGCGAGCAGCGAGCCGGTGGCGGGTGACGGCATGGATGAGGCGGGCACAGACGAGCTCCTGCGGCGGTTGCACGGCCGGCTGACCGATGAGCTGGGACCCCGGTTCGACCAACCGCCGGGCGGCGACGGGTTGGCCGGCGAGGTGCTGTCCCGCTCCCTGCCGTTCCTCGCCGCGCTGCGCGGTTGGTCGGTGCTCGGGGTGACCCGCGAGGGACCCCCCCATCGGGGTGAACCGTCCCGACGATCAGTAGCGTGGTGTCCAGGAACGGCGGCGAACTCCGGGGGCGACCCGGCGCGGTCCGGTGGACATCTCTGGCCGCCGCACTACCGAAGGCCGATCTGTCCCGTGGCCCACAGGTAGGTCACCACTGACAGTTCGAGGCCCCCGAGGTTGACCGGCTTGCCGGGCGACGTGGACACCAGACGGTCGTTGGCGAGGCACTCCTGCACGAACTGCCGGAACGCGGTGCGGCGGTTGATCGCGTCTTCTTTGGAGGGGTCGGAGCTGGTGCAGGAGCTGATGAACTGTGCCTGCATTGATCCGCTGCCCGACGGTTCGGACGACAGGTTCGGAACGGTCTTGCGCAGAGCCTCCAGGTACTCCTGAGGATCACCAATTCGCCAGTAATCGCCGTGGGCGAGCCCGTCGACCAGTTTGTCGGTCGACAGGGCGTCCTTGTCAACCAGGCTTCTGGTGTTCACGTCGCCGATCTTCTTGGAGCGCAGATAACCGCCGACCAGTTCCTCGCTAGCTTTGCCGGAGCTCTGAGCCAAACTCTTCAACGCATCAGCGGACATGAGATCCAGGATGTATGACTGCATTTCTGGAGCCAGTGACCAGATGTACGACTGCTCCTCCAGCATCGAGATCTCCTCTCAGTTCAGTCCCCCGCGACGCAGGGTGGGGAGTGAAGCTTTCTCCCGTAACGCCATGGTGGGCGCGGGGCGGACCCGATGCGTCGGTGCAGTCGGTTCGGCGACTGGTGCGAACCCGACACGGCACACTTGACTAGCGAAGCGTGCTTCGTGAATACTGGTACGCAGTTCGAGGGGGAGTACCCGACGCAACGCGCGTCGCCGACAGTACGGGCCCGGCCGTCCGGGCCCCGGTGACGCGGTCACCGCACCCGGTGGCCGGGGAGACCTTCGTCCAGCAACGCCGGGCCCCGCCGAGGGCTCCGGCCGGACGAGAGGTCGTTCCCGGTGTCCGTCTCCTGGTGGGTCTGGGCCCTGCTGATGCTGGCGATCGGCGTCATGCTGGCCATCGACCTGTTCCTGCACCGCGACAACCACGTCATCGGCTTCCGTGAGGCCGCCACCTGGTCCGGCATCTGGATCGCCGCCGGGCTGCTGTTCGGTGTGGTCCTGTGGGCCTGGCAGGGCGGCGACGTGGCCGGCACCTACTTCGCCGGCTATCTCATCGAGAAGGCGCTCTCCATCGACAACGTGTTCGTCTTCGCGATGATCTTCGCCTACTTCGGGGTTCCGGCCGCGTACCAGCACAAGGTCCTGTTCTGGGGAGTCATCGGCGCGCTGGTGTTCCGGTTCGTGTTCATCTTCGTCGGCGCGGAACTGCTGGAGACGTTCTTCTGGACCGCGTACCTGTTCGGCGCGTTCCTCATTGTGACCGCCTACAAGATGGCGTTCCGGCACGGCGAGCAGACCCCGCCGGACCGCAACCCGGTGGTACGCCTGGTACGCCGTCTCGTGCCGACCGATCCGGCCTACCACGGCGACAGGTTCTTCACCCGGATCAACGGTAGGCGGGTCGCGACCCTGCTGTTCGTGGTCCTGATCGCGGTCGAGACCACCGATCTGATCTTCGCGATCGACTCGGTCGCGGCGATCCTGGCCATCACCACGAGCACGTTCATCGTCTGGACCGCGAACGCGTTCGCGATCCTCGGGCTGCGCAGCCTGTACTTCTGCCTCGCCGGCCTGCTCCGCCGCTTCGTGCACCTGCACTACGGCCTGGCGGTGCTGCTGGCCTTCGCCGGGGTCAAGCTCATCCTGTCCGAGACCCCGGTCGGCAAGTTGCCCATTCCGGTGACCCTGGGCGTCATCGTGGCGACGATCGCGGTGTCCATCGCCTGGAGCCTGCGCAGCACCAGCGCTCACCCGAAAACGCCCGAGCCCTCGCAACGTCCCTGATGGTGCGGTCTCAACCGGTGCCGCACACCGCGACGTCGGGGACAGTGCACGACTTCCGGCCGGCGGGGGTGAAGGCCACGGTGACGACCAGGTCGGCCAGCGGCAGGGTGCGCCACAGCCAGGCGGTGCCGGGTGGCACCTCCAGGCCGTGCCGATGCCACCAGGTCGCCACCGGCACGTCGGCGAGTTTGGACAGACACTCGACGCGGGTCCAGCGGCCCCAGAAGTCGGTGGCCCCGAACCGGCGGACCAGCGCGGCGGGTAGCGGCGCGTCGGCGCGCTCGGCGTCGATCGCGACCCGCCAGCCGGGCACCGGCGGGGCGTACCAGCCGACACAGCGTCCGTCGTCGAGGTGGCTGCGGGTGACGGCGCCGCCGGACTCGGCCACCGGCGCCACCCGCAGGTGTCGTTGCGCGGCGGCGAGCAGGGTGGACACCCGTTGTCCCGCACCGGGCCCGGTGCGGGACAACGGGTCCGACAGGTCAGATCGAGGCGGCACCGTCGACCACGATGACCTGGCCGTTGATGTTCGTCTGGTCACGCAGCAGCAGCCGCACCACCGGCACCACCTCGTCCGGCTCGGTCAGCTGACCGGTAGGCGTGCGACGCACGATCTGGTCCAACTGGGTCTGGCCGAGCACCGCCGACATCTCGGAGGCGAAGAAGCCCGGGGCGACCGCGTTGACAAGGACCCGCCCGCCCAGTTCCCGGGCCAGCGAGCGGGTCGCCGCGTCCATCCCGCCCTTCGTGGCGGAGTACGCCACCAGACCCGGGAAGCCGCGCTGCGCGCAGATCGAGGTGATGTTGACGATCCGCCCGCGCCGGCCCTGGGCCAGCATCCGCCGCACGGCCAGCCGGGTGAGCTGCAACGGTGCGGTCAGGTTGGTCTGGATGATCCGGGCGATGTCGGCGGTGGCGGTGTGCACGTGCAGCGAGTCCTGCCCGACGGCCGCGTTGTTCACCACGCCGTCGATCGGGCCGAGCCGCTCCTCGGCCGCCCGGACGAACGCCTGAGCGGCGGCGAGGTCGGTGACGTCGACCGAGCCGACGTGCGCCCGGTCCGGATGAGCCTCGGCGAGCTTGGCCAGCTCGGGGGTGACGGTACGGGCGAAGGCGGCCACCTTCAGGCCCGCGTCGAGCAGGTCGGTGACGATGGCGAGGCCGAGGCCGCGGGAACCGCCGGAGACGAGCACCACGGAGCAGGGCGGCACGGGCTGGGCGGGGGTGGTGGGGTCAGACATCGCTCTTCAGGGTCTCCTTGACGGGAATCTCGGTAAGCACGCGGATCCGACGCGGTACCGCGTACTCGGGCAACTGGTCGGCGCACCAGCGCACAAGCGTCGCCTCGTCCAGCGCGGTGCCGGCACCTGTCGGCACCACCTCGGCGACGACCATGTGACCGAGCAGCGGGGCACGCCGTCCGGTCACCCGCGCCCAGGCCACCTGCGGGTGACCGGTGAGCACGTCGCGGACCACCCCGGCGGAGACCTTGCTACCGCCGACGTTTATCTCGTCCGCGTCGGTTCGGCCGGTGATCAGCACCCGGTCGTCGATCAGCTGCGCCCGGTCGCCGGTGCGGACGGGACCGTCCAGCCCGGCACCGTGGTACGGCGAGGTGATCACCAGTTCCCCGTCGCGCACCCCGATCGTGGGGCGACCCGGAGCTGCCCGGTCCAGCCACTGGACCGGGAACCCGGCCCGACCGTCGTGCACCACGATGGCCGCACCGACCTCGGACGAGGCGTAGATCCAGGAGATCCGGGCGGCCGGGAACACCTCCCGCAGCCGGTCCAGGATCGTCTGGTCGACCGGTTCGCCACCGAGGGTCAGCTGACGCAGCGGCACCCGGGCCAGCCCGGCCGGATCGCGGTGCAGGGCCCGCCGCCAGAAGGTCGGCGTACCGGAGGCGGCGTCCACACCGTGCTCGGCCGCCAACGCCGGCCAGTCGTCGAGCTGATCCGGCTCCACCACCACCAGGTGCTGACCCGGCTGGGTCAGCGACAGCGTCACCACCTGCCACCAGGCGTACGTGCCGGGGGCGTACGGGCAGAGCCAGGTCCGGGCCGGCTGCTCGCCCCGGACGGTGGTCAGGGATTCCAGGGTGTGCCCCACCCGCTTGGGACGACCGGTGGAACCGGAGGTCAGCAGCCACAGTCGACCGGGCTCGGCGGCCCGCGCACCGGGTGCCGCCGCGTCACCGACCGTCCGGGCGCCCAGCTCGGTCACCGCGAACCCGGCGGCGCGCAGTTCCTCGCGCATCGCCGCGTCGACCCGGCTGGCCGTGCTGAGCAGCAGCTCGGTGCCGTGTACCGCGTGGTGCCGGGCGGCCGCGAGCGCGTACCTGGCCGAATGGGCCAGCACGGCGGCGGGCTCCGGCAGGGTCAGCTCCGGCAGGTCACGCCAGGTCAGCACGGCGCCGTCGACGACGATCCGGTTGTCCGCCCCCGCCGGGTGGGCGGGGGCCTGCGGGGCGGTCTCGACGCTCACTGCCGTTGCAGCTCGACGAGGAAGTCCAGCACGTCGCTGACGGTGGCGATCCGGCGCAGCCCGGGCGCGTCGAAGTTCAGCTCCTCCCCCGTGGCGTCCTCGACGCGCAGCGCCAACTCGGAGAAGTCCAGCGACCGGAAACCAACCTCCCGCAGATCGGCGGCGTCGTCGGCGGGCAACGCCTTGCCCTGGTTCTTGAGAACCTCGCCCATGAGGTCGCGGATCTGCGCCCGACTCAATTCCTTCATGCGGCGGAGTGTACAGCCAGGTGAATCGTGATTAGGGTGCCCGGTGACCAGGTAAACGGAACGGAAAGCGAGCGGTACGTGTTGCGTGACGCCACCGGGGACGACGTTAACCTGATGTTGTCCTGGCGTAATCAGGAAATCAACCGGCAGGTCAGCAAGACCAGTCACGTCATCACCGCCGAGGAGCACCGACGGTGGTGGTCGGCGGTACGCCAGGACCCCACCCGTCGGGTGCTGACCTACCTGCGCGACGATGTGCCCAGCGGCGCGGTCACCTACTTCGACCTGCGGTTGTCCGGCCCGCGTACCGGCGGATGGGGCTTCTACCTGGACGCCGAGGGGCTGGCCGAACGGGGTGAGACGCTGCCCGCCTGGCTGGAGGTGATGCGGGAGGCGGTCGACCACGCCTTCGACGTGCTGGACCTCGACCGACTCGACGGTGAGGTGCTGGCCCACAACACCGTGGTGCGCCAGATGAACCGTCGGCTCCGCTTTGTCGAGGGGCCCGGTCGCCAGGAAACGCACGACGGCCGGGAAATCACCGTCATCCCCATTTCTCTGGAGCGCGCCAACCGCCGCGTTCGCTGATTTTTTGTATTCCGTCCACGCATTGTTCACGTGGCCGACGGGTGAGGTTTTGCGTCGCCTCGGGAAGGCCGTTGTCACCGGCGCCGCCACCCGGCCCACTTCAGCTCCGGGTCGCCGCCCACCAGGACGAAGCCGTACCGGGTGCCGTCCCAGTCGTCGGGTTCGCCGGGTGCCCAGCGCGCGAGGACGACCTCCGTGCCGGCCGGCGGCCGGTCGCCGAACCAGCGCACCTCGGTCCAGGTGACCTGGTGGCTGAGGTTGAACCTGAGCTGGTAGGGCACACCGGTGGAGGCGGCGACCCGCTCCGGCGGTCGGATCCCCAGCTCGGTCACGCTTGGCGTCGGCGTGCCGGCCAGCGCCAGCGGACGGATCAGCCGCTGCGCGACCACCTGCATGGTCGCCACGTTGACCACGATCAGTGCCGTGAGGACGATCGCCAGCAGGCTCGTGCGCGCACGTCGAGGCCGGGTCGCCAGCATGAGCACGAACAGCAGGCAAGCGGCGACCCCGATCGCGGACCCGACCAGCGGCCGCATCTGTCGCCACCCGCCGGTCAGGGCCATCAGGTCCGGCGCGCTGAACGCGCCCCAGCGCAACGGCGCGTCCTGGGCCACCGCCTGCGCCAGCCGAACGTGGATCAGGACCCCTCCGGCGGCCAGCAGCAGCACCGTGACCCCGGCCCGACGCAGCAGCGGACGGTACGCCGTGCCGAACAGCAATCCGATGCCGGCCAGCAGCCAGAACGGGGCGAACATCTGCACGTACCGGGCGTAGATGGCGTCCGGCACCCGGTCCGGGACGCCGGCCAGGACGACCTCCGCGCCGACGGCGACGCCGACGGTGGTGAGCAGGGCCACGCCGAACGTCCAGCTGACGGCGTCACCACCCCGGCGGCACAGCCGGGTCACCGCCTCGGCACCGGCCAGTCCGGCCAGCCCGAAGGTGACGACCATCAGGTACCACACCTGCGTGCCGACGGACGCCAGCACCTGCGACAGTCCCCGCGCCGAGGTGACCGCCCGCACGGCGTTGCCATCGGCCGGGTCGCCGAGCAGATGCACCGTCTCGCCGAGCAGGCGCACTCCCGCCTCGTTGCCCAGTGCGGCGGCCAGCACCGGCAGCACCGCCGCCGACAACGCGGCCGGACCCAGCCGACGGCGGACGACAAGCGCCAGGACCAGCAGCGCGTATCCGGCGACGATCACCACCCCGCGTGAGTGCACCAGGTGGCACGCGCCCGCGAGGGCACCGCAGACCGCCGCGGTGACCGGACCGGGCCGCTCGACCAGCCGGTGCACGGCGAGCAACCAGGCCAACAGCAGCGGCCCGAGCACCGCGTCGGTCATCGCCACCGTGGCGTGAAAGGCCACCGCCGGCAGCGTCGCCGCGCCGGCCGCCGCCGCCAGGGCCGGGCCGGGTCGCAGCCCCAGCAGCCGGCGACCGAGCAGGTACGCCAGCGGCAGGACCGTCGCGTTCAGCGCCGCGTTGATCACCCGTACCAACAGGTAGGTGTCGACGAAGTCCCGGTCGAGGAGGAAGGCCGGCGCGATCAGCAGCGGGTAGCCGATCCGGCGCAGGGTCTCGTTCTCACTGCTGAAGCCCCCGGGACCGCCGGCCAGGGCACGGGCGGTGTTCAGGTAGCTGTCCTCGTCGGTGTGCGCGAACGGCATGAGGGCGTGACGGGCCAGCCAGATCCGCCAGGCGGTCGCCAGCAGCCAGCCGCCGACCAGCAGCAGGGGCAGCAGCAAGCGTCGACGTCCCGGCGGCGTCGGCCCGTCCGGGTCCGCCGAGCCGCCCGCGTTCTCGGCCCGGGCCGCCTCGGCCTCGATGGTCATCGTCCCTCCCACGACGTGCCCGGGCAGGCAGCCGCCGTCCGGACGCGCCACGGTTCCCGGTCGGGTCGAGACCCTAACGGCCCTGTCCGCGCAGGTCGGCGGGCACGTCGTGGCGACGGCAGGTGTTCGCCAACCGGGTGCCCGCCATTCACCGCCGCACGGCGCGTGGTTAACCGCAGGGCATGAGCCCGTTAACCCGCCGCGTTTAGCGTTCCCACCCGGCCGGCCGAGGCCGACCGCGAAACCGACGAACACGGGAGCACCAGTTGAGCGAGTTGAACGGATCGTCCATCCTCGTCACCGGGGGCACGGGTTCCTTCGGCAGGACCTTCCTGCGGCACCTGCTCGCCGAGACCGATCCGGCCCGGGTGGTGGTCTTCTCCCGTGACGAACTCAAGCAGTACGAGCTGCGCCAGCAGCTCGGCGACGACCCCCGGTTGCGCTGGTTCATCGGCGACATCCGGGACCGGCACCGGCTGACCCGGGCCATGCACGGCGTCGACCACGTCGTACACGCCGCCGCCCTCAAGCAGGTCGACACCGCGGAGTACAACCCGTCGGAGTTCATCGCCACGAACATCACCGGTTCGCAGCACGTGGTGGACGCGGCGATCGAGGCCGGCGTCAAGAAGGTCGTGGCCCTGTCCACCGACAAGGCGTCCAGCCCGATCAACCTGTACGGCGCGACGAAGCTGGTCGGCGACAAGCTGTTCATCTCCGCCAACCACTACGCGGCGCAGCACCCGACCCGCTTCGCGGTGGTGCGCTACGGCAACGTGGTCGGCAGCCGCGGCTCGGTGGTTCCGCTGTTCCGCCGGCTCGCCGCCGAGGGCAGGAGCCTGCCGATCACGGACAAGCGGATGACCCGTTTCTGGATCACCCTGGACCAGGCCGTGCAGTTCGTCATCGACTCGTTCGACCAGATGCAGGGCGGCGAACTGTTCGTGCCCCGCATCCCCAGCATGCGCATCCTCGACCTGGTCGAGGCGGTCGCCCCGGAGGCCACCACCCACGAGATCGGCATCCGTCCCGGCGAGAAGCTGCACGAGGAGATGATCGCCCCGGACGACAGCCGCCGGACGCTCATCGCCAAGGACCGGTTCATCGTGCAGCCGACCATCGCCACCTGGGGCTACCAGCCGCCCGTCGGCTGTGAGCCGGTGCCGGACGGCTTCGCGTACCAGTCGGACTCCAACGACGACTGGCTCACCGTTCCCCAGCTGCGTGAGATGCTCGGCATCGCGGCATGACGTCTTCTTTCCTTCCGTACGGGCGGCAGTCGGTGACCGACGACGACGTGGCGGCGGTGGTCGCCGCGCTGCGTAGCGACTGGCTCACCACCGGCCCGGAGGTCGCCGCCTTCGAGTCCGACATCTCCACCTGGGCCGGTGGCGCCGGGGTGGCGACGGTCTCCAACGGCACCGCCGCACTGCACGTGGCGTACGCCGCGGCCGGCGTCGGTCCGGGCGACGAGGTGATCGTGCCGCCGATGACGTTCGTGGCCACCGCCAGCAGCGCGGTCGCCCTCGGCGCGCGGGTCGTCTTCGCCGACGTGGAGGAGGAGACGTTCACCCTGGATCCGGCAGCGGTGGCCGCCGCGACCACCGAACGGACGAAGGTCGTCGCCGCTGTCGACTACGCCGGCCACCCGGCCGACTACGACGCGCTGCGTACCGCGCTCGACGACAGCGACGCGCTGCTGCTCGCCGACGCGGCCCACTCGATAGGTGCCACCTATCGGGGCCGGCCGGTGGGTTCGCTCGCCGATCTGACCACGTTCTCGTTCTTTCCGACAAAGAACCTGACCACCGCCGAGGGCGGTGCGGTGGCCACCACCGATCCAGGGTTGCTGAAGCGGGCCCGCCGGTTCCGCAACATCGGGCTGGTCCGGGAATCCGACGAGCTGCGCTGGCCCGACGAGGGTGGCTGGCACCAGGAGGTGCACGAGTTCGGCCTGAACTACCGGCTGCCGGACGTGTTGTGTGCGCTGGGCCGCAGCCAGTTGCGCCGGCTCGGTGCCTTCCTCGCCCGCCGCGCCGAACTGGTGGCCCGCTACGACGCGGCCCTCGCCGACCTGCCCGGTGTGCTCGTCCCCGGCCGGCGGCAGTGGGCGGCACCGGCCTGGCACCTGTACCCGATCCGGGTGCTCGACGGCCGCCGCCGCGAGATCTACGAACGGATGCGCTCGGCCGGCATCGGCGTCCAGGTCAACTACATCCCCGCGCACTGGCACCCGGCCTTCGCCGATCTCGGCTACCAGCGCGGTAGTTGCCCCGTGTCGGAAGCCTTCTACGCCCAGCAGTTGTCGCTGCCGCTCTACCCTGGACTGCGCGACGCCGACCAGGACCGCGTCATCGACGCGTTGGCCGCGGCCCTGCGCGGCGGCGCGCTCCGGCCCGCCGCCTGAGGGAATCCCCGATGCACCACGCGAACCACTTCTACGGTCACGCCCATGTGCTGGCCCGCTACGCGGGGTTGGGCGACGGCCACCCGCCCCGGATCAACGGGTACGTCCAGCATGGCTGGAACATCGGCGACGGCCTCGCCCCCGGCCACCCGTACGCCGAGCGCACACCGAGCCTGCTCTGGTCGGAGCAGACCCGGCGGCGGGCCTGGTCGGTCGGGCGACGCAACGTCACGGTGATCGGGGCGCCGTTCGTCTACCTGCTGGCCATGCGGCCGGAGGAGGAAACCCAGCCGCCCCGGGAGGGCACCATCTGGTACCCCTTCCACGGTTGGGAGGGCCAGCACGTCAGGGGTGACCACAAGGAGCTGATCGCCCGCATCCGGGACACCGAGCCCGGCCCGGTGACGGTCTGCCTGTACTGGCACGAGCACCGGATGCGGCGGGTACGCCGGCTCTACGAGAACGCCGGCTTCCGGGTCATCTGCCACGGTTACCGCGGGCACTGGTGGAAGGACACCGACCCGCAGTTCCTGGACCAGCAGCTCGCCGAGCTGCGCCGGCACCGCCGGGTCGCGTCGAACCGGCTGACCAGCGCCATCTTCTACGGCATCGCGGCCGGCTGCGAACCGGCGGTGTACGGCGATCCGATGGTGCTGGCCGACGAGGATCCGACCTTCGGCGGCACCGCCCGGATCCGCCGGCAGTGGCCGCAGCTGCACGGCGAACAGGTGCACCTGCCGACCGCCGTCGAGATCGCCCACGCCGAGCTGGGCACCGACCACCGCCACCCGCCCGCCGCGCTGCGGGAGCTGCTGGGGTGGGCGTACCCGCAGGAGGAGACGACGTGACAACGGAGACGGCGTCAGCGGTGACGCTGCCCGGCGGCGAGATGCTCGCCTGGTCCGACCGGACGGACTCGGCCGGTGACGGGCCCCTCGCGACGCTTGCCGCCCGCCTGGTGCCGGCCGGCGCCCGGGTGCTGCTGGCCGGGCCGCACGGTCCGGCACTGCTCGACGCGCTGGCCCACGCTCGGCTCACCTGCCTGCTGCGCGGCTACCCGGACGCGGCGGTGGTCGCCGGCCGGGTGGACCGGGTGCTGGTGGCCGGACCACACGGCCTGCCCGCCGGCGAGGAGTACGACGTGGTGATCGCCGGTGCCGGGCTGGACGCGATCGAGTCGGTCGAGGGTGAGCGGCTCGGCTGGGGCGGGCTGTTGGCCCGCCTCGTGGCAGCCGTCCGCCCCGGCGGTGACCTGCTGCTGCGCCTGGACAACCCACTCGGCGTGCACCGCCTGGTCGCCGCCGGGAGCTGGTACGCCGGCCGCGACGATGCCGAGTGGACAGTGGGCGGGGTGCTCGACGCCGCCCGCCCCGCCAACCTGGAGCAGCTACGCCAGCGGCTGGCCGCCGCCGGGATGCGGACCGGCGCCTGTTACGCCGCGTACCCGCGTCCGGACCTGACCACCGCGCTGCTGGCCGTCGACGAGCTGGCCCGGCGCACCACGAGCGGGCTGTTCGACGCGGTACTGCACACCGCCTGCACCGACGGGTACACCGGCCGGTTCGTGCTCGCCGATCCGGCCCGGCTGGCCGTGGACGCCCTGCACGCCGGCCGCGCCGCCGACCTGGCACCGTCCTGGTTGGTTCTGGCCCGCCGGCCGGCCGCCGAACCGACCGACCCCGACGACGAGACCCACCCGCTGCCCGGCGGCGAGGTACCCGGCCACCTGCCGGTGGCCCTGGTCGGTGGCCGCGCACCGGACGCCCCGGTGGTCGAGGTGCTGGACGGGGCGCAGGGCTGGCACTGGCGCCGACCCGACGGCGCTGCCCACGTCGGGACCGGTGCCGCGCCGTACGCCAGCCGGGAGGTGGCCCACCGCGACCCGGCTGCCCCCGACGGCCCGGTGCCCGATGGCCGCCTGCTGCGCAGCCTGCTGCTCGACGGGTGCCTGCGCCGCGACACGGCGCTGCTGCGCCGGCTGCTGCGCGGGTACGCCGACTGGCTCGACAGCCAGGCCGAACAGGGACGGCTCGCCGGTGCGGTGGCCCTGGCCGGGGCGGACAACCTGGTCGTCGACGGTGACCGCTGGGCGGTGCTCGA
Organism: Micromonospora sp. NPDC049891; assembly: GCF_040660295.1. Classification (NCBI taxonomy): domain Bacteria; kingdom Bacillati; phylum Actinomycetota; class Actinomycetes; order Micromonosporales; family Micromonosporaceae; genus Micromonospora; species Micromonospora sp. NPDC049891. Next base: position 62,653 of record NZ_JBFAML010000005.1, read on the forward strand.
CCGGAGCTGGCGGGCCGACGCCCCGTTGCCGGTCGACGTGGTGCTGGCCCGGACCCTGTGGCGATTCGCCGCCGACCTGCTCACCGGCGGGTACGCCCACCCGTGGACCTCCACACTGGACGTGCCGGGCCTGACCGTGGTGCTCGGCGGGGTCGCTGGACGCGACTTCGACCGGGCCGTCGTCGAGGCCGCGATGGAGACGGAGGCCGCGGTCGCCGCGGCGCTACCCGGGCTGGACGGTGCCGGGCGGGTCGACCTGGAACCGTCGGCGGTCACCCCGACCGACCCTCCGCCGGGCCCGCACAGCTACCAGCAGCTCCGCGAGGCGTGGCTGCGCCAGCGGGAGGAGAACACCCGGCTGACCGCGCTGCTCAACTGGACCGAGAACCTGCTCACCGCGCGCGAGCGGGCGCTGCGCCGGGCCGAAGCGAAGATCAACCTGCTGAGCGGTTCGCTGAGCTACAAGGTCGGGCGGCTGGCCATCACCCCGGCGCGGATGGCCAGGCGCGGCGCCCGCGCCGCCAAACGTCGCGCCCGCGCCGCCATCGCCTCGAAGCAGGGGAGACAGAAGTGACCGACCGGATCGTCGGCATCGTGCAGGCGCGGATGGGCTCGTCCCGACTGCCCGGCAAGGTGCTGCGCCCACTTGCCGGACGCAGCGTGCTCGGCCGGGTGGTCCGGGCCGCCCAGGACAGCGGCGTGCTCGCCGACCTGGTGGTGGCGACCAGCAGCGACAGCAGCGACGACGCGGTCGTCGCCGAGTGCGACCGGCTCGGCGTCGCCTGGCACCGGGGCCCGGTCGACGACGTGCTGACCCGCTTCGTCGGCGCCCTCGACGCCCATCCCGCCGACGCGGTCATGCGGTTCACCGCCGACTGTCCACTGCTGGACCCGGAGATCGTCAGCCTGGTCGCCTCGGTGTACCGCGCCGTGCCGGGGCTGGACTACGCCAGCACGTCCATCGCCCGTACCCTGCCCCGAGGTCTGGACGTCGAGATCATCCGGGCGGACGCGCTGCGGACCGTCGACCGGCTCGCCACCGAGCACCACCGGGTGCACGTGACCTCGTACGCGTACGCGCATCCGGAGGTGTTCCGGGTGCTCGGGGTGACCCTCACCCCGGACCGTTCGCAGCTGCGTCTCACCCTCGACACCGCACGCGACTGGGACCTGGTCCGCGCGGTGGTCGACCATTTCGGTGACGTCAGCGTGCCGCTGGCCAAGCTCGCCGACTGGCTGGACGGGCAGCCGGCGCTCCGCGCGCTGAACGCCGACGTCCGGCAGAAGCGGTTGGAGGAGCGCTGAGCACGTTACGCGTCGGACTGCGCTGCGACGCCGGGCCGTCGCGCGGTGTCGGGCACCTGGTCCGTTGTCTCGCCCTCGGTGAGGAGTTCCAGGCTCGGGGCGCCGTCGTCGAGGTCTTCGGCACCGTCGACGGCGTCGGCTGGGCGGCCGACCAGCTCACCGCCCGGGGCATCCCGCTGCACCCCGGCCCGGACACCCCGGACGGGCTGGTCGCCACGGCCCGCCGGCACCACCTCGACGTGCTGGTTCTCGACTCGTACGAACTGGATCCCGCCGGAGCGGGCGCGCTGCGGGCCGCCGGGGTGCTGACCCTGGCCATCGTCGACGGGGACACCCGGGGTCAGGACGCCGACCTCTACCTGGACCAGAACTTCGCCACCGACCTGGCGGTGCCGGCCGGCCGGCTGCTCGCCGGCAGCGGGTACGCCCTGCTGCGCGAGGCTGTGCTGGCCGCCCGGCCGGCGACCCCCCGCCCGGCGGTGGCGGTGCGACCTCCCTCGGTGCTGGCCTTCTTCGGCGGCACCGACGCGGCCGGCGCGGCGCCGGTGCTGACCGAGGTGCTGCTCTCCACCGGCCGGCCGATGGAACTCACAGTCGTCGTCGGCCGGCCCGAACTGGGCGAACGGATAGCTGGGCTGACGCCAAGGCCGGGGCAGTCGCTGCTGCCGGTGCCCCCCACCGGTACGCTGCCGGCCCTGATCGCCGCGGCGGACCTGGTGGTCAGCGCGGCCGGCACCTCCACCTGGGAGTTGTGCTGTCTCGGGGCACCCTCGGCGCTGGTCTGCGTGGTGGACAACCAGCGCGAGTCGTACCACCGGGTGGTGGCGGCCGGCCTGGCCGCCGGGCTCGGTGAGCTGCCCGCGCTGACCGGTGACCCGGCGGCGGTCCGTGCCGCCACGCACACCCTGGCGGGGCTGCTGAGCGACGGGGCACGCCGGGCGGCGCTGTCCGCCCGCGCCTGGGCCGCGGTGGACGGGCGCGGGCGGGAACGGGTGGTCGACGCGGTGCTGTCGGCGCTACGACCCGTCGCCGCGGAGCGCACCCCAGTGCAGTGACAGGCCCCGGGCGGCACGGTCGGTGTTGATCTCCATCATGCTGCCGAGGATCGTCGCCCGGTCGGCGACGATGGCGGTGCCGTCCTGCGTGTAGGTGGTCCGGTCGCTGACGAACACGGCGGCGCCCGGGGGATCGTCGAGGTGCGCCGCCAGCGCCGCGTCGAGGATGCCGGGCCGGATCGTCTCGGTGGCCCGGGCCACCGAGACACCCCGGACTGCAAGCGCCTCGTACAGGGACGTCGCGGTGAAGTCGACCTCGCGCAGTCCGTCCGCGTGCGATGCGCGTACCCAGGAGACCTGGTGCACCGCGCGGCGGCCGGCGAACGCGCGGACCCGCTCCAGCCGCAGCCCGGAGTCGGTCGCGCTGGCCCGCAGCGCCCCGGCGACCCGCGCGGGCAGGCGGCGCACCGCGCGGCCGACGACTGCGGTCCGCACCTCGTGGCCCTGATCCCGCAGGTCGTCGGCGAAGCTGCGCAGCGAGCCGAGCCGGTACGCCAGGTGTGGCGGGCTGACGAAGGTGCCCCGGCCGGGCTGCTGCTCGATCAGCCCTTCGTCGCTGAGCTGCCGCAACGCCTGCCGGAGCGTCATCAGGGTGACGCCGTAGGCGGCGCTGAGATCACGCTGGGAGGGCAGCGCTTCCCCGGGCCGGTAGTCGCCGGCTCGGATCTTGGCGGCGAGATCCGCGGCGATGGTGCGGTACCGCGCCGCGGACGCTTCCTGCCCGGTTGCCATGCCGCCGCCCCGCCCCCTAACCTCCGGCGTCCGCCGACACCTCTGCCGGCACACCGTCCAGTGCCGCCCGCAGCGACCTGACGAATCCGGCGGTCGCCGCCGGGTCCGCGCCGTCGAGCACGCGCCGCATCAGTGCCGCGCCGACGATGGCGCCGTCGGCGTCCCGCGTCGCGGCAGCCGCCTGCTCCGGTGTCGAGATGCCGAAGCCCAAGAATACGGGCCGGTCCGTGACGTCCCGCAGGCGCCGCGCCAGTCCGGCGGCCGAGGCGGCGAGTTGCCGACGCTCGCCCGTGGTGCCCATCAGCGAGACCGCGTAGATGAAGCCGCGGCTGCGCTCGGCGATCTCCCGCAGCCGCCGCCCGGGCGTGGCGGGTGACGCCAGCAGTGCGAGGTCGATGTCGGCGGCCGTCGCGGCCGCGCCCGTCGATCCGGCCTCTTCCAGCGGCAGATCGGGCACGATCAGGCCCTGCACGCCCGCCTCGGCGAGGGCCTGGCAGAACCGGTCCGCAGCGCGACGCAACGCGAGATTGGCGTACGTGCTGACGACGACCGGCACCTCGATCCGGCTTCCGCTCAGATCGGCGAGGATTCCGGCGGTGGTGGCGCCCCGGGTGAGCGCGGCGTGGGACGCCTCCTGGATGGTGACGCCGTCGAGGGTCGGGTCGGAGAAGGGGATGCCGACCTCGATCGCGTCCGCCCCGGCATCGGCCAGGGCGCGCAGGTGGTCGGTCCAGTCCGGGGTGACTCCCCCGGTGAGATAGGGCATCAGCAGCTTGCGTCCACGGTCCCGGCGCAGCCGCAGCCGGGTCTCCAGAGTGGTCATTCCGTCTCCTCGTCAGCCAGGTACGTCATGAGCGTCGTGATGTCCTTGTCGCCGCGTCCGGAGAGCGTGACGAGCACACTGCTGCCGGCGGGCAGGTCGCCGGTTCCGGCGGCCCGGACGACCCAGGCGAGCGCGTGCGCCGACTCGATCGCCGGGACGATGCCCTCGGCGCGGGCCAGCCGGACCGCCGCCGCCAGCGCCTCCTCGTCGGTGACGGTGACGTACTCGGCCCGGCCGAGGTCGCGCAGGTGGGCGTGCTCCGGCCCGACCCCGGGGTAGTCCAGGCCCGCCGCGACGGACCGCGCCTCGCGGATCTGGCCCTGCTCGTCCTGAAGGAACAGCGACTGGAATCCGTGCAGGACGCCGATCTCACCAAGGGCGGCGCCGGCACCGCCCGCCGCCTCGACCCCCACCAAACGTGCCGGTGTGTCGACGAACCCGGCGAAGGTGCCGGCGGCGTTGGAGCCACCGCCGACGCAGGCGACGACGTGTTCCGGTGTGCCGGCCGACAGTTCCTCGGCGCACTGGTGTCGGGCCTCCTGGCCGATGACCGCCTGTAGCTCACGAACCATCCACGGGTACGGGTGCGGCCCGATCACCGAGCCCACGCAGTAGTAGGCGTCCTCGGTGACGCCGACCCAGTGGCGCATCGCCTCGCTTGTGGCGTCCTTGAGGGTCCGGCTGCCCGACCGCACCGGTACGACCTGCGCACCGAGCAGCCGCATCCGGAACACGTTGTGCGCCTGCCGCTCGATGTCACGCTCACCCATGAAGACGGTCACCGGCAGGCCCAGCAGGGCACCGGCGGTGGCGGTGGCGACGCCGTGCATTCCCGCGCCGGTCTCGGCGATCAGCCGCCGCTTGCCCATCCGGCGGGCCAGCAACGCCTGCCCCAGCACATTGTTGATCTTGTGCGAGCCGGTGTGCGCGAGATCCTCCCGCTTGAGCAGCACCGTCACGCCGAGTTCGGCCGACAGCCGAGCCGCCGAGGTCAGCGGCGTCGGCCGGCCGGCGTGCATGGACAGCAGCCGCGCCAGCTCGCCCCGGAAGCCCGGGTCCGCCCACGCCTCCGCGAATGCCGCCTCGACCTCCGCACACGCGGGTATCAGCGGCTCGGGTACGAACCGGCCACCGTGCCGCCCGAACCGGCCGGCCACCGGCCCGGATGTCGAGGCGCGCCGCGCCAGAGCTTCCATGACAACCTCCAACTGTTCTATAACTCTACACTACAGTTATAGAACAGTTTGTCGAGGACGCGCAATGCTTCCGGCACCGACGGCCAGCGACACTGCGGCAGGCCCCGAGGTGGCAGCAGAGGTGTGCCCACCCTCGGCCGACCGGCCGGGCAGCCGCGCCGGCACCCGCTTCGCCAGGCGCCGTCGTCACCTTCGACTCGCCCCGCCAACTGCCGCTCCGCCCACGCGGCGCCGGGTCAGCCCGGGCAACCGTTGCCGGCAAGCCCTGACTACAGTGGCCAGCGCCCAGGGTGGACGGCCGCCCGCTGGCTGTTGGCAGGCGGCTCCTGCGGTCCGAACCACCCTTCACCGGGTAGCCACAAAGGAGCACGTGTGATCTTTTCCGTACGAAGAGCGGCCCTGTTGATGCCGGCGCTTGCTCTCCTGACGTCTGCCGCACTGGTGGCCCCGATGGCGACGAAGGCGGAAGCAGCGACCTGCGTACGCTCCTGGAGCGCCTCGGCGGGTGACTCGGTCGGGAGTGGACTCGGATTCAGCTACTCCGGATGGCCGGGTGGAAATGCACGGGTGAAGGCCACGTACAAGATCTCGGGCACGGTCAAGTCGATCCGGGTGCGCATGTCACAGGGAGGCACCAGCACCTCCACCACGCTGCTCGGCACCTCGGGCAGCAAGGTCACGAAGGACGTCGCCGTGGGCTATCGCACCAAGGGCAGCGGCACGCTGTGGTTCGAGCCCAGGGGTGACAGCACGACCACCGGTCGCACCCTCTACTCCTTCTGCCTGTACCGGAGCTGATCTTCCGCTCAGCAGCGGGGCCGCGGAGGCCGTTCCGGCCTCCGCGGTCCCGCCCGGCCATCGACACGTAGGTCGCTGCCACGCGACACGTCGAGCGCACCCGGCCCGCTAGAACTGGTGTACGAAATCGCTGCTAGGCTGCGGGCATGTCACAGCCCGCGTACCAGCCGTCGATGCTGGAGGTCACCGACGCGCCGCCCGCCCTCGGCCCGCTGGCCGGGCAACCGCGCCGGCACCCGCTGAGCCGGGGCGCCTGGGTCGACCACCTGCCCGGCTGGGTGCACGGCTCCGACCAGGTGCTCGACGTGCTGCTGCGCGAGGTGCCGTGGCGGGCCGAACGACGCACCATGTACGACGCCGAGGTCGACGTACCCCGGCTGCTCAGCTGGTACGGCGCGGGCCGGCCACTACCGCACCCGGTACTCACCGCCGCCCGCGCGGCCCTGACCCACCACTACGCCGACGAGCTGGGCGAACCCTTCGTCACCGCCGGCATGTGCCTCTACCGCGACGGGCGGGACAGCGTCGCCTGGCACGGCGACACCCAGGGCCGCTCCGCCCACACCGACACGGTTGTCGCCATCGTCTCCTTCGGCTCACCCCGCCAACTGCTGCTGCGGCCCCGTGGCGGCGGGACCAGCCTGCGCTTTCCGCTGGGCCACGGCGACCTGGTGGTGATGGGCGGCTCCTGCCAGCGCACCTGGGAGCACGCGGTACCCAAGACCGCCCGTCCCGTCGGCCCCCGGATCAGCGTCCAGTTCCGCCCGGCCGGCGTCGCCTGAGCACATCCACCCGTACGCCCGGCGTCCTGGAAACAGGGCGGCCCGCCCCCGCCGGATCGACGGGAACGGGCTCGCCCTCACCCACGGCTGCGGCTGCGGCTGCGGCTGCGGCTGCGGCTGCGGCTGCGGCTGGGGTCTAGAACTGCGCGAAGAACCGCCACACCTCGCCCTTGGTCCAGGTCCTGGCGCCGCTGTCGCCGCCGCCGTCGACCGGGCCAGGGGTGTGACCACCGTCGAACGCGCCCCACTGCACCGGATAGCCGGCGCGGCATCCTGAGTAGACGGTGGTGATGTGCGTCCGGCTGCCCGCCGCCGGCTCGGGCGGGTTCTGTTGCGTGCAGCCGTTGTTGCGGACGAACCTGTCGCGCAGCGACCGCCCGCTCGTGATGTTGTCGGAGATGCCGTGGATGCCGAAGTACGCGACCGGCTGGGTACCGCCACTGCACCCGCTGAGCTCTCGGGGAGCGCCGTAGACCGCGACGGCCCGGAAGACGTTCGCCCGGGCGCAGGCGAGGGCGTAGCTCATCGCCCCGCCGTAGCTGAACCCGAGGGCGAAGCGCTGCGCCGTGTTGACGCAGAGGTCGCTCTCGATCCGACGGATCATGTCATCGACGAATGTGACGTCCTCGCCACCGGAGTTGGCCCAGCCGTTGCCGATGCCCTGCGGCGCGACCAGGATCGCGCTGTTGTTCGACTGCTCCTGCTGGCCGTAGTAGGCCCAGGCGGCCCCGTCGGCGCCGCCGTAGGCGACGTCACCCGAGGTGCCACCCAACCAGTGGAACGCGAACATCAACCGGTAGCGGGTGTTGTTGTTGTAGTTGGCGGGGATCCGCAGGATGAAGCTACGGCTCTTGCCGCTGCTCTGGATCGTGTGCGTACCGTTGCCGAGCGTCGGAGTCCTGCCGCACCCTGCGCCCGGCTCACCGGTCGGTGGGGGTGGCGACGTGGGACCGCCACCGCCGACGGGGAACAACTGCCACTGCTGGTTGCCGCGGTTACCGTCGGCGTACTGGATGATGTTCGCCCCGTCGGCGGTCGAGGCGCCCTGCACATCCACCGCCTTGTTGCTGTTCCGGTTGATCAGCCGGACGTGGCCCCCGTCGGAGTCGGCCAACCGGAACTGCTGGTTCGCGCCGTTGCGGTCCGCCCACTGCACGATCGCGGCCCCGTCAGCGGTCGACGCGTTCGACACGTCCAGGACCTTGCCGGAATGCCGCGACTTGAGCCGGTAGTAGCCTCCGCCGGAGTCCACGAACTGCCACTGCTGGTTGGCCCCGTCGTTGCGCGTCCACTGGCTGATCCGCGCGCCGTCGTTGGTGGCCAGACCGTACACGTCCAGCGCCTTGCCACTGTTGCGGTTGACCAGCACATACCAGGCGTTGGTGTCCACCGTCGCCGCGGCCGCGGGTGCCGCGTTGACCGCGACCAGGCTGCCGGCCGCCAGGACCGCCGCACCGACCGCGGCCACGACCGACAGTCGTCGGCGTCCGGGAGGAGAGGCGGGACGAACCTCACCAATCATTGATCCACTCCTTCGACTAGGACCACGCGCGGTCCGAAAGGACGCACGTTGTCGCAGGCACCGACGTTGTGGATTGGTGGTGTCGACACGTCGGGCCACCAGCGAGCAAGGCTCAACGTATCGTCGTAATACGTCATACGTCAATGACCGACGTCGATGGATGACGGCCGCGCCGGACTGTCCTGTCCGGCGCGGCCACAGCCGAAGGGGCGCTACCTACTCGCGGTCGATCTGGTGCCCCACCACGGCCGGACCGAGCATGACGGCGAAGCCGGAACCGTCGCGACGCGGATCCGCAGCCGGCAGTTCCACCGCCTCACCGTTCGCCGTCGACCCCACCGGCCGGGGACCGACCCAACCGACCACCACGTCGGTCTCACCCTTGAGGAACCGATGGGCACGCACCCCGCCGGTCGCCCGCCCCTTCGCCGGGTACGCCGACAACGGGGTCACCTTGACAGTCGCGCCTGTCGAGGTGACCACCATCGGCTCACCGTGCTCCGGGTCGTCGGTACGGACCGCGCCGAAGAACACCACCCGCGCCCCGGACGGCAGGGCGATGCCGGCCATCCCGCCACCTCGGAGCCCCTGCGGGCGGATCGTCCCGGCGGGGAACCGCAGCAGCGCGGCCGCACTTGTCAGGAAGGCGAGGCTCTCCGCACCGTCGACCAGCCAGGTCGCCCCGACCACCTCGTCGCCGTCGCGCAGCCCGATCACCTCGAACTCGTCGGATCGGACCGGCCAGTCCGGGGCGCACACCTTCACCACGCCCTGCCGGGTACCGAGGGCCAGACCCGGTGAACCCTCGGCGGAGGCGCCGAGCGGCGCCAGGCCGACAACCGTCTCCCCCGGCTCCAGCGGCACCAACTCGGCGGCCGACATCCCACCGCGCAACGACACAGTGCCGGCCTGCTCCGGCAGCACCGGCAGCGGCAGCACGTCCACCTTGAACGCCCGGCCGGCACTCGTCACGAGCAACACCCGCCCCCGGGCGGTGGAGTGCACCACGGCACGTACCGCGTCGTGCTTGACCCGGCCGTGCCGGCGCCGCCCCTCGGCGGCCTCCTCCGACTCGGCCGCGGTACGGGCCACCAGCCCGGTGGCCGACAGGATCACCTGGCACGGGTCGTCGGCCACCTCCAGCGGTCCGGCCGGCGCGGACGCGGCAAGCACCTCCTTGAGGTCACCGTCGACAAGCGTGGTGCGCCGGGGCACGGCGAACTGCTTGACCACCGCGGCCAACTCGTCCGAGACGACCTTCTTCAGCACGTTCTCGTCGTCCAGGATTGTCGACAGCTCGGCGATCTCGGCACGCAGCTTCTGCTGCTCGGCCTCCAACTCCAGCCGGTCGTACTTCGTCAACCGGCGCAGCGGAGTGTCCAGGATGTAGTTCGCCTGGATCTCGGAGAGCTTGAACTGCCGCATCAGGCCACCCCGGGCCGCCTGGGCGTCCTCGCTGCCCCGGATCAGCTTCACCACCTTGTCGATGTCGAGCAGGGCGATCAGCAGACCGTCGACCAGGTGCAGCCGCTCCTCCCGCTTACGCTTGCGGTACGCGCTGCGCCGGGTCACCACCTCGTAGCGGTGGGCCAGGAACACCTCAAGCAGCTCCTTGAGCCCCAGGGTGCGCGGCTGCCCGTCGACGAGCACCAGGTTGTTGACGCCGAAGGACTGCTCCAACGGGGTCAACCGGTAGAGGTCGGCGAGCAGCGCCTGCGGGTTCACGCCGACCTTGCACTCGACGACCAGCCGGGTGCCGCTCTCGCGGTCGGTGAGGTCCTTGACGTCGGCGATCCCGGTGAGCCGCTTGGTCTTGGTCACCTCGTTGGTGATGGCCGCGATGACCTTCTCCGCGCCGACGCCGTACGGCAACTCGACAACCGTGATGGCCTGCCGACCCCGGCTGCCCTCCAGCGGCCCGATCTCCACCTTGCCGCGCATCCGCACCACGCCACGGCCGGTCTCGTACGCCCGGCGCACCTCGTCGAGGCCGAGCAGCATGCCGCCGGTGGGCAGGTCGGGACCGGGCACGAACTCCATCAGCTTGTCGAGGGTGGCGTTCGGGTGCCGGATCAGCCACCGGGCCGCCGAGACGACCTCGCCCAGGTTGTGCGGGATCATGTTCGTCGCCATCCCGACCGCGATCCCGGCAGCACCGTTGACCAGCAGGTTCGGGAAGGCGGCCGGCAGCACTGTGGGCTGGGTCAGTGAGCCGTCGTAGTTGGGCTCGACATCGACGGTGTCCTCACCCAGCTCACCGACGAGCAGCATCGCCTCCCGCGACATCCGAGCCTCGGTGTATCTCGCCGCTGCCGGTCCATCGTCTGGGCTTCCAAAATTTCCATGCCCGTCGATGAGTGGCACGTTCAGCGAGAAGTCCTGCGCCAGCCGGACCATCGCGTCGTAGATCGCGGTGTCGCCGTGCGGATGGTACTTGCCCATGCAGTTGTGGACTATGTAGCCCTCGGCGGCGAACGCGTGGTCGTCGGCTCCAACCTGGATGTCGTAGGTGGCGGCAGGGGCTACGGCCTCAACTGCGGCAACGCGGAGGAAAGAGCGGCCGGACAACGTCTCAAGCCGATTCGCAAGCGGTGAGCCGATTCGCCGAAGTTTGCGCACCCACCCGTCGCGTTCCGCGCGCCACAGCGGGAACGACCGGTCCGAAAGGTGCACACCATTCCGGTCTTTACCGTAACGCACCTTGCTTCCAGCACCCGACAGTGACGCCCGAAAAGCTTTACCGCCCACCTCGTGGAACCACCCACCACCTCGATGCGCCTTGGTGAACTCCTGCATCACTGGACCACAAGGAAGGCGGTCGTTACCCTGTTTACCGCCGTATGGGTATCCAAGCTCCATCACCCGCCGAAGCCCGTCGTTCTTGTATGGAATTCGCACCCAGGGCAGAAGCAACTCAGCAATGGCAGCGGCGTCCCGCCCAGTAACGGCAAGACCGCAGAGCGGGTGGTCGCCGGCTTGGTTGCTGGTCCAGTGGTGGCCGTGTACTCCCAAATCGGCAAGCATGGCGTATACCTGACGCACCAACGTCTCGCTGGTGCTCACAAAGACGATTTCTCGAAAACGTTTCCGCACATAGCCGTCGCCGTCGAAGAAGCCGGCGAGGAACGGTGCCCAGGCGGAGCGGTTTTCGATGATGTCGTCCGGGATCCGCTTGGCACGGCTGAGCGGCGTCGCAGCGTCAAGCAGACCCCGATGCCGGGCGAACGTGATGATGTGCTGGTCGCGATGGCCCGGCTTGGCTGCCTCGCGCTTGCCGCGAGTGGCATTCAATCCGTTGACTATAGCCCAACCGTGCGCCGCATCGAGCGGCTCTCCGTCGCACATGTGTATTCGGACACGACCATCTGCGGCTCGTGCACGATCGACGGGGAAGCCCTCGGCTACAACGAGTCCGCGGACGTAGTCGTAGATGTCTCCACCCGGGATGGCGGCCTGCCAGCGACGTCCGCCGTAAGCCAGTGTCAGGTGATTCTTCAGGTCCCGGGCTTCGGTCCAGCCAACGGTCAGGTCGTCATTTACGACACGAAACCGTTGGCCGGGCGTGACGACCATCGTGTGACCATTACTCCAGGTGACTCGGACCAGTTCCGACACGGGATTTCGGTAAACCTGGGTGACCGGAGTAGCGGTGCCATCCCCGTCCAACACGAGGTCACCAATCTCAATGTCCTCGATAGCCCTGAGACCTTCGGGTGTGGAGACCAGCGTTCCCGAGACGAAACAGTCGCCGACGATCCGGGCGGACTTCACGTGCGCCCGGTCCGGGCGGTGGCCCTGCTCGTACATCGACCAGAGGATGCGGCGGTGCACCGGCTTGAGGCCGTCGCGGGCGTCGGGCAGTGCCCGGGAGTGGATGACCGAGAAGGCGTACTCCAGGTAGGAGTCGGACACCTCGGTGGTCAGCGGGTTGTCGATGATCCGCGCGCCGGCCCGGTCGAACGCGGAATGGTCGACCTTCGTCTCCTTGCGGCGTGCCATGGCTCAGCTTTCCTTCCGAGAGACGCGATGGTCAGGCGTCGATGGCGTCACGGTCGACCCGGTCGGCGGAGTCGATCAGCCAGTTGCGGCGCGGCTCGACCTTCTCCCCCATCAGCAGTTCGAGGATCCGCTCGGCGGCGTCGACGTCGTCCAGGGTGATCCGGCGTACCGCGCGGGTGGCCGGATTCATCGTGGTCTCCCACAGCTCGTCGGCGTCCATCTCGCCGAGACCCTTGAACCGGGGAACCGGGGTGACGATCTGCTTGCCGGCCTTCTCGAACCGGCGCACCGTCGACTCCATCTCCGCCTGCGTGTAGGTGTAGACGGTCTCCGGGTTGCGCCCCCTGGTCGTGATCTTGTGCAGCGGCGGCATCGCGGCGTAGAGCCGGCCCGCCTCGATCAACGGCCGCATGTACCGGGCGAACAGGGTGATCAGCAGCGTCCGGATGTGTGCGCCGTCGACATCGGCGTCGGCCATGATCAGCACCCGGCCGTAGCGCAACGCGGACAGGTCGAACGTGCGCCCGGAGCCGGCACCGAGCACCTGCACGATCGCCGCGCACTCGGCGTTGTCCAGCACCTGCTGGAGGTTGGCCTTCTGGACATTGAGGATCTTGCCCCGGATCGGAAGGAGTGCCTGGTATTCGGCAGAGCGGGCAAGTCGGCCGGTGCCGAGGGCGCTGTCGCCCTCCACGATGAACAGCTCACTTCTGTCGATGCCCGAGGCGCGGCAGTCGACGAGTTTGGCGGGCATGGCCGCGCCTTCGAGGGCGGTCTTGCGGCGGGCCGCGTCCTTCTGCTGCTTCTGGGTGAGGCGTACCCGGGACGCGTCGACGATCTTCTGGAGGACCGTGCGCGCCTCGGTGCGCGTCTTGCGGTCGTCCAGCCAGGACTTGACGTGCTGCTCCACCAGGCCCTGCACGACCTTTGTGATGCCGGCGGTGGAGAGTTCGTCCTTGGTCTGCGAGGTGAACTGCGGCTCGGGCACCCGGACGTGCACCACCGCCGTCATGCCCTCCAGCACGTCGTCGAGGGTTGGCGCGTCCTCCTTGGCCTTGAGCAGGCCCCGGGTGTTGCGCACCGCGTCGGCGAGGGTACGGGTCAGCGCCCGCTCGAAACCCTTGCGGTGGGTGCCGCCGTGGGCGTTGCGGATGGTGTTGGTGAAGCACTCGACGGTGCGTTCGTAGCCGGTGCCCCAGCGGAAGGCGATCTCGACCTCGGCCCGGCGCTGCACGTTCGACTGCATGACGCCGTTGGCGTCGGCGGCGTTCTCCCGGTACGTCCCCTCGCCGGTGACCAGGAGAGTGCCGGAGACGGGCCGGTCGCCGGCCGGAGCGAGGAACTCCACCATGTCGGAGAGTCCGTTGGGGTAGTGGAAGCGCTCTTCGGTGGGCTCTTCCGCGGTGCGGTCGTGCAGTGTGTAGCCGACGCCGGGGACCAGGAAGGCGGTGTGGCGCAGCTTGGCCCGGACGGCGTCGTGATCGAGCGTGGCGCCGGTCTCGAAGTAGCGGGGATCGTGCCAGTAGCGGACCGAGGTGCCGGTGCGGTGGCCACGCTTCATGGCGCCGACGACCTGGAGCCCGGGGCCGGGGGTGAACGACGCGTCAGGGCCGTCGCCGTCGAAGATGCCCGGCACGCCGTGCCGGAACGACATGGCGTGCACCTTGCCGCCCCGGCGCACGGTGACGTCGAAGCGGCGGGACAGGGCGTTCACCGCCGAGGCACCCACGCCGTGCAGGCCGCCGGAGGTCTTGTAGCCGGAGCCGCCGAACTTGCCTCCGGCGTGCAGGCGGGTGAGCACCAGCTCGACTCCGGAGATGCCGGAGCGGGCGTGCACGTCGGTGGGGATGCCACGGCCGTTGTCGTCGACCTGCACCGAGCCGTCGGCGTGCAGGATGACCTCGATGCTTGTGGCGTGGCCGGCGACGCCCTCGTCGGTCGAGTTGTCGAGGATCTCGTTGACGAGGTGACCCACGCCACGGCTGTCGGTGGAGCCGATGTACATGCCGGGCCGCTTGCGGACGGCGTCCAGCCCCTCAAGGTGGGTGAGGTCGTCGGCCCCGTACAGGGTGTCAGGCTCTGCGGTCAACTGGTCGTACTCCCCGGTCTCGGCGATGTGCTTCCCCGCGCCGTCGGCGGTCGGCCCGGCGCGGACACGCCGCAGCGAGCGTAGCCGCACGCCCCGACAACCTGTGCGGGACACCCGCCGGCACGCCGAGGCCGCTGCTGGCGGACCTGCTGCGGTCAACGCCCCGGCCGGCGGCCTTATGCCCGCCGGGCGGTGGTCGGAGCCGGAATCGGTGGCCGACACGGGAGCCGCACGGACCCCTGCGGACCCGCCTGTCACAGATGTTTCCCACTGTTGACGTTCGTCACACGTGCGTGATCTCATCACCGCACCAGAAGATCTTTCATATTTCCATGAACGGATGGGGATGCCGATGTCCGCGTTGCGTCGTACCGCCTCCGCGATGGCCCTGGCCGTCGCCGCGGCGACCCTCTCCACCGCCGTCGCGGCCCCCGCCGCCTCGGCCGCACCACCCACCGCGGCGGTGGCCCTCGGCGACAGCTTCATCAGCGGCGAAGGCGCCGGCTCCTACCAGCCGGTGGTCGACGCGACAGGCGTCGCGCGGGGCTTCCCGGGGTGGACAGCACCCAACAACGACGCCTTCTTCTGCCACCGCTCGGCCAACGCCTCGCTGCACAAGGCGACGCTGCCCGGCATCCAGGACCGGTTCAACCTGGCCTGCTCCGGCGGCCAGCCGCGCGACATCGCCGCCGCCTCGTCGGCCCGGACGAACGGCCGGCAGGTCGCCGCCCAGCTCGACCAGCTCCGCGCGGTCGCCCAGACCCACGACATCGACCTGGTGCTGATCGGGCTCGGCTCGAACAACAGCTCGTTCACCTTCGGCGGGGTCGCCGAGAAGTGCGCCAACCGCTTCATCGCCGACGCCTGGACCGGCTGGTGGGAGTTCTGGGCGTACCTGGGCGGGCCGGTGGAGCAGAAGCCCTGCACGGACGCCGACCTGGCCACCGCCGCGCAGCTCACCGCCGCGACGGCCGAGACCACCGCGGCGGTACGCCAGATCCTGACCACCCTGCGCGAGGTGGACGCCGACGGCCAGCACCGGGTGGTGTTGCAGGACTACACGAACCCGCTGCCGCTGGACCTGGCCCCGGCCTTCCACGAGGAGGACAGCCGGGACGACACCCGGGACAAGTTCCGCGCGCTGGGTGCCGAGCGGTACGCGGCCGGCTGCCCGATCCACCGCGCGAGCCTCGCCCCTGGTCACCGGTTCTCGCAGGGACTCGGGAGCATCGTGCGCTCCGCCCGGGACACCCTGGCCGCCGAGTTCGCCGGGGCCGACCTGGTCTACCTCAACGTGCAGCGGGCCTTCGACGGTGCCCGGCTCTGCGAGAACACGAACAGCCCGACCGGCACCCTGGCCACCCCGATCCGGCTGATGGACAGCCCGCCGAACGGGACCTTCGTGACCAGCCTCTCCGGCAAGGACAAGATCGCCATCCAGCGGATCGCGAACACCTGTGTCAGCTACTTCCAGACCTGCCAGGAGTCGTGGCACCCGAACGCCGCCGGACACCAGGTGCTGGGACAGTGCCTCTCCGGCGCGGCCACCGCCACGGCCCGCTCGGTCGCCTGCGTACGCGCCTCGAACGGCACGATCAGCGTTTCCTGACCGGCTCGGATGCCGCCCGGACCGCCGAGGTCCGGGCGGCATCCGGCGTTGCCGACGGTGCCGATGTCCGGCCGAGGGCGAGCAGCACCGGCCCGGCCGGCCCGTCGACCAGTTCGCCGAGGCGCACCCCGTCGAGGACGGCGAGGAAAGACTCCTGCGCCCGTCGCAGCTCCGCCCGCAGCCGGCAGACCGCCCGCAGTGGGCAGGCCGGTGCCTCGCAGTCGACCACCTCACCCTCGCCCTCGAACGCCCGGACCACCTGCCCGACGGTGTACGCCGCGGCGTCGGCGGCGAACGCCACACCGCCGGAGCGGCCCCGGATGGTCACCAGCACGCCGAGGCGTTGGAGCCGCTGCACCACCTTGGCCACGTGGTTGCGCGGCAGCGCCAGCCGGTCGGCCAACTCGTCCACAGTCATCCGGCCGTCCGTGGCCGCGACCTGCATGGCGATCCGCAGTGCCATGTCGGTGGACCGGTTGAGCTTCACGTTTCGACCCTAGTGACGGACCGGTGACGCGGTCGGCCGGGATACCGGTGTGACAAGCCCGACCGGCGATCCGGGACTTTCGACCCTGAAACAGGTATCGAGGATTCCTGTTTCGTGGTGATGCCCGAGCGGTCGATCCAAAGGAGAACAATCGTGCTCACCCAGTCCTCAGCAGCGGTGGTGACGGCGACCCTGCCCGCCGTACGCGCGCACGGCGAGGCCATCACACGGCGGTTCTACCAGCGGATGTTCGAGGCCCGTCCGGAGCTGCTCGACCTGTTCAACCGGGGCAACCAGGCGAGCGGCGCGCAGCAGGCCGCGTTGGCCGCCGCCGTGGTCGCGTACGCCGAGCACCTGACGGGTGCCAGCGCCGTGCCCTGGGCGCCGGTCCTGGACCGGATCGCCCACAAGCACGCGTCGCTGGGTATCACCCCGGCCCAGTACACGATCGTGGGCCGGCACCTGCTCGCCGCCGTCGGTGAGGTGCTCGGCGAGGCGGTGACCCCGTCCGTCGCCGCTGCCTGGGACGAGGTCTACTGGCTGCTGGCTTGCGAGCTGGTCGCCCGGGAGGCCCGGCTGTACGCGGCCGCCGGGCTGGCCGAGGGCGAGTCGGTGTGGCGGTCGTGGCGCGTGACGGCCCGCCGGCAGGAGACCAGCGACGTGGTGTCGTTCACGCTCGCGCCCGCCGACGGCGCTGCGGCCCCCACATTCGTCCCCGGCCAGTACACCTCGGTCGCCGTCGACCTCGACGGTGGTCGCGGCCAGCAGATCCGGCAGTACAGCCTCAGCGGCTGCCCGGGCGCGGCCTCCTGGCGGATCGCCGTCAAGCGGCTACGCGGTGTCGACGGCGCCCCCGACGGCCTGGTCTCCACCTTCCTGCACGAGCGGGTGGCCGTCGGTGACACGCTGCGGCTCAGCCCGCCCTTCGGTGAGGTCAGCGCGGTCGCCGGAGACGGGCCGCTGCTGCTGGTGAGCGCCGGCATCGGACTGACCCCGGCGATGGCCGCGCTGGAGCATCTGGCGGTCGCCGCGCCCCGCCGGCCGGTGGTGCTGGTGCACGCGGATCGGGCCGGCACGACCCACGCCCTGCGCGGTGACCTGCCGCGACTGCGTGCCGCGCTGCCCAACCTGCACACCACCGTGTGGTACGAGGACACCAACGACGCCCCGCCGCCCGTCCTCGACGCCACGGTGAGCGGCGGTCGGGTCGATCCGGAGCTGATCCCCCTCTCCCCCGACGCCCACGTGCACCTGTGCGGACCGTTGCCGTTCATGAACACGGTCCGGGGCGGCCTGCTGCGCCGGGGGGTGCCGGTGGAGCGGATCGCCTACGAGGTGTTCGGTCCCGGCATGCTGCGCGGCGAGCCGGCCTGAGGCCGTGCCGCCCCGGTGGGCCGGCGACCGCCGGGGCGGCACCCCGACCACTACCTACCGACCGGTAACATGGTCTGGTGAGCGCGACGGTGGAGTACCAGCAGGAGTTCGTCCAGGTCGACGGCGCCCGCCTCGGCGTCCAGGTCTACCCGGAACCCGACGGGGTGACCGACGCCCCGGTGGTGCTGATCGCGCCGGCGATGGGGGTCCGGGCCCGGTACTACCGGCCGTTCGCCGCCGCGCTGCGCGCCGCCGGGCTCGCCGTGGTCGTGGCGGACCTGCGCGGCACCGGCGAGAGCACTCCCCCACCGAGCCGGACCTGCCGGTACGGCTACGCGGAGCTGGCCGCCGACGTCGGGGCGGTACGGTCCGCGCTCAAGCCCAGGCTGGACGGCCGGCGGACCCTGTTGCTGGGGCACTCCCTCGGCGGCCAGGCCGCCGTGCTGCACCTGGCCCTGCACGGCGAGCACGAGGTGGACGGGCTGGCCCTCATCGCCGTAGGCATCCCCTACTGGCGTGACTTCGCCGGTCCCCGGCGGTACGGGGTGCTGCCGTACACCCAGGGCATCGCCGCCACGGCCCGGCTGCTCGGGGTCTGGCCCGGGTGGGGTTTCGGTGGCCGGCAGGCGCGCGGGGTGATCCGCGACTGGGCGCACACCGCCCGCACCGGACGCTTTCCCGAGGTGGACGGGGTGGACGCCGAGGCGGCGGTGCGGCGGATCCGCACGCCGGTGCTGGCGATCAGCGTCGACGGCGACCAGTACACCCCGCATCCCACGCTGGACCGCCTCTGCGCGAAGCTGACCGCGGCCCCCGTCGAGCGCGAGCGTTACGCCGCCCCGGGCACCGCCCTGGACCACTTCACCTGGGTACGCGCCGCCGATCCGCTGGCCGCGCGGGTGGCCGACTTCGTCACCACCCTGCCCGTGCGCTGACCCCCGGTCAGGCCGACGGCCCCGCCGCACCGCGTCGGCGCAGCCGGAACAGCAGTCGGGCCACGGTCATCGGCAACAGGTGCAACACCACCACCAGCACGGCCGCCAGCGTGGCGATCTGGCCGCCGGAGAGCCCGGCCAGGGTCAGCACCAACCCCGCGCACACCACGGTGACCAGCGCGTGACCCGCCACCCGCAACGCGATCCGCCGGGGTGAAGGGGCCACTTCGGGCTCGGCGGATCGACGCAGCGCCGCGCTGACCGCCGCCGCGAGCGCGGTGAGTCCGGCGAACTGCAGGGCCCAGAACGCGACCCGCCAGACACTGGCGTCGTCGGTCGCCGACGGCGCGATCAGGGTGGTCACCGCGAGCCCGAGGAATGCCGCTGGCCACGCGAGGACGAAGGCGGTCGGCACGGCCAGCGCGATCCTGTTCGACAGACTCGGCTGCGGGTTGACCTCCTGCCCGATGCGGGCGATCACCTCCTCGGAGGCCCACACGAGCTTGCCTTCGGAGCCCGTTCCGGGTGCCGGGTGTGACATGCGGCGAGCGTAGTGGGGCCGGTCAATCCGACCGAGGGCGGACGGACCCGCGAACTGTCCCCCACCACGCAGGCACGTGAGCTGTCTCACGCGGCATCACAGCGGTCGGCCCTCCGGTGTCTTGAGGCCGAACCCTGACGCGAAGGAGACACCATGACCCAGCACCCGAACGTGGTCGTCATCGGCGGCGGGTACGCCGGTGTGATGGCCGCCAACCGCCTGACCCGCCGCGCCGACGTGCGGGTGACGCTTGTCAACCCGCGCCGGCACTTCGTCCAGCGGCTGCGGCTGCACCAGGTGGCCGGTGGGTCCGCCGAGGCGGTCGCCGACTACCGGGGCATCCTGGCCGACCGCGTCCGGCTCGTGGTCGATGCCGCGACCGGGATCGACGCGGTGGGGCGGCGGATCACCACCGAGTCCGCCGGGACCATCGACTACGACTATCTGATCTACGCGGTGGGCAGTGGCAGCGGCGACCCGGGGGTGCCCGGGGCGGCGGAACACGCCCACTCGGTCGCCACCCTGGAGGAGGCGCAGCGACTGGGTAGGGTCATCGCCGCCGCACCGCCGACAGCTCCGGTGACGGTGGTCGGCGCCGGCGCGACAGGCATCGAGACCGCCGCCGAATTGGCGGAGACGGGCCGTACGGTGACCCTGGTCTGCGGTGGCGTGCTCGGGCCGTACCTGCATCCCCGGGGCCGACGGTCGGTCGCCAACCGGCTGACCAGGCTCGGGGTGACCGTGCTCGACGGTCCCGGCACGAAGGTGACGGCGGTGACTCCGGATGCGGTGCGGCTCGGCGACGGCCGCGAACTTGCCAGCACGGTGACCATCTGGGCCGCCGGGTTCGGCGTGCCGGACCTGGCCGCGCGCAGCGGGCTGAGCACCGACGCGCTGGGTCGCCTGCTCACCGACGAGACGCTCACCAGCGTGGACGACGTGCACATCGTCGCGGCCGGTGACGCGGTGGCGCCGTCGGGCCGGCCGTTGCGGATGAGCTGCCAGTCCGCCCGTCCGCTCGGCGCACACGCCGCCGACACGGTGCTCCGCCGGATCGCCGGTGACCAGCCCGAGCCGATCGACATCGGGTTCTTCGGCCAGTGCATCGGACTGGGTCGTCGGGCCGCCACCGCGCAGATCGCCGCCCGGGACGACACCGCCAACCGGTTCTACCTCGGCGGCCGGCTCGCCGCCACCATCAAGGAGTACGCCATCAGGTCCATGCTCAAGGAGCTGGCGCACGAGGCACGCGAACCCGGCTCGTACCGCTGGCCGTTCAAGGATGGCAGGCGCCGGCAGCTACTGGGCGGGCGTGGCGAGGCACCGACCACAGCGGAGCGCACGGTCTAGACCGTCGGTCCACGGCACGGTCCGATCAGGCCGTGCCGTGGCCGACCCCGCAACCCGCATGAAGGAGAGGCCGAGACAGTGAGTGATCCCGCCACCGACCCGGCGACCGCGACCTTCGTCGCCCACCGGAACCTGCTGTTCACCGTCGCGTACGAGATGCTCGGATCGGCCGCCGACGCCGAGGACGTCCTTCAGGAGACCTGGCTGCGGTGGGTCGACGTCGACCTGGGGCGGGTCCGCGACAAGCGGGCCTACCTGGTCCGGATCACCACCCGGCAGGCGCTCAACCGGCTGCGCACGTTGCGTCGCCGCAAGGAGGCGTATGTGGGGTCGTGGTTGCCCGAGCCGCTGCTCACCGCGCCGGACGTGGCCGAGGATGTCGAACTCGCCGAGAGCGTCTCGATGGCGCTGATGCTCGTCCTCGAGACGTTGTCACCGACCGAACGTGCCGTGTTCGTGCTGCGCGACGCGTTCGAGGTCAGCTACGACGAGATCGCGGCCGCGGTCGGTCGCAGTCCCGCCGCCGTACGACAGATCGCGCACCGGGCCCGTCAGCACGTCAGCGCCCGCCGCCCCCGCGAGGTGGTCTCCCCGGGCGAGACCCGGGCAGCGCTGGAGTCGTTCCAGCGCGCGGTCGAGACCGGCGATCTCCAGGCCCTGCTCGACGTGCTCGCCCCCGAGGTCGTCCTGGTCGCCGACGGCGGTGGCGTGCGGCAGGCCGTGCCGCGCCCGATCGTCGGCGCCGACAAGGTGGCCCGCATGATCCTCGGTGGTCTCCGCAAGGTGCCGGGTCGGCTGACCGCGGCCGCCACGCTGCTCAACGGCGGCCCGGCTCTCGTCGTACACCTGGACGGTGAACTCGACGGCGTGCTGGCGGTCCGCGTCGGGAAGGCCGGCATCGGGGGCATCTACTACGTCCGCAACCCGGAGAAGTTGACCCGGGTCGGATCCGAGACCCGACTCGCCCGGCGCTGACCCACCGGGGGCGGGCGTGGAGCCCGGGTCGCGGCGATTAGCCCGGCCCGAGGCGGGTAAGCCGCTGCGCCCGACACGGTGGAAGGGGACCAGATGTCTGACAGCCACACCGCACTACGCTCGATGCACGACCTGGGCCTGGCGGCCTGGTTCGGCGGCTCCCTGATGGGTGCCTTCGGCGTCAACGGTGCCGCAGCCCGGATCGGCGACTCGACCCAACGACTTCCGGTGGCGTCCACCGGTTGGAACCGGTGGACGCCGGTGAACGCGGCGGCGATCGGTGCCCACCTCGCCGGCGCGGTCGGTGAACTGGTGACCGAGAGCCCACGGATGGCCGCTCAGGCCGGGGTGGGTCGGGCCAGCACCGTGAAGACCGCGCTGACCGTGGGCGCCCTGGCGGTGACCGGGTACAGCCGGTTGCTCGGCATGCGACTGGCCAAGGCCGGCCGACCTTCGGTCGAGGGGGTCACCGAACCGAACCAGCAGACACCGGCGAACGTGGCGTCCTGCCAGCGCCAGCTGAAGATGCTGCAATGGGCGATCCCGGCGCTGACCGGCGCCCTGATCGTGGTCACCGCCTACATGGGTGAGCAGCAGAAACCCGGGCAGGTCCTGCGCGGCATGATCGGCCGCGTCGGTGGCCTCGGGCACGCGTCGAAGACGATGGGCAAGGGCGCCGGCGGGATGGCGGCGGCCAAGGCGATCCGGCAGATGGCGATGTCCGGCCGCTGACCGGCGGCGAAGATGCACGACCGCCAGCGCACCCATGTGCCGGCGTCGGTTCCAGGCGGACCGACGCCCGCGCACCGATCAGCGAGGTGGCCATGACGGACCGGGACAGGCAGGACCGGGGACCCGAGGGTGTCGCGCCCTGGGGGACCACCGACGGCTTCGACGCGGATCCGCCGTGGGGTGCCGGCGAGGACTCCCCGATGGGCGAGGGCAGCGAGGAGACCGCTGTGCCCGAGGGGCGGCGCGGCGAACGACGCACGCCCGGCACCCTCGCCGGTGACCCGACGGACCGGCCCGCCGGGCGGCACGGGTTCGGCTCGGTGGAGCCGACCCGTACGCCGGTGGCCGGGCCCGGGGCACCGCCGGACCCGGCGCCGTCGCGGCGCAGCTTTCCCGACGACGAGGCCGGTGGGGACCTGCCGGACAACGCGCTGGAGGAGGCCACCGGTATGCACCCGGAGGGGACCGGACGCGGCTGAGCGTCGCGGCGTCCGGTCAGGACGGTACGGCTCGCCGGGTGGCAGTCTCGATCAGGCCGGCCAGCCGTTCCGCGTCGCGTTGGGCCTGACCGGCGCAGCAGTTGTTGAACAGCACGTGCAGCTCGTCGGCCTGCCCGGCGAGCTCCACCAGCAGCTCGGACCAGCGGCGCAGCTCCTCGTCGCCGTAGGCGTACCGGAACCGGTCCTCCTTGTCGCCGCTGGTCCAGCCGCTGCTGTGGCCGTGGAACCGGATCATCGCCAGATCGGCGGTGGCGACCGGGATCGGCGGCACCGAGTCCGGATGCCCCTGCGGCATGTCCACGCAGCAGAAGGTCAACCCCTGCTCACGGAGGAAGGCCAGGGTCTCCAGCGCCGCCGTCCCCTCGAACCAGGAGGCGTGCCGCAGCTCGACGGCGACCCGCCACGGCCGGCACCGCGACGCCAGCTCGGCGATCCGTCGCCGGGCCGCGTCACCGCGCGCCAGCCAGGGCGGGAACTGCAACAGCACCGCGCCGAGCCGGTCGGCCGCCGCGATCGGTGCCAGCGCATCCCGGAACCGGCTCCACAGCTCGTCGTACGCGGCCGTCGGCAGGTCGCGCCGCCGGATCCGGGCCGGGCCGCCGGCCGGTCGGAGATCGGCGGGCAGGGTGGCCACCGGGGTCGGGTGGCCGGTGAAGAGGCTGAACGCCTTGACGTTGAAGGTGAAGCCGTCGGGGGTGGCGTCCACCCAGCCCTGCGCGACCTCCGGCGCGGGCACCGCGTAGTACGACGTGTCCACCTCGACCAGTCCGAACCGGTCGGCGTAGTGGCGCAGCCGCCCGGCCGGGTTGTTCACCTGACGCGGGTACCAGCCGGACCGCACCAGCGTCCGGTCCGCCCACGAGGACGTGCCCACCTTGATGACACCCATGTAATTCAGTGGACCGCCGAACGGTCCGATCGGCAACCGCTGGGCCGGTGACCGCCGGGCCGACCCGTTGGTAACGTGCCGCGATGACTCTGCGGCGTCGATCAACGGCGGTGCTGCTCCGCCTGGCGATCGTGATCAGTGTGCTGGCCGGTGTGGTGCTCACCGCGCTCGGCCCGGCGACGGTGACCGGGCTGCTGCCGTACTTCACCATCCAGAGCAACCTCGCGGTGGGCCTGGTCGCCGGGTACGCGGTCTGGCGGGCCCACCGGGGTCGGCCCGATCCACCGGCGGCGCTCACCGGCGCGGTGACCCTCTACATCACCATCACCGCCGTGGTCTACCACCTGGTGCTGGCCAACCCGGCCAGCCCGTTCGCCATGCCGCAACCGGACCGGGCCCTCGGCGAGGCCCTTGGCAACCAGTTCCTGCACACAGTGGTGCCGTTGCTCGCCGTCGCCGACTGGGCGCTGCTCGGCCGACGCGGGCGACTGCGGCTGCGGCACGCGCTGTGGTGGTTGGCGTTCCCGCTGGGCTACCTGGGCTTCGCCCTGGTACGCGGGCTGGTCGTGCACCGCTACCCGTACCCTTTCCTGGACGCGGGGGAGCTCGGCTACGCCGGGGTGGGGGTTGTCTCGGCCAGCCTCGCCGTGGCGTTCTGGCTGCTCGGCCTGCTGTTCGTCGGCACCGACCGGACGCTGACCCGGCTCCGGCCCGCGCCCGCGCCAGCCGGAGCCGCCCCTGCCCCGCCAGCGCAGCCTGACCTGGTGCCAGCCGGAGCCGACCCTGCCGCGCGGCCCGAGCCGGTGCCGGCGGCGCAGCCCGAGCCGGTGCCAGCCGGAGCCGACCCTGCCGCGCCGGCACGGTCCGAGCCGGTGGCGCCGGCCTGAACCTGGCCCACCGTGCTTTCCGACCGCACCGACTGAGCGACCTGGCCACCGACCGACCGGTTCGGGCCGCCGCCTGACCGGTTCGGGCCGCCACCTGGCACACGCCTGTGCCGCCGTCGTCGAGCCTCGGGGCGGGCTGCGCTTGCGAAGACGGCCGGCCCCTGTGGTTTGGGCCGGCGTCCGCCGGGGAGCCCGGGGCAGGCGCCACCGACGACGGGAGACAGGGATGCGTGCACTGCGGCTGCCCGCATGGAAAACGGAGCCGGAACTTGTCGAGGTCGACGAACCGGCACCCGGCCCGGGTGAGGTGGTGGTGCGGATCGGGGCGGCCGGTGCCTGCCACTCCGACCTGCACCTGATGCACGACTTCGAGGCCGGCGGCCTGCCCTGGAATCCGCCGTTCACGCTCGGTCACGAGAACGCGGGCTGGGTGCACCGGCTCGGCCCGGGAGTCACCGGGCTGGAGGTGGGCCAGCCGGTGGCGGTCTACGGCCCCTGGGGCTGCGGCCGCTGCGCCCGCTGCCGGGTCGGCGTCGACAACTACTGCGAGAACCCGGCCGCCGCGCCGGTGCCGGGCGGAGGCGGTGGCCTGGGCCTGGACGGCGGAATGGCCGAGTACGAGCTGGTGCCGGACGCTCGGCAGGTACTACCGCTGCCCGAAGGACTTGATCCGGTTGACGCCGCGCCACTTACCGACGCGGGACTCACCCCGTACCACGCCATTCGCCGGTCCTGGCCGAAGCTGCCACCCGGCAGCACCGCAGTGGTGATCGGCGTCGGCGGGCTCGGGCACGTCGGCGTGCAGATCCTCAAGGCGACCACCGCCGCCCGGGTCATCGCGGTGGACACCCGACCCGAGGCGCTGCGGCTCGCCGAGGACTGCGGTGCCGACCTGACGATGCGCTCGGGCGAGGGCACCGCCGATGAGATCCGCAGGATCACCGGCGGCCGGGGGGCCGACGTGGTGCTCGACTTCGTCGGTGCCGACGCCACGCTGAAGCTGGGGGTCGCCGCCGCCCGGACCGTGGGTGACCTGACCATCGTGGGGCTCGGCGGTGGCTCGCTGTCGGTCGGCTTCTTCTCCGTGCCGTACGAGGTGAGCATCCAGACCACCTACTGGGGCAGCCGTCCGGAGCTGCTTGAGGTGCTCGACCTGGGTGCGCGTGGACTGGTACGACCGAAGACCACCACGTTCAGCCTGGACGACGCGATGAGCGCGTACCGGATGATGCAGGACGGCACCCTGGAAGGTCGGGCCGTCATCGTGCCGTGAAACGCCGCCCGGACCGCACCGCGCCACACCGCCGACGTCCCTGGACACCACCCTAGAATGATCATGTGGTCGCCGCGTTGGAGCTGTACCTGGACACCGTCGCCACCCGGCGGATCCGGGTGCTGTGGGACGCCCTGGAGGCCGAGGGGGTGCAGAGCATGCGCTCCCTGCTGGAGCAGCGGCACCGGCCGCACGTCTCACTCGCGGTCGCGCCGCGCTTCGACCCTGAGCAGGTCACGGCGGCGCTGGCCGGCGTCACGGTGGCGGCGCCGCTGCGGTTGTCGTTCCAACACGCCGGCCAGTTCGTCGGTCGGGTGCTCTGGTTGGGTCCGGTACCCACCCCGGAACTGCTGGAGCACCACCGGCGGGTGCACGACCTGCTCGTCGCGGGCGGAGTGACGCTTGTGGAGCACTACCGGCCGGGCCGGTGGGTGCCGCACTGCACGCTGTCCATGCGAGTGCCGAACACGCTGATGTCCGCCGCCGTACGCCGTTGCCTCGAGGTGCTGCCGCTGGAGGCGACGGTCGTCGCCGCCGCCCTCACCGACCACGCCCGCAACATCTCCCACCCCCTCCCCTAACCACCCCCCGCCCCGCCCGGTGGGTGGGGTGGGCGGGTTGGGGTGAAGGGTGGGTGGGGGTTTAGGAGGGGTCGGGGCGGCCGTGGCGCCAGTAGCCCATGAAGGCGACTGCGCGGCGGTCGAGGCCGCGCTCGGTGACCAGGTGCCGGCGGAGGGTACGGATGACACCGGCCTCGCCGGCCAGCCAGGCGTAGAGCGGGGCGGCCGGGGGCACGTCGGGCACCTCCCAGAGGATCTCGTGGTCCACGTCCACCTCGTCGACCAGTTGGCCGGCCGGAGCCACCGGCGCGCCCGCCACACCGGCGAGCAGTTCGCCGGCGGCCGCGGCGACGGCGGCGACGAGGCGGCTGCCGTATCCGCCGGCACCCCGGGGCAGCCAGGTCACCTTGACACCGGGCGGCGTGATCAGCGACAGCGCGTCGCCGGCCTCGGGGACCTCCAGCAGCACCCGGCCGCGCGCGTCCAGCGGCAGCCGCTCGCAGATGCCGCTGATCGCCGGCACCGCCGTCTCGTCGCCGGCCAGCAGCAGGCACCCGGTCGACGGGGGCCGGAACTCGACCCCGCCGTGGTCGCCGCCGTACGCCGAGTCCGGACCCACGATGGCGATCTCGTCGCCGGGGCTGACCCGGCGGGCCCACCGGGTCGCCGGTCCGCCGTCGCCGTGCAGCACCAGGTCGACGTCGATCTCGCTCAGGTACGGCCGGACCGCGCGCACCGTGTACGTCCGGATCGGGTTGCGTTCGTGATCCGGCAGGGCCCGCCACCGCGCGTACCAGTCCGGCCCCTGCGGCAGGTGCACGCCGACCTGGCCGGGCAGCGGCAGAGCCAGCTTGATCCGCTGGTCGTAGCCGTTGTCGGCGAAGCGGTCCAGGTCCGGGCCGGTGAAGGTGACCCGGACGAAGGACGGGCTGAGCCGACGTACCGCGCGGACCTCGACGGCGAACAGCCGCCAGGGTGCTACGGGCAGGGTGTGGGTCATGGTGCCTCTCCGTATCGGGTCGGTGCGCTTACCGGGGTGCGGCGGCGCGTGAACGCCACAGCAGCCAGACGAAGTAGGGGGTGCCGATCATGGCCGTGACCAGTCCGGCGGGGATCTGAGCCGGCGCGATCACGGTGCGGCCGAGGGTGTCGGCGAGACTGACCAGGGCCGCGCCGAGCAGCGCGGCGACCGGGAGCACCCGGGTGTGTCGGCCGCCGACGAGGGCCCGGGCCGCGTGCGGGGCGACCAGGCCGACGAAGCCGATCACTCCGACGGCGGAGACCGCCGTCGAGGTGAGCAGGGCCGCCGCGCCGAGCGCGATCAGTCGGGTCCGTTCCAGCCGGACGCCGAGTACCCGTGGGGTGTCGTCGTCGAGCGTCATCAGGTCCAGCTCGCGCCGGGCGGCCACCACCGCCGGGGTGAGCACCAGCAGGGCTATCGCCACCGGCAGCACCTGGGTCGCGGTCCGGCCGTAGGTGGAGCCGGAGAGCCAGGTGAGGGCCTTGCCGGTGTTCCAGGGATCGAAGGCGACGATCATGAAGGTGATCAGGGCCATGCCGCCCTGCCAGGCACCGAAGCCGATCAGGACCAACCGGTCGGAGCTGAGGCCGCCACGCCACGCCGCGCCGTACACCAGGGCGAAGGCCAGCATGGCGCCGAGCCCGGCGACCCCGGAGACGGCCCAGACACCGGCCAGCGGCACGAAGGTGAGCAGCGAGACCGCGCCCAGCCCGGCGCCGGCGGTGATGCCGAGGATGCCGGGCTCGGCCAGCGGATTGCGGCAGACCGCCTGCACGGTGGTACCGGCGACCGCCAGGGCCGCGCCGGCCAGCGTCGCCGCGGCGACGCGCGGCCACCGCTGGTCCAGCACGAAGGTGTACGCCGGCCCGGTACTGCCGTTGATCCAGTTGACGATGTCGCCGAGCAGCAGCCAGGTGTCCCCGGCGAGCATGCCGAGCAGCACCGCCCCGGCGGTGACGGTGGCGGCGACGGTAAGCACTGTGCGGTGGAAGGTCGCGGAGCGCACGGCCGCGTGACCGCCGGGCGGGCGGCGGGTGGGGCCGGCGTCGCGGTGCCGGCGGGCCAGCCAGATCAGGATTCCCGCGCCGAGCAGCGTGGTCACCACACCGGTGGGGATGTCCACGCCGGCCTGGCCACCCATCAGTGCCCGCAGCAGCACGTCGGAGCCGAGGACGATGACGGCGCCGGCCACGCCGGACAGTGGCAGCAGGATCCGGTGCCGATGGACGCCGGGCACCAGCGAACCGAGCAGCCGGACGATCACCGGCGCGCAGAGACCGACGAAGCCGACCGGGCCGGTGAGGGTGACCGCCGCGGCGGACAACAGCACGGCCAGCACGGTGACGATCAGCCGGGTCCGGCGTACGTCGATGCCGAGCACGGTTGCGGTGTCGTCGCCGAGGGCGAGGATGTCGAGGCGGTGGCCGAACAGCATCAGCGCCGCGACGGCGGCCACGATCACCGGGGCGAGTTGGGTGAGCGCGTCGAGGTCGCTCTGCACCAGGGAACCGTTGCCCCAGGCGAACAGGCCGATGGTGGCCTGCTCGAACAGCAGGAGCAGCAGCATGGTCACCGAGCTGAGCGCCAGCGCGGTGGCCGAGCCGGCGAGGATCAGTCGGGTGGTGCCGGCCTGACCGCCGGACGACATCGCCATCACCAGGCCGGCGGCGGCGAGGCCGCCGCAGAAGGCCAGGCCACCGGCGGGCAACGCGGGCAGCGCGATGCCGAACGCGGCGACCGAGACGATGGCCAGGTGGGCGCCGGCGTTGACGGCGAGGGTGTCCGGGGACGCGAGCGGGTTGCGGGCGATCGACTGCAGGGCCGCGCCCGCGAAGCCGAGGGCGACACCGATGGTGAGCCCGGCGAGCAGCCGGGGCACCCGGGAGGCGACGAGCACCCGGGCGGTCTCGTCGTCCCCGCCGGTCAGCAGCCGGAGCAGGTCTAGCGCACCCACGGCGGAGGTGCCCTGGGTGAGGTGCACCGCCACGACCACCAGCAGCAGCGCGGTGGCGATGACGAAGATCCCGACGATGCGGGGAACCGAGGGCCGCCCGGCCGGAGCCGGCTGGACAGCCGGCTCCGGACGCGAGGGCGCGGACAGCATGGTCACACCGCGTAGGTGTTGACGAGCTGGTCGATGTACTGCTTGCCGGAGAGCGGCCCGCCGAAGGTCCAGATCCCGTCGGGCATCCGGTGCAGGTTGCCCTGCTTGACGAAGGGCAGCGACTTCCAGATGGCGTTGCTGTTCAGGCCGTCGGCGAAGACGTCGGCGCCGTCCGAGGCGTTGTAGAAGAAGTGCAGGTCCGGGCTGGACAGGACGGTCAGGCCCTCGACGTCGGTCTGGCCCAGGCCCCAGGCCTCGTCGGTCTCGCCGGTCCAGGCGTTGGTGAGGCCGAGCTGGATGCCGATCTGGGAGACCAGGGCGCCCTCGCCGAACATCCGGATGCTGACCGTGCTGCCTTCCTTCCAGCCGTCGGCGATGGCGAACGGCTTACCGGCGGCACCGGCGTCGGCGATCTTCTTCTTGCCGTCGGCGATGGCGGCGTCGAAGTCGGCGAGCAGCTTCTCCGCCTCGGCGGTCTTGCCGACCGCGGCGGCGATCATGTTCAGGTCGGCCCGCATCCGGCCGAGGTTGTCCGAGGCGTCGCTGCCCTTGGTGACGATGACCGGGACGTACTTCTCCAACTGGGTGATCACGTTGGCGCCGCGGTCGTCCTCCATGACCACGAGGTCGGGTTGCAGCGCCACGATGGAGTCGATGCTCGGCTCACCGCGGGTACCCACGTCCTTGACGCCCGCGTCGAGCTTGGCGGCGCTCACCCAGGTCGCGTACCCCTTGGGGTCGGCGACCCCGACCGGCATGACGCCGAGGCTGACCAGCATCTCGACCTCGCCCCATTCGAGGCCGACCACCTTGGTGGCGGGGGCGTCGAGCTTGACCTCCTTGCCCCGGCTGTCGGTGACGGTGACCGGGCCGCTGGCGGCCGGCGTGGAGGCGGCTGGCTCGGCGGTGTTCTCGGTGGTGCCGCAGGCGGCCAGCAGCACCGCGGTGGCGGCAGCCACCAGGGCGGTAACACGGGTACGGGACATGATGTTCTTTCTCGGGTGGGTGTCGTGACCGGTCTGTGTGCTCAGACCGGGATTCGGGCCAGGTGTCGGCCCACGGGGCGGGTCGTCACCAGCCCGCTGAGCGGGTCGGTGCTGACCTCGATCCGGATGCCGTACGTCTCGGTCAGGTCGTGTTCGGTGAAGACCTCGGCCGGCGTGCCGGTGGCGCGGACCCGGCCGCCGTGCAGCAGGACCACCTCGTCGGCCACCGCGGCGGCCTGGTTCAGGTCGTGCAGCACGACGCCGACCGCGACCCCGTGGTCGTCGGCGAGGTCACGCATCAGATCGAGAATCCCGACCTGGTACCGCAGGTCGAGGAAGGTGGTCGGCTCGTCGAGCAGCAGTACCGGGGTGTCCTGGGCCAGGCAGGTGGCCAGCCAGACCCGCTGCAGCTCGCCGCCGGAGAGTTCGTCCACCGGACGGCCGGCCATCGCACTGACGCCGGTGACCTCCATCGCGCGGGCGATGGCGGCGGGGCCGTCCGGGTCGTCCGCACGCCACCGGCCCCGATAGGGGTGACGGCCGTAGCCGACGACGTCGCGGACGGTGACACCGTTGGGGATCGGCCTGCTCTGGGCGAGCAGGGTGACCCGGCGGGCGTACTCCTTGGCGGGCAGGCCCGCCGCGGCGATGCCGTCGGCGAAGTGGACGCTGCCGCTGTCGAGCGGGTGCAGCCGGGCCAGTGCCCGCAACAGGGTGGACTTGCCGCTGCCGTTGGGCCCGACGAGCGCGGTCACCGCGCCGGGACGCAGGGTGATCGCCGCGCCGTGCACCACAGTCGTGCCGTGGTAGCCCAGGCACAGGTCGGCACCGCGTAGGCTCTGCTCGGCGTCGTCCAACGCCAGTCCGCTCGACATGCGGTTAGGTTAACCTAACCTAAGTAGCTGTCAAGACGCGGGTTGGCTTCACTTTCATCCACGCCGCCGGCACCGCGACGCCGGTGCACAGGGATCGATCCGTCACGCCGCGTCGCTGGTCAACCCACAGCGCGGATCCGTGACGAGCCCGCTGGCGCGATCGGACGGGACGCCGACACGGGGCCACCCGTCAGGCGGCCCGAAAACCGTACCGGGGTGGGACGACAGAGCAGTCGGAGCAGCGGTAACGTTGCGCGTCATCCGCCGCCGGCCCGCCGGCGTGGCGCTCTTCGATCCTACGGAGGATGGGGCATGTCCATCGGCGAGGAGCCGTTCGCAGTCCGCGACGACCTGGCCTCGCGGCCGAATTTCGAGGTCGCCCTGCGTGGGTTCGACAAACGGCAGGTCGAGCGCTACGTCGAGCAGGTGGACAGCCGGCTCGCCGCGGTCTCGGCCGAGCGGGACCGGGCCACGGCACAGGTGCGCGAGCTGACCGGAAAGCTCCAGGCGGTCCAAGGCGAGATGGCCGAGCTGCGGCAGCGACCGGCGCAAGTGGACAAGGCCACCTTCCAGGACGTGGGCCCGATGGTCGGCCAGATCCTGGATCTGGCCGAGAAGCAGGCCGCAGCGATCATCGAGACGCACACCCAGCGGGCCACCAAACTCCAGGCGGAGGCGGAGAAGACACTCGCCAACGCGCGGGAGCGCACCGTCAAGGCGCTGGCCGACCTTGAGGAGGAGCTGGCCGGCCGTCGGACGGAGCACGAGAAGACGTACGAGGAGTTGCGGGCGGCGGCCGACGCGGAGCTGGCCGAGAGCCGGGAGCGGGCCGACAAGCTGCGCGCCGACGGGGAGGCCGCGCACGAGCGCGCCCAACAGGAGGCGCAGCGGATCGGCGAGCAGTGCCGTCAGCAGGTCGAACAGGCCCGTTCGGCAGCGGAGGCGCTTACCAGCTCGGCGCGTACCCAGATCCACCAGGAGATCCAGGCGGCCCGGTCGAAGAGCCAGCAGGAGCTGGCGCAGTGGCGGGCCACTGTCGAAGAGGAAATGGCCGAGCGACGGGCCGCGGCCGAGGAGGACCTGGCCGAACAGCGAGCCGCCGCCGAGCGTGAGCTGGCCGCGCAGCGGACCGCCGCCGAGCAGCGGGTCAGCTCGATGATCGCCGACGCCCAGCAGTACTCCGCGGAGATCCGCAAGCGCGCCGACGAGCAGGCGGCCGAGGTGCGCGAACTCAGCGACGAGCAGGCCGCGGCAGCCGAGGAGCAGCTGCACGCCGTCCAACTGGAGGTCGGGGAGCAGCGCCAGGCGCTGGCTCAGCTGCACGAGCAGTTGGACGACGCCGAGCAGCAGCTGGACGCGGCCCGCCGCACCAAGGACGCCACCGAGGCCGAGCTGACCCGGCTGCGGCAGCTGCTGGAGGAGACCAGCCGGGAACTCGTGGCGGAGACCCAGCGGCTGGACGAGGTGCGCCGGGCGGCCGAGGCCGCCGAGCGGCACGCCAAGGAGACCCGGGCACGGGTGCAGCGCGAGGCCAAGCGGGTCGCCGACCTGGCGGCCGCAGCGGTGATGGCCGCCGCGGCTGGTGGCGGCGAGACCGCCGAGTACCCGATGGTGGCCGCCCGCGTCGGGGCCACCCGGACCGGTGGCGAGCCGGCCACGACGGGCGGCGGCGAGGTCACCTCGACGGCCGGCGGTCAGGCCGAGGGGGTGACCGCCGCTGCGGAGGTCGACGCCGACCGCGCCGGGTCGGAGACGGCGCGCACGGCCGCCGACACCACCGATCCGGCGGGCCGGGACCGCAACGGCGCGATGACCGCAAGGCCGGCTCAGCCGGGCTCGGGCGGCGCTGGTGGCGGCCCGGAGCAGGGCGGGCGCCCGCTTGTGGATCCGGTGGCGCGCGCGGCGGCGGCGGTGGCCGCCGGTGGGCCGGGCGGCATCGACTGGTTCGCCGGCCAGGCCGCGGACCGGCAGTCCGATCAGGCCGAGCCGACGGCACCCACCTCGAACGACGCCGACCGGGCGCCCGAGCCGGCGGCCAACTGATCGGACACCCGAGCTGAGCCACGGTTCGTGAGGCTCGTCCGAGCGGGCCGAGGCTCCGGCAGCGGCACGGCACAGCCGGCCACGCTCTCATCGGACGCGGCTGACACCGCCCGCCGGTCGACTGACCGGCGGGCGGTTCCGTCAGGCCCTGTGTCGGGTGCGCGAGAGGTCGGGACCTGCTGGGCGACCTCGCCGAACACGCGCTCAGAACGGCCGGCGTGGCAGCCAGCCGAGGAACCGGTTGCGCGCACGGGCCAGCGGCAGACCTGGTAGGTCCCGGGCCGCGGCGAGCAGACAGGAGCCCAGGTAGACAGCGAGCGCGGCGCGGGCCCCGCCGAACTCCGCGAGCAGTTGGCTCTGCTTGACCGCGCACGGCCACTCCTGCCCGCAGCCGGTGCAGGTCCAGCTCGGTGGCGAGGGCAGGTGCTCCGGTGGCTTGGCGGAGCGGTACCGCACGGCGGCGCTGTTCCGGCTGCCGACCCGGGTGGGAGCCCGATGCGGCTCGCCGGGCGTGGGATGCCGGTGGGCGAACAGTTCCCGGCGCGCCAGTCCGAGCGCCCCACCCACCCGGACCAGCGCGTCCGGCCCCGGGCGATAGCCGACCAGCGCGCCCAGCACGTGATGACCCAGCAGGTCGAAGGCGTCGGGCCCGAGGGCCAGGTCGCGGCAGAGCGCGATCAGTCGCGTCGGTGCCGCGACCCGTTGCGCCACCAGGGCGCAGCGCAGCACGTCCCGCAGGCCGCCGCCCAGGGCGGACATGCGGGATCCCACGATGCCGGTCAGGAGTGTCTCTCCGGCGATCCGCCGGAGTGCCTCAGCCGTCGCCAGTCGGACGATGTCAGTCGGATCCTTGGTGTCCAACACCCCATCCCTTCATCCGTTAGTCGATCAGCTACCTCTCGTTCGACACCCTTCGCATGATCACGGCCACGGACGGTCGCCGGCTAGCCCGGTGCGCGCACGCCGGAGCCTGCCGGCTAGCCCGAAAACGAAACTCCCCTGACATCGGCAACGAGCGAGATCCCACAGGCGCGACGGATACGCCATGAAAACTTCATGGGAGTCCTTCCTTTGTGGATACCATCGATGGGAATCCTGGCTCTGCATGTCCTGCCACTCTCCGGATCCACTACGTCCCGTCGGGCTCCGTCCCGGCGTACCGAAGCGCCCTCCGTCCAGGTCGATGGAGACGTATTGAAGACGAAGGTTCCGACCGCCCACCGGTTCGACAGCCGCGACCCGGAGACGATCCACGACTTCCTGGCGAACGCCTACCGCACCACTGTGGCCGTCCGCGCGGCCGCCGGCGTCCGCTACCGGTTGCGCCATCACCGGGTGGACGCGGGCTCATTCTGGTTGGAGACGCTGGACCAGTCCGCCTGCCTCGAGATCGACGCCGGGCCGCCCGCCGCCCTGGTGATCTGTGAGGTCGTCAGCGGACGTGTCGACCGCTCCTGCGCCGGTGCGTACGGCCGGTTCGGGCCGGGCGACGTCTTCCTGGTCACTCTCCCCGACCTGTCCTGCTCGCTGCGCTGGCTGCCGGGCCGGATCACCACCTGCCTGCTCAGTCCGGCCGTCCTGGACCGGGTGACCGGCGCGGCGTCCGCCCACCGGGCGCGCTCGGTCCGGTTCACCGGACTGACCCCCGCCTCCCCGGCCCTGGCCGGGCTGTGGCGGCACACCATGAGCTACCTCAACCACGTCGTGCTGGGCAACCCGTACGCGTACCGCGAGCCCCTGGTCATCGCCAACGCCGCCCGGATGCTGGCCGCCTCGGCCCTGGCGGTCTTTCCCAACACCACGGCGGGCTGGCCGTCCGCCACCGACAGGCGCGCGGCGACCACCGCGACGCTGCGCCGGGCGACGGCGTTCATCGAGGAGTACGCCGACCGCGACATCGGTGCGGCCGACATCGCCGCGGCGGCCCAGGTCTCGCTGCGGACCCTGCAACTGGCGTTCCGTCGACACCTCGACACCACCCCGATGGCGCACCTGCGCCGGGTCCGCCTCGACCGCGCCCACCGCGACCTGATGCAGGCCGACCCCCGGCAGGAGACCGTCTCGGCGATCGCCTCGCGGTGGGGATTCCTCAGCCACAGCCGGTTCACCGCGCGCTACCACGCCACCTACGGGTTTCCGCCCAGTCGGACCCTGCACGCCTGAGGACCAACCTGACCGACCGCCGGTGGCGGATCGCCGTCCGCACGATGGCCGCCGCACCACCATCGGTGCCAGAATCACCACATGCGGCGTACGCTCGTCGGCCGGGACGGGGTGTTCGATCAGGCCTGGCGCGCACTGCGTGAGCCGGGCTCGGTGCTGTTGGAGGGCCCGGCCGGCATCGGCAAGACGACGTTGCTCCGGGAACTGCTCAGCGAGGCCACGCGGGCCGGCTGGTCGGTGCTGACCTGCGCGCCGACCGAGTGCGAGACCGATCTGCCCTTCGCCGCCCTCGCCGACCTGCTCCGGCCACTGGCCGACCTGGTGGTGGACCTGCCGCGCCCGCAGCGCGTCGCGGCCGAGGTGGTGCTGCTCACCCGGGACAGCGACGAGACCGTCGACGAACGGGTGGTCGGTGCCGCCACCCGCTCGCTGCTGGAGGCGGCGCTCGCCGCCGGCCGGCCGACGCTGGTCGCCGTGGACGACTCGCCGTGGCTGGACCGGCCGAGCGAACGCGCCCTGCGGTTCGCCCTGCGCCGGGTCGGGCCCGGACTGTCCACCCTGGTCAGTTGTCGCACCGACAGCACGTCCACGCTGCGGATCGCGCCACTCGGGCTCGACTCCGGTCCCGGCCGGCTGACCCGGCTGCCGCTGGCTCCGCTGGGAGTGGGAGCCCTGCACCACCTCCTGCGGGAACGGGTCGGCGCCACCCTGAGTCGTTCGCTGCTCGCCCGGATCGCCCGGGAGGCCGCCGGTAACCCGCTGGTCGCCATCGAGGTGACCCGCGCGGTGCAGCGCCTGCCGCAACCGCCGGAACCGGCGCAGGACCTGCCGGTGGCCTCGTCCATGCACCAACTCCTCGGCGAGGTGCTCGCCGACTTGCCGGCCCGCTGCCGGGACGCCGTGCGGCTGGCGGCTCTGCTCGGCGTACCCCTGCTGCGTGACCTGGCCGCGGCGGGGGTCTCCCCCGCCGCGTTCGACGCCGCGGAGGAGGCCGGCCTGCTCGTGGTGGGCGCGGTGCGAGTGGAGTTCAGCCATCCGGTCTACGCGGCCGCGGTCCGCGCCGGTATCCCGCCCGGCGTCCGGCGCGGCCTGCATCGCCGGCTGGCCGAGGTGGTGGCCGATCCGGACGAGCGGGTCCGGCACCTGGCGCTCTGCACCACCGCGCCGGACCCGGTGGTCGCCGACGCCCTCGCCGCGGCCGCCGCCCGACAACACGCGCGGGGCGCGCCGGAGGCCGCCGCCAACCTGTACGAGTCGGCGGCGCGGCTGACACCTGCCGACGACGAGACCAGCCGTGGCCAGCGGCTGCTGGCGGCGGCCCGTTGCCGGTTCGGTTGCGGGGACCACCCCGGGGCACGCACCGCCGCCGAGGCGGTGGCCGCCGGTTTCGACGGCGACGTCCGCGCGGAGGCGCTGCTGCTGCGCGCCGTGGTCGCCTGGAGTGCCGACGAGTCCGGCGGCACCGCGGTCGAGGCCGCCGGCCGGGCGCTGGCGGCGACCCGCCCGGATTCCCCGCTGGCCGGCCGGATCCACGCCCACCTGGCGCTCTTCGTCGACCTGCCGGATCCGGCGCGGGCGCACGCCGAGGCGGCCATCGCCCTGCTCACCGGTCCCGGCGGCGACCGCACGCTGCTCGCCGCAGCGCTGCTGCACCTGTTCTTCAACGAGGTACGCGCCGGCGAACCACCCCGCGTCGAGCTGCTCGACCGAGCGCTGGAGATGGAGGGTCCGGAGCCGTCGTGGCTGGCCGGCACGATCCCGGCGATCTGGTGGAAGTCGATCGACGATCCGGCCCGGGCCCGGCGGCGACTGGGCAAGCTGCTGGACCTGGCGGCGACTCGGGGCGACGAGCCCTCGCAGTACGACCTGCTCAAACACCTCGGCGAGACCGAGCTGCTCGCGGGGCGGTGGCCGGTCGCCGAGCGGCACATCGCGGCGGCCCGCGAGCTCGGTGAACTGCTCGGCACCGAGGCGACCGCGGAGATCTGGCTGGCCGGGCTGCTCGACGCGCTGCGCGGCCGGCTCGACGTGGCGCAGCAGGTGGCCGAGGCGGGGCTCCGGCTGGGTGAGCGGCTCGACGACGACTGGTGTCGGCGGATCCACCTGCAACTGGGCGCGTTCGTGGCGCTCTGCGCCGGCCGGATGGCCGACGCCGCAGCCGGGTACGGCCGGCTCGCCGCGACTGTCGACCGGATGGGCCTGACCGAGCCGCTGGCGCAGCGCTTCGAGACCGACTGGATCGAGGCCTGCGTGGGTGCCGGTGACCTGGTCACGGCCCGCAGCGCCCTGGCCCGACTGGCGGAACGCCACCGGCGGTTGCCCCGCCCCTGGACGCTGCTGGGCCTGGCGCGCAGTCGCGCCCTGCTGGACAGCGCCAGTGGTGGGGACCCGTCGGCTGCCCTGGCCGACCTCGCCGCCGCGCGAGCCGCCGTACCGCCGGAGGTCCTGCCGCTGGACCGGGCCAGATGCCTGCTGGTCGCGGGCGTGGTGCATCGCCGGTCCCGCCGCAAGCGCCCGGCCAGAGAGGCGCTGGCCGCCGCTGCTGTCGAGTTCGACGCCCTGGGCGCGACGGTGTTCGCCGAGCGGGCCCGGGCCGAGGCCGCCCGGCTCGGCGGACGCCCGCCCGCGCCGTCGGACCTCACCGCCACGGAGGAGCGGGTCGCCCGGCTCGCCGCGCAGGGACGGACCAGCCGGGCCATCGCCGACGAGCTGTTCGTCAGCCCGAAGACCGTCGAGACCAACCTGTCCCGGGTCTACCGCAAGCTGGGCATCTCCCGCCGGGCTGAACTGGGTGCCGCACTGGCGCGGATCGGTGGAGCCGACGACCGGGTACGCCGACCGGCGGTCGCCGGTGCGTCGGTCATCGCCGTCAAAGGCTAGGGAAACACCGGATTCCTCCACGGCCGTGCGGTCGTAGCGTCGAGACGTCACCCCGACGTACCGGCTTCGGGGTGGACCGGCGCCGGCCACCGGCAGGCAGTCCGGCCGCGTCGTTCAGGCACGCCGCGATCATCCACCGGCAGCATGCCGGACCTGGTCGAGCAGCCCGGCCCGTTGCAGCCGGGTGTCAGAAGGGACCGAACCCGTGCGTCGACTGATCCTGCCCGCAGTGCTCGCGGCCGCACTCGCGCTCACCGGCTGCGACAGCAGCGAACCCACGCCTCCGGAGGCGGGCCCCGGCGCGGACGCCGAGGCCGACCTCGACCTGCCCGCGGGCGACGCCGGCACCGAAACCCCGGCCTGCCCGTTCACCGCCGCCCAGATCTCCGAGTTGGTCGGCCAGTCGATGGTCGACAACGGCAAGTGCAGCTTCGGCGACGGCAAGGGGGTGGCGGCCCTGTCCGTGACGACCGCCTCGCAGTTGGCCGGCGAGACGACCTACGACTACCAGCGCCAGCAGGCCGCGCAGACCTACCAGACGGTGACGGACCTCGACGGCGGCGGGAAGGGCTACCTGGCGGTCAAGGAACTCGGTGCCGAGGCGGTGCTGGTCGGCGGTGCCGGCAGCTTCACCGTGACGTTGAGCAGCTTCGAGCGGCTCGGCGCCCAGTCCGACGGGTACGAGCAGGCGCTTCGCCGGCTGCTCGACGCCCTGCCCCGGTGACACCACGCCCCGAGGAGACGACCGTGAGGTACCTGAAGCTCGCCGTGACGGCCGTCGCCGTCGCCGTTCTCGCCGCCTGCGGCGGCGGCGCGGAACCCGCCGCCGCGCCACCGCCACCGACCGAGGTGGCGGAGCCGGTGGCACCCACCGAGGCGACCGAGCCGTCGGCCGAGGCACCGGCTGTCGACGCCTGCGCGCTGGTGTCCAAGGCGGACGCCGAGAAGCTGGCCGGCACTCCCCTGGATGATGCGGTGCCGGTCCGCGATACCTGCAGGTACACCGGACCGGTGTCGGGTCCGGTGGCGCAGGTGGAGGTCTACGTCGGCGACGGGGCCAAGAAGATCCTCGACGTCGACCGCGACCTCGACCACGAGTTCGAGACGCTGTCCGGCATCGGGGACGAGGCGTACCTGGAGGACGGCGCGGTCTTCGTCAACGCCGCCGGCGTCTGGGTGGCCATCCGACTGGTTCGGCTGGACGACCCGGCCAAGTACCACAAGCCGCTGACCGAGCTGGCGCGGACGGTGGCCGGTCGGCTCTGAGCCGCCCGGGACGGTCACGCCGCCCCCCGTTCGGCGGGCGGCTGCTCCGCCTTGGACCGCTCCCGCTCGAAGCGTCGCCGGATCACCGCGACGGCCTCGTCCTCGTGGCAGCCGAGGCTGCGCAGCAGGTCGGTGGCGACGGTACGGATCTGGGCCACCACCACACTGCCGGAGAAACCGACCCCCTCGGTGTACGCCTCGGCGGCCCGGTCGACCGCCTTGAGGACCAGCTGCTCGGACCGCTCCGTGCGGTGCCCGCTCTCCGCCTCGACCTGCAACAACGCGAGCGCGTCCCCGAAGTAGTGCACCGCGGCGGCCAGCCCGGGCGGGATCGGCTCGCCGTCGTGGACCGCGGTGGCCGCCCGACGTAGCATCTCCTGGCCACCCCCGACCGCCAGGCTGAGGTAGCGGGTACCGCGTTGGTAGTGCTCGAACTCGCCGCGCCGGTGCCAGCGCGCCGGTGAGACCGCCACCGCCTCCTGCGCGCCGGAGACCGCGTCGTTGAGCAGGGCCAGTTGGGGTTCAAGGCCGAAGATTCCGTCCCGGGCGCGGGCCACCATCCCGGCGTCTTCGCTGGACAGCCCGTCCGCGGCGTTGTGCAGGTGTTCGATCAGGGCGGCGAAGAGCGGACGCGCGGCCCGCTGGATGATGCGCACCGGGTTGACCGGCAGCAGGGCCACCACCACCACGGCGGAGACCGCGCCGATGACCGCGTCGATGATCCGCGGCACCTCCAGTCCGCGCTGGATCGGCGAGAGGGTGGCGATCAGCACCGCCGTACCACCGGCCTGGGTGACGACCTGCCCGCCCCGGCTCATGGTGAGCGCGAGCAGGATGGCGATGGTGACCACGGTGCCGATCTGCCACGGACCGGTGCCGATGACCATGATCAGGGCGTCACCCACCAGGAGCCCGGCCAGCACGCCGACGAGCAGTTCCATGGTGCGTCGGGTCCGCCGACCGATCGCGGCGGCGATGGTGCCGACGGCGGCGCTGGGGGCGAACACCGGTGACGGGTGGCCCAGCAGCTCGTGCGCCAGTGTCCAGGCGAGCGCGGCGGCCACCCCGGCCTGCACGGCGAGGATGGCGTACAGCTCCAGGCTCCGGCGTCGCTCCCGCCAGCCGATCCGCTGGCTGAGGCTGCCGACGGTCCCGGCCACCCTGGCCTCGACCCGGCCGGCGGCATCACGCGCCCAGCCCGCGTTCTCCTCCCCCGCCGCCACGCCGCCGACTACCCCGCCGGGCCGCGCTCATTCACTGCCCGGGGTACCGGTGCCGCTTTCCCGGGTGCCGGTCGGTCTCCTGCTGGCGCTGGCGGGCCTCGCCGATCCGCTCGACGTCGATGTTCCCACCGTCTCGGTACGCCGGGCCGATCGACTTCCCCGCCAGCCCACCTCCCTCACCTGGGAAGAAGACCCTTGTATCGCGACACGTCGATTGACAAAGTTCATGATCCCAACTTATGGTGCGAGCCGGCCGGATGTTTCCGGTGGCCCGGCGACGCCCGGCCAGCCACCCCGTCGACACCATCACCACGCGAGGAGCGTCATGGCTGGGCTGAAGGGCACACTGCGCAGGACACGTTGGCGATTCGGCCTGGTGGCCAGCGGCATCGCCGCACTACTGGCCGGAGCCGGTCTGATCAACGCCGGCACCGCCCACGCGGCGGCCGGATGCCGGGTGGCGTACTCCGCCCCCAGCCAGTGGCCGGGCGGGTTCACCGCGAACGTCGACGTGACAAACCTCGGCGACCCGCTCAACGGGTGGCGACTGACCTGGACGTTCCCCTCGGGGCAGCGGGTCACCCAGGCCTGGAACGCCACCGTCACCTCGTCCGGCAACGACGTCACCGCCAGCAACGTCAGCTACAACGCCGCGCTGGGCACCAACCAGACCGCGTCGTTCGGCTTCAACGGGTCGTGGTCCGGCAGCAACACGGCGCCGACCACGTTCGCGCTCAACGGCGTCACCTGCACCGGCAGCGTCGGTACCACCCCGCCACCGACCACCACCCCGCCGCCGAGCACGCCCCCACCGAGCACTCCGCCGCCGACCAGCCCGCCGCCGGCCGGTGACCCGATGGCGTACGTGGCCGCGATGCAGCCCGGGTGGAACCTCGGCAACACCTTCGACGCGGTCGGTGCCGACGAGACGGCGTGGGGCAACCCGCGCGTCACCGAGGCGCAACTGGACGCCATCCGGGCACAGGGCTTCAACAGCATCCGGATCCCGGTGACCTGGAGCAACCACCACGGACCCGCGCCGTCGTACACGATCGACGCCGCCTGGCTGAACCGCGTCAAGGAGGTCGTCGGCTGGGCCCTGGACGACGGCTTCTACGTGATGATCAACCTGCATCACGACTCGTGGCAGTGGATTCACGAGATGCCGACGAACCGGACCACTGTGCTCAACCGCTACAACGCGCTGTGGACCCAGATCGCCGCCGCGTTCCGGGACCACTCACCGAGGCTGCACTTCGAGAGCGTCAACGAGCCGCAGTTCGCCAACAGCTCCGGCGACGCCCAGAACGCGCAGTTGCTCCACGAGCTGAACGTCAACTTCCACCGGATCGTGCGCGCCTCCGGCGGTGCCAACGCCACCCGGATGCTGGTCCTGCCGACCCTGCACACCTCCTCCGAGCAGGCCCGGATCAACGAGCTGACCACGACGATCAACCAGCTCAACGACCGCAACCTGATCGCCACCGTGCATTTCTACGGCTACTGGCCGTTCAGCGTGAACGTCGCGGGCGGTACCCGCTTCGACGCCACCACCCAGCAGGACCTGACCGACTCGTTCGACCGGGTGCACAACGCCTTCGTGACCCGCAACATCCCGGTCGTCATCGGCGAGTACGGGTTGCTCGGGTTCGACAGGCACACCGGCACCATCCAGCAGGGCGAGAAGCTGAAGTTCTTCGAGTTCCTCGGCCACTACGCGCGAACCAAGCGGCTGACCACCCAGCTCTGGGACAACGGCCAGCACTTCGACCGGGTCGCCTTCCGGTGGAAGGATCCGGAGCTGTGGGCCCAGATCAGGTCGAGCTGGACGACCCGTTCCGGCACCGCGTCGTCCGATCAGGTGTACGTGCCGCGTACCGGCTCGATCACCGCCAAGTCGCTCACCCTGAACCTCAACGGCACCACCTTCCAGGGGCTGCGCCAGGGCAGCACGAACCTGACCCAGGGCACCGACTACACGGTCTCCGGCAACCAGCTCACCATCACCGCGAGCGCGCTTACCCGGCTGGTCGGCAATCGGGCGTACGGGGTCAACGCCAGCCTCCAGGCCCGTTTCTCGGCCGGCGTGCCCTGGCGGATCGACGTGATCACCTATGAGACTCCGGTCCTGTCCAGCGCCACCGGGTCCACCGCCGCCTTCGCCATTCCGACCCAGTTCCGCGGCGACCAGCTCGCCACCATGGAGGCGAGGTACGCGGACGGCAGCAACGCCGGCCCGCACGACTGGACGTCTTACAAGGAGTTCGACGTGGCCTTCAGCCCCGACTACCC
The DNA here is from genome assembly GCF_040660295.1 of Micromonospora sp. NPDC049891. NCBI lineage: Bacteria > Bacillati > Actinomycetota > Actinomycetes > Micromonosporales > Micromonosporaceae > Micromonospora > Micromonospora sp. NPDC049891. The sequence goes on from NZ_JBFAML010000005.1 coordinate 105,919, forward strand.
GGGTAGTCGGATCACGTTGACCGACACCTTCTTCGCCGAGGTACGCGACGGCGCACCGGTCACCCTCACCTTCCACTTCTGGAGCGGCGCACAGGTGACCTACCGCGTCACCAGATCCGGCAGCAACGTCACCGGGGTCACCGGCTGACCCGCACGCGCCACCGGCCGCCCGGACGGGTGGCCGGTGGCGCGCAGCGGTCATCATTGGTTCATGATCCGATTCCTGCTGAACGTGCTCTGGCTCATCTTCGGCGGTGGCCTGGTGCTGGCGATCGGTTACGGCATCGCCGCCCTGATCTGCTTCGTGCTCGTCATCACCATCCCGTTCGGTGTCGCGTCGTTGCGGCTGGCGTCGTATTCGCTGTGGCCCTTCGGCCGGACCCTGGTGCCCAAGCCCGGCGTCGGGGTGGCCTCGGGTCTCGCCAACATCATCTGGGTGCTGCTGGCCGGCTGGTGGCTGGCGCTCTCGCACATCGTCGCCGGCGTCAGCCTCTGTCTGACCATCATCGGGATTCCGTTCGGCGTGGCCAACTTCAAGCTCGTCCCGGCGGCGATCTGGCCGTTGGGGCAGGAGGTCGTACCCGCACCGTGACGCCGGCGCGGCGTTTGAGCGTCGTGGACCGGGTACCGAGACGACGTGCGCAGCGAGGGGCAGCAGGGTCGACGCCCGGCCGGTACCGCACCGTCCCGCCGTGAGCGGGCGGTGCTGGTTCCGCCCGGCGGCGGTGTGCCGACGCCACCCCGGCGGGTCCACTGGACCGGGGCGGTGTCGGCACTGGGCTGCCCGCCGTTCCGGGCGTTCCTGGCCGGGGCGATCTGCGCCAGCACCGCCACCTGGATGCTCAACCTGACCGTGCCGTTGCTGCTCTACCAGGCGACCGGGCAGGCCGTCTGGGCCGGTCTCGGCGCGTTCGCGCAGTTCGTGCCGGCGATGCTCGGCTCCCCGGTCGGCGGGCTGCTGGCCGACCGCTACCCGCGCCGGGCCGTGCTGGCCGCCACCCAACTGGTCGCGCTGCTCGTCGCCCTGCTGCTGGCGCTGCTCAGCCGGAACGGCGCGGCGGCACCGGTGGCGTTGCTGGCCCTGGTCGCCGCCGCGGGGGCCGCCAACGGGGTGCAGACCCCGGCCTGGCAGAGCCTCATTCCACAACTCGTGCCACCCCGGCAGCTGCTCAACGCGATAGCACTCAACGCGATGCAGGCAAACGTCGCCCGCGCGTTGGGTCCGGTCCTGGCCACGGCGGTACTGGTCCGGTCCGGAAGCACGGCGGCGTTCCTGGTGGCGGCCGGCGCCAACGTGGTGATGCTGCTCGCGCTCGCCACGATCCGGCCCCGCACGCCCGCCGAACCCGCGCCGACGGAGCCGATGCTCGCCCGGCTGCGTGGCGGCGTGCGGTACACCCGCCGCGTCCCCGGGCTGCTGGTGGCGGTGCTGCTGGCCGGTTGTGTCTCCTTCGTCGGCACCCCGATCGTGCAGCTCGCCGCCGTCTTCGCCACCGACGTCTACGATGCCGGCACCGGCGGCGCCGGCCTGCTCGCCTCCGGTCTGGGCATCGGCGCCGTCCTCGGCGCGGTACTGCTCAGCGTGTACGGCAGCGGCCGACCACGGTCCGGTGTGGCCGGTGTGGCGCTGGCCGTGCACGGTTTCGCGACGTTCGCGCTGGCCGCGGCCCCGACGCTCGGGCTCGGCCTGGCCGCGGTGATCGTGCTGGGCACCAGCTATCTGGCGGTGCTCTCCACCGCGAACGTGACAGTGCAGGTGCTGGCGCCCGACGCCCTGCGGGGCCGGGTGGCCTCGCTGTACTGGATGGCGTTCGCCGGCGCCTACCCGCTCGGTGCGCTGGTGCAGAGCTGGCTGGCCGACCTGATCGGCGTGCGTTGGGCGGTGGCGCTCACCGGGCTCGCACTCAGTGTCGTGGTGCTCTGGTTGCGCCGGCGCCGGCTGCTCGACGCCCTCGACGGCCCGGCCCCCGCCGGCCGGTGAACGATCTTGTTTATCCGGTTTCGCGCCCGGGTAGCACCGAGGGTCACCGATCTGGGAGGAGTGACCGGGTGACCCGGGAGTGGCGCAACTGGTCCGGCAGCATCCGGTTCACCCCGAGGGGGATCCTGGAACCGGCAGACGAGTCCGAGGTGGTGCAGTTGGTGCGGCGCGCCCGCGACGCGGGCGGCACGCTGCGGCCGGTCGGTTCCGGTCACTCGTCGAGCCCGCTGGTGCGTACCGACGGGTTCCTGGTCAGCGTCGACCGGCTCGCCGGGGTGCTGTCGCACGACGCCGAGAGGGGCCGCGCCACGGTCGGTGCCGGCACCAGGTTGGAGGATCTCGGCGAGGGTCTGTTCGACGCCGGGTTGGCGATGGAGAACCTGGGCGACGTCGACTACCAGACGATCGCCGGCGCGACCGCGACCGGCACCCACGGCACCGGTCCCCGGTTCGGCAACCTGTCCACGCAGATCGCCGAGGTACGCCTGGTCACCGGCACCGGTGAGGTGCTGGACATCTCGGCGGACCGCAACGCCGAGCTGCTGCCGGCGGCCCGGCTGTCGCTCGGGGCGCTGGGCGTCGTCACCCGCCTCACGCTTGACGTCCAGAAGCACTTCGAGGTGGTCCGGCGTACCTGGTGCGCGCCGCTGGACTGGACGTTGGAGCACCGGGAGGAGTTGCAGCAGCGGCACCGCAACCTCGATTTCTACTGGTACCCCCGCAGCGACCTGACCCAGGTACGGGCGCTCGACGAGCGCGACGACCCGCCCGCGCCGAGCTGGACCGGCCCGATCCGGGAACTGGAGACCGGGCCGCTGCACCACAAGTTGCCGCAGGACCGCGACCTGCGGTTCGAGGAGATCGAGTACATGCTGCCCAGCGAGGCGTTCGACGAGTGCTTCGCCGCAGTACGTCGACGCATCCTGGACCGGCACCGGGTGGCCGTCGCGTGGCGGCTGCTGGTCCGCACCATCGCCGCCGACGACATCCACCTCAGCAACGCCAACGGCCGGGCCACGACCACCATCGCCTGCCTGCACAACGTCGGGCTGCCGCACGAGGAGTACTTCGCCGACCTGGAGGCGATCTTCCGGGACTTCGGTGGTCGCCCACACTGGGGCAAGAAGCACTCGCTGACCGCGAAGGAACTGCGCGAGCTGTACCCGGACTGGGACACCTTCGCCGCGATCCGCCGCCGGCTCGACCCGGACGGCGTCCTGCTCACCCCGGATCTCGCCCGGCTGCTGAAGGAGGCGTGATGGACCCGATCGGCGCGACGACCTGGGTGGTTCCCGGCGGGCGGATTCCCTTTCCCAGCCACGGCGAGGAACCGGAGTTCACCAGCTTCGACCAGGTGTGTGTGCTGAACACCGGTGACCACCCCGCGCAGGTGGAGCTGACCGTCTACTACACCGATCAGGACCCGGTCGGGCCGTACCCCTTCCGGGTGCCGGAGCGGCGGATCCGACACGTACGCCTCAACGATCTCGTCGATCCGGAGGCGATCCGCCTGGCCCGGCCGTACGGTCTCCTGCTGACCTCGTCGGTACCGGTGGTGGTGCAGTTCCAGCGGCAGGACACCCGGCTGCCTGGCGCGCTCGCCCTGACCGACGTGATCGCCCATCCAGTCGGGTAGGGTCCGTTCCCGGGATCCTGGTCCGCGACATCCTCAGGGGAGGCCCGAAGACGTGTTCCCCACGGCAGCAGCCAACGATCTGGGCGGTCGGGTGGCTCTGGTCACCGGGGCCAACCACGGCATCGGCGCGGCCACCGCCGTCGCGCTGGCCCGGTTGGGCGCCGCGGTACTGATCACCTATCTACGGTTGGACGACCCACCGGATCCGGGCATCCCCGACACGTACCGGCGCAACCGGGCCGGCGACGCGACCGAGGTGGTCGAACGGGTCCGCGCCGTCGGCGGCCGGGTGGTACCGGTCGAGGCGGACCTGGCGGACCCGGCAGTCCCGGCCCGGCTGTTCGACGTCGCCGAACGCGAGCTGGGCACTGTCGACATCCTGGTGAACAACGCCAGCGGCTGGCTGGCGGACACCTTCAAGCCCGCCGCTGTCGACCGGCACGGTCGGTCGTTGCGGCCGGTGAGCGCCGAATCCTTCGACGTCCAGTTCGCCGTGGACGCCCGCGCGGGCGCACTGCTGATCGCCGAGTTCGCCCGCCGCAACGTCGCCGCGCAGCGTGGCTGGGGGCGCGTCATCAGCCTCACCTCGGGTGGCAGCGACGGGTTCCCCGAGGAGGTCTCCTACGGTGCCGCCAAGGCGGCGCTGGTGAACTACACCATGTCCGCGGCACGCGAACTCGCGCCGTTCGGTATCACCGCCAACGCCGTGCACCCGCCGGTCACCGACACCGGCTGGGTCAGCGAGGAGGTACGCGCCGCTGTCGGCGACGACCCGCACCTGCTCCGGGTGGCCGAGCCCGAGGAGGTCGCCGAGGTGATCGCCTTCCTCGCCGGGGAGAGTGGGCGGCTGGTCACCGGCAACGTGGTCCAGTTGCGCTGACGGACTCACCAGTGGGCGCCGCCGCAGACGCCTTCGGCGTCCCGTGGCTCGACCTGCAACGTGGCGTGCTCGATGCTGAAGCGGTCGTGCAGCATCTGGCGCGCGGCGGCCAGCACCCGGGCCAGCTCGGCTCCGGTGTCCAGGGTGAGGTGTGCCGAAGCCACCTCCATTCCCGAGGTCAGGGTCCACACGTGCAGGTCATGCACGTCGGCGACCCCGTCGAGCCCGCGCAACCCGTCGCGCACCTCGGCGACGTCCACGTGCGGCGGTGCGGCCTGCACCAGGACCCGCAGCGCGGCGCGGGCGAGGCGGTAGGTGCGGGGCAGGATGAACAGGCCCACGCCGACGGCGACGATCGGGTCCGCGTACCACCAGCCGGTCAGGGCGATCACCCCGGCCGCGACGAGCACGCCGACCGAGGCGAGCAGGTCACCGAGGACCTCCAGGTAGGCGCCGCGCACGTTCAGGCTCTCCGTCGCGCCGGCGCGCAGCAGCAAGAAGGCGACCACATTGGCGACCAGCCCGGCCACGGCCACCGCCGCCATCGGACCGACCAGCACCTCCGGCGGTTCATCCAGCCGCCGCAGCGCTTCCACGAGCACGTAGACGGCTACCCCGGAGAGCAGCACCGCGTTGGCAAGCGCCGCCAGAACCTCCATCCGGTACAGGCCGAAGGTGCGCTGACCGTCCCGGGAGGTTCGGCTCGCGGCGGTGATCGCGGCGAGCGCCATGCCGATGCCCAGCACGTCGGTGAACATGTGCCCGGCGTCCGACAGCAGGGCCAGGGAACCGGTCACCCAGGCCCCGACCGCCTCCACAAGCATGAAGACCGCCAACAGGACGAAGGCCGCCCACAGTCGCCCGCGGTGTCTCTCCCCCGCCCCGACGACCCGCCGTCCGTGATCGTGCCCCACCCCGCACCCCCTCCATCCCCTCTCCACAACATATGCTGACATTGCTATAAGTGCAATCATCACCCCCGCCTGCGGGGTGGGGTGGGGTGGGTGGGGGTCAGTGGGTGTTGTCGAGGTTGAGCAGTACGACGCCGGCGATGACGAGAGCGACGCCGCAGACCTTGACGAGGGTCAGCGGTTCACCCAGGTAGGCCGCGCCGATGGCGACGATGGCGGCGGTGCCGAGACCCGACCACATGGCGTACGCGACGCCGACAGGTATCCCCTTGACCGCCTGGGCGAGCAGGGCGAACGCGGTCAGGTAGGCCACCGCCAGCCCCAGCGTCGGCCAGAGCCGGGTGAAGCCCTGCGTCGCCTTGAGCAGGCTGGTGCCGGTGACCTCCGCCGCGATGGCGAGCAGGAGAAAGACGTAGGCCACCCGGATCCTCTCTCCCGCTCGGTCCCCGCGTCGACAGCGGCAGCGTACGCGGGGCACTCGCCGCCCGGGAGCGACGGGCGGCCGGTCAGCGAGCCCGCCGGTTGGCGCGCAGGGCGCCGAGGATCACCTTCGGCGCGGCCAGTGAACTCGGGTGCTTCCGCATCGAGACGACGTCGTTGAACCGGCGGGCGGTGACCACGTCGGTGACCGTCGCCGCCACGATCTGCCGGCTCACCCAGCTGGAGAGCCGGTAGCCACGTGGGTAGGGGCCGTCGACGTGCGGCAGTGCCAGGTCGGCCGAGGTGGATATCGACCAGGCCGCGTCGACCACGATCTTCTGGAGGGCGAAGAAGTGGCGGGCCGGCAGGCTGAGGTCCGGGCCGGGCCGCAGGTAGCTCGCCAGGCAGGCCGCGTGCAGGGCGGCGGCGGTGATGCCCTGCCCGTACACCGGGTTGAACGAGGCGACCGCGTCACCGACGCTCACCAACCCGGCCGGCAACCGGGTCACCGCGTGGAAGTCCCGACGCCGGCTGTCGGCGTGCCGGTAGGTCTGCACGTCGCCGAGGATCTCGCTGTCGGCGACCACGGCGAACTCCGGTGGGAACTGTTCCCGCAACCGGCGGACGAAGTCCTCGGCGGTACGGCCGGGACGGTTCTCCCCGTAACCGGCCATCATGGCCATCCACCGGCCGTCCTCGATCGCGAAGAACGCGGCGCCAGCGACGTCCACGGACATCGTCGGGCTGTGCAGCGCCAGCACCACGGCGTGCTCAGGGTGCGCCTCGTGCCGCCGGAACAGGGCTGTCGCGTAGTTGAGGTTCACCGTCATCCGCCGCAGCGCCGGCCGTTCCCACCCGGCCTCCGCCAGCCAGTCGGACAACCGGCTGGACCGCCCCATGGCATCCACCACCAGGTCGGCGTGCTCCACACCTGGCGAACCGCCGACGTCGTACCGGACACCGGTGGTCACGGCACCGTCGAACACCAGCCCGGTGGCCCGCGCGGTGAGGGTCTTGACGTTCGGCAGTCGAAGCACCTGCTGCCGGATCAACGACTCCAGCAGCGGCCGGCTGCCGGCCAGGCTGTCGGCGTCGTCCGGTACGACGACCTTCAGCCGGCCGTCCAGGTAGTTCCGCCGGGCCGCGGGCGGGGCTTCGACAGCCCCCTGCGCCAGGGCCTCTTCCCGGAATCCGGGGAACAGCTGCTCCAGTTGAAGGAAGCCGCCGGGCAGCAGCGCGTGCAACTGGGTCCCCTGTGGCACGCCCGGTCGTCCACCGGTCGCGTGCAGGTCGTCGCGGTCGATGACCACCACGCTCTCGGCGTGGTCGGACAGCACCCGGGCGGCGAGCATCCCGGCGATGCTGCCGCCGATCACCACCGCCTTGTCCATGACAGGGGACGCCTGGTCGGGCGGTCGCACCGCGTTCAGCGCGGCGAAGACCCGAGCCGGAGAGAGGGACATCGTGCTCTCCAAAGGGGTACGAGGTGTGGCGCCTTTCCGCCTGCCTGCCAGTGGCCGATGCTCGGGCAGGCCGACGGAGCCGGACGGTCGGCATGACGCCCAACGATCGTTGCACAGCGAGGGAACGCAAACGCCGATCCGCCCGCCCCTCGGGCACCCGCGCCGAGGTGTCGATCCGGCCGGATCAGGTCCGGACGGCACCGTCCGGGGCCGGGTCGCGTCGGGTGCCCACCCGGTTGACCAGGTAACCGAAGGCGGCAGCCGTGAAGAACATGACGATGCCGTAGACCGCACCGGGAATCGCCATCTGGGTGTTGTTGAGCAGCGCCGGACTGAGCGCGATGGTGATGGCCAGGGTGCTGTTGTGGATGCCGATCTCGAATCCGGCCGCCTTGGCGGCGCTGCGCTCGACCCCGGCCAGCCGGGGCACCCCGTACCCGATGCCGAGGCTGAGCAGGTTGAACGCCAGCACGGCCAGGCCGACGGAGACGAAGTAGTCGGCGAGGTTGTCCCGCTCACCGAGCACGGCACCGGCGATCACCGCGACCAGTACCACCACGGACAGCACCCGGACCGGGCGGTTCAACCGCTCGGCGACCCGGGCCGCCCGCGCCCGGATCAACATTCCGACAGCGACCGGGATCAGCACGATCGCGAACACCTGGAGCACCTTGTCGAACTGAAGCCCGATGCTCCTCGCGCCGCCGAGGAAGTACGCCGCCGACAGGTTGACCACGATCGGCAGGGTGAACACGGCCAGCACCGAGTTGATCGCGGTCAGGGTGATGTTCAGGGCGACGTGCCCGCCGAAGAGGTGGCTGTAGAGGTTGGCCGTGGTACCGCCCGGGGAGGCGGCCAGCAGCATCATCCCGACACCCAGTTCGGGTGGCAGATCGAAGGCGAGGACCAGGCCGAAGCAGAGCGCCGGCAGCAGCAGGATCTGGCACACCAGCGCGATGACGGCGGCCTTCGGGTGTCGGGCCACCCGCCGGAAGTCAGCGGTGGTCAGGCCGAGACCCAGACCGAGCATGATGATGCCGAGGGCGACGGGTAGTCCGATCAGGGTCAGGGCGGAGTCCATGACACGACATCGTTACCACCTGGTAACGCACTCACAATCCTCCGTGTGGCCGGGGTACCGGCTCCCCGCGCTCAGAACTGGACGACCCGTCCCACCCGGGGTGGCGTACGGCCCGCGAGGACGTCGAGCCAGGCGTGCTCCAGCGCGGCCGGGCCGGTGCCGACCTGGACGTCGAGCCAGCCGCCCACCACCTCCGCGAACCGCCGCCAGGCATCGGCGAACCGCAGGTCGAGCCCGTCGCGGCCCCAGTCGAGACGGCGTTTGCGCATCTGTACCGGGGCGAAGAAGACCTCTCCGGCGGCGTCGGCGTTCGGGATCTGGTTGGTCAGGCCGACCGCGATGTCGCGTACCAGCCGGTCGCCGAGGTGCCGCCGCAGGGCGGCCCGGGTCGCGGGCGCACCGGACAGGTCGAGGTAGGCGGTCGGCACCGGGTCGAGGGCGGCGATCCCGTCGTACGGCAGCACCTCGTCGTAGCAGCCGAGCGAGCGGGTGAACCCGAGGTTGCCGGGCGAGGTGAGCCCGACCAGGCGTGGGCCACGCCCGCGCAGTTCGACGGCGGCGGCGTACGCGGTCTTGCTGGACGCCGACGAGAACACCAGCGAGGTCGCGCCGTAGCAGTCGTTGTCGACGACCTGGTCGGCCAACATGAAGGAGGTGAAGAAGAGCGGCCGGAACAGGATCAGCAGATCCTCCTGGTCGGCCCGGTACGCCGGGTCACCGACTGTCGAGCGGTACCCGTTGTACGGCGAGGGCAGCTCGGCCCGGTGGGCGCTGGAGTCCCGGAACCCGGAGCCGTCCACCCGGGAGGGCCGCACCACCAGGTGGCCCGCGGGCGGGAGATAGCCGTACACCCGCTGCCCCACCTCGACTCCGGCGACGGTCGAGGCGACCACCTCGGCGAAGCCCCACAACGGCGGCAGCCCCCACCGCCCGTCCAGCCCGTGCCGGTCGGGCGGGAAGAACTCCCAGTACCGCATCGAGTCGCCGAGCACCGCGTAGGTGATGTTGTTGGCGGTCAGTCCGACACGGTCCACGCGCAACAACGCCTCGCCGCCGGACAGCTCCGGCACGGCACTCTCCACGAGGGTGGTGCGGTTCAGCTCGACACGAGCCACGGCGAACGTCCAGGAGGCAGCCATGCTGAGACGCTAGGCAGCGAGGGCCACCGAGACAAGATGCACTGGTAGTGCAAAATCCCACTCCTCGTCGGCACCGCACAACCTTTCCTGGCGGGTCGGGGTCTTCCTGTCATGAACGATGCCCAGGCGGGGCTGGAGGGCGCAGGTGACCGATGACGGCTTCCGCGAGTTCGTCGAGGTCCGGTACACGGACCTGATCCGGACCGCGTACCTGCTCACCGGTTCCCGGCACGCGGCCGAGGATCTGGTGCAGATCGCGCTGATGCGGGCGATGGGCCGGTGGCGGCAGGTGGACGAACCGATGGCGTACGTCCGCCGGATCATGGTGAACGAGCGGACCAGGCTGTGGCGACGGTTCGGTTCCCGGGAGTTCCTCGCCGGTTTCACCGGTTCCTGGCACGCCCCGACCGAGCCGGGCCGGGACATGGCTGACGATGTCGTGGCCCGCGACGAGGTGCTCGCCGCGCTGCATCGCCTGCCGCCCCGGATGCGCGCGGTGCTGGTGCTGCGCTACTGGGAGGACCTCACCGAGTCACAGATCGCCGACGCGCTCGGATGCTCGGTGGGCACGGTCAAGAGCCAGTCCTCACGGGCACTGGCCCGGCTACGGGCGGTACTGCCGGCAGCACCGCCCCGGCCGACGACGCCGGAACGACAGGCACCACCACGGGACGTCGAAGAGGGTTCGCTGGCCGCGGTGCCGGACGCGTCGAGAAGGAGGGACCTGAGCGATGGCCGATGAGATCAGGCAGGCGCTGGCCCGGCTCGCCGAACCGGTGGTGCCGCAACCCGACCCGTACCAGCGGTTGCTACGTCGCGTGCGGCGACGCCGGCGGCGACAGACGGCGGTGACGGGTGTGGCCGCCCTGGTGCTGGCCGCGGTGACCATACCGCCTGTGGGCCTTGTGGGCCTGCTGAGGAACGACGAGTCCACGCTGGCTACGGTGGCGTACCAGCCGGCGAGTCCGATCGACGATCCGATGGTGCGGCGGCTGCTCGACTCGCCCACCCGGGGCAGTCTGGCCGGCGACACGGCGCTTGTCGCCACCATCGAACGGGAGTACCGGGCCGCCCGCGCCGAACTCCTTGTCGATCCGTCGTTGGACGAGGTGCGGGTGCTGTTCGCCCACGACGCGCCGGGGGCCCGCGTGGTGGTGGTGGCCTACCTGGACGACTCGCACGCACTGATTCGCCAGGCCACCGGCCCGGAAGGTGCTTCCGTGCCGGAGTTGCTCGGCCAGACCGGGACACCGGACGAACCGCAGGAGTTGACTCCGTACCTCTTCTTCGGACGGTACTCCCGGGTTGACGCAGACCAGCCCGACGGTCTCGCGGTCGGCCTGGCACCGGCCGGTTGCCGTGTGGAGACCTCGAACGACGGTCGGCTCCAGCCGGACGGATCCGTCATCAGGTCCTGGCAGCCGGAGACCAACGACGGTTACGTGGTGCAGGCGGGTATGCCGGGCGGACGGTGGCAGTTCACCTGCGACGGGATCGTGCGGTACGCGGGTCCGGGCCGGATCGCCCTACAGACGAACGTGCCGGTCCCTCCGGACCCGCGCCCCGACCTCAGCGTCTCCGCCGTTCGCGAACTGCGCGACATGCTTTACGGCGACGGACTCGCCGGCTCGACGCCCCAGGTGCTCTGGACCGGTCGGTTGCCCACCAGGGTTGCCGACGCGCCGGAAGCCGTCCTGGTCAGGTCCTGCTCGGCCGATGGTGGCTGTGCCGCACTACTCAAGTCCGACGCCCGCGCGCTTGCCGGACCGGAGTCAGCGGTTCTGACCTTTGACCGCACCGGCTTCGGGAGCGCCGACCTTGTCGCAGTGCCGTTGCCGGGCCAGACTGCCGGCGTGCTGGTGGCCGGGCCGGAGTCGGCGACGCGCGCCGAGCTGATCGACGCGCGGGGGTCTACGGTGACCGAGGGACCGCTCACTGGCGGGATCGGGGTCTTCGAGATCGACAGTCGCACGATCGCCGGGGTGCGGGTCCTCGACAGTGCGGACCAGCCGTTGCACACGGTCGCCACGCCGCACCTCACCGCCGACAGATACGAGTTCGCTGAACCGACGGTCTGGGCCTGGTGACGCGTCGCCCCCGAACCTGAAGGGTGCGGGGGCGCCTCGACGGTGGGGCCCGATGCGGCTACGCCGCCATGCGGCGGGTCAGCTCGGCCGCCCGGTAGGCCGCGACGCGACTGGCCTGACCGGCCACGAAGCGCCGCAGCGGTGCCGGTGCGTGAGCGGTGACCCGTTCGTCGACCCGGGTGCCCGCCGGTACCGGAGTCAGCTCGACCACCGCGCGCAGCGACACCCAGCCCGGGCTGCGCACCTCGCTGACCAGCGGGCCGTGCGGTGGCGTCGAGACCAGGCGGACCCGGATGCGGTTGTCCCAGCGCACCGGACCGACCAGCCGGAACCGCTCGACGGCGAGGTAGTCGGCGACCGCCCGGCCCTCGGCGTCGTGACCGTGCCGCACGTCGTCGACCGCCACGATCAGCGGCGACAGTCCGATGTAGCTGCGCGGATCGGCCAGGTGCGCGTACACCACCTCCGGCGGGGCCGCGACGGTGCAGGTCGTCTCGAACGCGATGGGCGGCTTCCGGTCCTCGGGCACGCCCCATGGTGGCACGCCGACGGCGGGACGGTGTCCCGCCGTCGGCGTCCCCGACCGGTCAGGACGGCCGGGCCGCCTTCTCCAGCCCGCGCTCGACGGCCGCGATGAGCTGCGGGCGCAACTCCTCGGGCCGGACGATGGCGTCCACCGAGCCGACCTCGACCGCACGTTGGATGCTGTGCACGCCGTCGAACTCGGCGGCCACCTCCGCCAGCTTCTCCGCCCGCACCGACGCGCGCACGTCCATCAGCTGCGTCACAAGTGCCGCCCGCTGCCCGCCGGTCGCCGCCGCGACGCGCGCCTCCAGCTCGGCAACCCTCGGATCCTTCGCCGTACGGGCGTTGACGTCACCGGCGAACACCACGGCCGCTGCGGGCGCGCCGCCGATGACGGAGGCGAACGAACCTTCCACGGCGAGGACCGTCATGTTCGGGTTGAGGGCCTTGGAGAAGACCACGAACGCACCACCGTGGTACCGCGAGATCACGCAGAAGACGATAGGTCCGTCGAAGTTGACGATCGCCCGGCCGATCTCCGCGCCGTACTCCAGCTGCAACTGTCGCATCGACTCCGGCGAGCCGTCGAAGCCGGAGAGGTTCGCCAGCACCACAAGCGGACGGTTCCCGCTTGCCGCGTTTATCGCTCGGGCGGCCTTCTTGGACGAGCGCGGGAAGAGCGTGCCGGCGGTGTAGGTGTCCGGCCCGTCGGTGGGCGGGAACCCGCGTCGCGGCACCGAACGGGACTCGATGCCGAGCAGGCACACCGGGATGCCGCCCAGGTGCACGTCCTGCACGACAGCCGTCTCGGCATCGGCCATGCCCGCCCAGCGTTCCAGGACCGCGTGGTCCTGGTCGGCCAAGGCCCGCATCAGCGTACGGATGTCGAACGCCTTCTTGCGGTCCGGGTTACGTTCCCGCGAGAAGATCTCACCGACGGTGGTGAAGTCACTGTCCGGTACCGCGTGCGGGTAGTCGGAGATGTCGCGCTCGACCGGGTCGGTGGTGACCGCCCGGCGTGGTCGGGTCTCCCCCGGTGCCACGTACGCGTGGTCGTGGTACGTCATCAGAACCTGGTGGGCACCGCGCAGGTCCGGCGCCCAGTACTGGGCCTGACCGTTGGGGCCCATCACCCGGTCGTAGCCGCCGATGCCGAAGTTGTCCTCGGCGGACACCCCACCGGAGAAGTCCAGCGACTGCTTGCCGGTCAGCACCATCGCCGAATCCGGGGTCATCACCAGGATGCCCCTGGTGTGCATGAGCATCGTGGCTTCGGCGTTCCAGTACGGCTGGGCACCCACGGTGATCCCCGCGACGACGATGTTGATCTCACCGCCGGCCTGGGTGAACTCGACGATCCGCTTGAGCGCGGCGGCCACCCAGTCCATGTTCTCGGTACCCGAACTCATCGAGATCCGCGCGCCGGCCGACAACGCGAACCAGTCGACAGGTAGGCGCATCCGCTCGGCCAGGTCGAGCGCGGCGATCACCCGGGCGCACTCCGGCTCGGCCAGCGCGCCCAGCGCCCTGGTCGGGTCGCCGAGCAGCACCACCCGGGTGACACCTTCCGGGTAGCGCTCGGTCGGCGTGCTCGCCACCCCGACCACGATGCCCGCCCGGTTGTGTCCCTTCGGCCGCTGCACCGGGACCAGCTCGCCGGAGTCGGCCAGGTCGTACTCGACGAAACTGCCGTCACGGCCGGCAAGCATCTCGGTCAGCTCGTACGGGTAGGTGGTGCCGCGTCGCCGAGCCGACAGCACCTTCTGCCGGTAGTCGTCGAGCGGTTGGATCAGCTCCGCCGTCGGCTCGGTGACCGAGATCCGCATGCCCTCGTCGTAGGAGATCTGCACCGCGATGTCGATCAGCTCGCCGGTGTCCTCGTCCCGCTGGCGGCCGAGGAAGAGCACCTCCTCCAGCCCGGCGTCCGCCGTGATCGGCAGCACCCGCTGGGCGACGGTGTTCAGCTCCTCGATGCTGAGGTCGTTCGGCGGCCAGACGAAGAGGGTGATCCGGTTGGTGTCGAACCGCTTCTTCGCCGGGCGCTGCGCCTGCACCTTGCGGATCGCGTCGAGGCAGGCGTCGAGCGCGCCCTCGACCGCGGGCAGCGCCAGGATCCGGCCCTCGGTGTCGCGCAGCGGGGTGAGGTCGCGTACCTGGGCCATCGCGGCGAGCCGCTCGTCGGCCGGATTGTCCGGCGCGACACAGTGGAAGAGGTACACCTCCTCGTCCGCCGAGGGGAGCCGGGTCAGGTCGAAGTTGCGGAGCCGGGGCAGTTGCAGACGCTGGGCGATCAGCGGATGCAGGCCCCGGATCACCCGGTCCTCACCGAGGTCGGACCGGAAGGTGAAGTGGTGGTGCATCTCGGTGCCGTTACGCCCGGCCACCGAGATCGTCGCCCGCTGGAGCACGTCCAGCAGGCCGGCCTGGTCGAGCACCTCCCGCAGGGTCGCGGCCATCGCCTCCACGTCGGGCTGGTCGGCCCAGGTCAGGTACACGTCGGCGACCGTCGGCGCTGGATCGCGGCCGGGAGCCGTCGGGCCGGCCGCCTCGCCGCCGACAAGCGCGGCGACCTTCGTCAGGGTCGCCGGCAGTCCGTCGAAATCCGTTGCCGCGGCGACCAGCCGGAAGCGTTCGTCGTCGCGGTCGTAGCCGGCCGTGAAGAACGACTGCCCCGCCACCTCGACGGCTCGGGCTTCGCTCGCGCCACGGTTGCCGTAGTAGCGGCGGCTGAGCACCTCGAGCATCGGGCCGTGATCGGCACCCGGCCGGCCGATGCGCTGGGCGAGCAGCCGCACCAGCGGCTCGGGTGAGGCGACCATCGTCGCGATCCGCTCGGCGCGGTCGACCGCGTCGGGGTTGCGGTCGAGGTAGCGCAGGTTGCTGCGGACATCGGCGTACACCTCGGCCCGCTTGCGTCGCAGCATCGGCTGCGCCGCCCAGCGGAACACCACGCTGCGGGCGAGGTCACCGACCACCGGGAAACGACGCTGGGTGGCGAAGATCAGGTGTTCCAACGCCTGACCGACCAGCTCGCGCAGGCTCTCGGCCGGCGGCGGCTCGGTCAGCCACCGTTGCAGGAAGGTGACGATCACCTTCACGTCGGCCGCCGCCCGCTGCTGCGCGAGGAAGATCCGGAAGACCGCCTCCTCCAGCTCCGGGGTGCGTTCGAAGCCGTCCACGCCGTAGTGGGCGAGCACCCGGGCGAGGCGCTGACGGAACGTCTCCGGCAGCGCGGCCCGATCGACGTCCAGGCACTGGAGGTAGGTGTGGAAGTACTCGCGCGGGCTGTGCACCCGGGTGTCGGCCCTGGTCTCCTCGCCGGCCGGACGGTTGCGGCTGAGCTCGGACAGGTCGGCGAAGACCTGGAGCAGCTCGACCTCCTCCTCCAGCGGCCGGTGGGGCAGTTCCTCCCGGGCGGCCAGGTAGGCGGCGAGGGCTCGGCGTTCGTCGCGGGGGTCCAGGTCGTACCCGAGCAGCAGACTGCGCAGGTCGGCGATGCCACGTGCGACGCGATCGCCGGCGGACCGGCCGGTCGGCTCGGGCGGCAGCTCCAGGTCCACGGCCGCGGACTTGGCGGGCTCGCTGGCGGCCCCGTCACCGATCGGTTCCAGGCGCAGCAGCGGCGCGCCGGTCTCCACCTGGCTGCCGACGGAGACCAGACACTCGCGCACCTTCGCCGCGAACGGGGCGCGCAGCACGGTCTCCATCTTCATGCTTTCCAGGACCAGCACCGGCGCGCCGGCCTCGACCTCGTCGCCCACCGCGAGCGGGGTCGCGACGACAAGCGCGGGTGACAGGGAGCGCAGCACCCCGCCCTCGTCCCGGCTGACCCGGTGCGTGACGCCGTCCACCTCGACCAGGTGGATGGGCCCGTGGGTGTCGGTGACCAGCCGGAATCGCCGGCCGTTGACCAGGATCCGCCCGCTGTGCTCGTCGAAGCGTTCCAGCTCGACGTCCATCGTGGACGCCTCGCCGACGCCTACCCGGAACCGGTGCGGTCCGGTCTGCGCGACCGAGACGCGGTAGGTCGCACCCCGCAGCTTCAGGTCGATCGGCCGGCCGCTGGCGTGCTGGACCTGGGGACGGCCACCGTGCGCGGTGGAGAGCAGCCGCTGCCGCTCGACGTGCGCCTCGTCCTCGTACGCCTCGATGGCGGCGGCGGCCAGCGCGACGCCGGAGTGCCGGGTGGAGACCAGCCGGCCCTCGGCGCGGACCCGGTCGATCCAGCCCGTGTCGGCGCTCGCGTCGATCACCTCGGGCTGTGCCAACAGGTCGAGCAGGAAGCTCTTGTTGCTCGCGCCACCCTCGATGATCACCGTGGTCTCGGCGACCGCGCGACGCAGCCGGCTCAGCGCCTCGTCGCGGCTGCGGCCGTACGCGATGATCTTCGCGATCATCGAGTCGAAGTCGGCGGGAATCACGTCACCCTCGCTGACCCCGGTGTCCACCCGTACACCGGGCCCACTGGGCAGCACCAGCCGTACGATCCGGCCGGGCGACGGCGCGAAGTCCCGGTCGGCGTCCTCGGCGTTGAGCCGGGCCTCGACGGCGTGCCCCGCCTCGACCGGGATCCGGTCGCCGAGCCGGCCGCCGGCGGCCACCTGGATCTGGGCCTTCACCAGGTCGAAGTCGGTGGTGGCCTCGGTGATCGGATGCTCCACCTGCAACCGGGTGTTGACCTCAAGGAAGGCGAACATCCGGTCACCTGGGTGGTAGAGGAACTCGACGGTGCCCGCTCCGCGATAGTCCACGGCCAGCGCGAGTCGCTCGGCCGCCTCCTTCAGCTCACGGGTCTGCTCCGCGTAGAGCACCGGCGAGGCGGACTCCTCGATCACCTTCTGGTTGCGTCGCTGCACCGAGCAGTCCCGTACGCCCAGCGCCCAGGCGGTGCCCTGACCGTCGGCGATCACCTGCACCTCGACGTGCCGCGCACCGGTGACCAGCCGCTCCAGGAAGACCACCCCACTGCCGAACGCGCGCTGCGCCTCCATGCTGGTGCGCTCGTACGCCTCGGCCAGGTCGGTGTCGCTGCGAACCACCCGGATGCCCCGACCGCCCCCGCCCGCGGTCGCCTTCAGCATCAGCGGATAGCCGATCTCGGCCGCCGCGCGCCGGGCCGCGTCGAGGCTCTCCACCGCGCCTCGGCTCCACGGTGCCACCGGGACACCGACCTCCTCGGCGATCAGCTTCGCACCGATCTTGTCGCCGAGCTTGCGCATCGCCTCCGGGCTGGGGCCGATGAACGTGACGCCGTTCTTCTCGCACAGCTCGGCGAAGGCCGGGTCCTCGGCCACGAAGCCCCAGCCCACCCAGGCCGCGTCGGCGCCGGTCTCGTGCAGTGCCCGTTCCAGGACCCGGTGGTCCAGGTACGGTCGCGCCGAGGCGGGCCCGAGGCAGTAGCTGTGGTCGGCCTCCCGCACGAAGGTGGCCGAGCGC
This sequence comes from Micromonospora sp. NPDC049891, assembly GCF_040660295.1. Classification (NCBI taxonomy): domain Bacteria; kingdom Bacillati; phylum Actinomycetota; class Actinomycetes; order Micromonosporales; family Micromonosporaceae; genus Micromonospora; species Micromonospora sp. NPDC049891. Next base: position 123,478 of record NZ_JBFAML010000005.1, read on the forward strand.
TCCGCCTCGGTGTAGAGCGCGACGGTCTCGATCGGTGGGGCGTCGGTCTCGGCGTTGAGCTCGCGAACAGCGTGGATCAGCCGCATGGCGGCTTCTCCCCGGTTGACGATGGCGATGCGGCTGAACACCGAGCAGGCCTCCGGAAGATTCGTCCCTGACAGGAGGGGACGCTCCCTCGGACAGGGGGTCCCGCTCAACCAACCTTCGTGGCTACCGGCGGGTAAGGAAGACGTGGGAACTGCCACCTCCGGACAACGGATTTTGTCGAGACCCACCAACTCCACCCTCCGGTGCCGGCTCCGGGTGGCCCGGGTCACCATCCACGGCCGCCACCCGACCACGCCCGGTCGAAGCGACAAACACCCTGCGTGTCGGTGACATCTGCCAAGATCATCAACGTTTCCCTCGCGGACCTGGTGCTATACGGTCAGCAGGTGAGAGTTGAGCGTCACTGGTGGAACGGCGACCACACCCCGCGCGGGCGTCGCGACGTCTACATCCGCACCGACGGCGAATCGTGGGAGGTCGAGGCCCGGGCCGGCGGCGGCACCGGCCGCTCGAAGATCTACCCATGTCCCGGTCGCAAGTCGGCGGAGATCCTGGCCGGGGCGTGGATGGGCGGCCAGAGCCGCTGGCGGGTCGTGGCACCCTCCTGAACCTCGCCGAGGCAACCTCCGCACCGCCGGTCGGGTAGGCTGACAGTGCGATCCGCTTGACCGCGGGTCCGATTCGATGTCCCAGGCCCCGCGCCTTCGACGCGCCAGGCCACGGCCGGCACCGCAGCGCCGGGTGGGACGTCCCCTTCGACGTTCGGAGCCTTCATGGCGGCACGCCGCCCACAGCAACAGACCACCCCGCCCGCTCTCCCGACCTTCGCCGACCTGGGCGTGCCTGAGGCACTCACCCGGGTGCTGGCCACGGCCGGGGTGGACCGGCCGTTCCCGATCCAGGCCGCCACGCTGCCCGACGCACTTGCCGGTCGGGACGTGCTCGGTCGGGGCCGCACCGGTTCGGGCAAGACGTACGCCTTCGTCCTGGCCGTGCTCACCCGGCTGGCCGCGACCGCCACCCCGCGCCGACCCGGACGCCCCCGGGCGCTCATCCTCGCGCCCACCCGGGAGTTGGCCAGCCAGATCGACAGCGTGATGGCACCGCTGGCCCAGGCGCTGTCGCTGCGCACCATGACCGTGTTCGGCGGCGTCGCCGCCCGGCCGCAGATCACCGGACTGCGCGCCGGGGTCGACATCCTGGTGGCCTGCCCGGGCCGGCTGGCCGACCACGTGCAGGCCGGACACGCCCACCTGGACGCCGTCGAGATCAGCGTGCTCGACGAGGCCGACCACATGGCCGACCTCGGGTTCCTGCCGACCGTACGCCGGCTGCTGGAGCTGACCCCGCGTGGCGGGCAACGGCTGCTCTTCTCCGCCACCCTGGATTCCGGCGTCGACGTGCTGGTCCGGCGTTTCCTCACCGATCCGGTGGTGCACAGCGTCGACTCGACCAAGTCGCCGGTCGCCGCGATGACGCACCACGTGCTGCACGTGCACGCCGAGGACCGGTTCGCGGTGCTTGTCGACCTGACCGCCGCGCCGGGGCGGACCGTGGTGTTCACCCGCACCAAGCGAGGTGCCAAGACCCTCACCCGCCGGCTGGTCGCGGCCGGCGTGGCCGCGGTGGAGCTGCACGGCAACCTGGCCCAGGGTGCGCGGACCAGGAACCTCAAGGCGTTCTCCGACGGTACGGTGCGGACGCTTGTGGCCACCGACATCGCGGCCCGGGGCATCCACGTCGACGACGTGGCCCTCGTCGTGCACGCCGATCCACCCGTGGAGCACAAGGCGTACCTGCACCGCTCTGGGCGTACCGCCCGGGCCGGCGCGGCCGGGACAGTCGTCACGCTGATGACCGACACGCAGGCGCCCGAGGTGCGGGAACTGACCCGCAAGGCCGGCATCGCGGCGACCACCACCCGGCTGCGTCCCGGGGACGCGCTGTTGCGTGAACTCGCTCCGGGGGAACGGACCCTGGCGGTCGCGACGGCCGCCCGGCCGACCACCGCCCGCCGGGAGGCGTCGCCCGCACCCGCGGGTCGGGGTCGACGCGGCGGCAAGCCGGCTCAGGCCGCCTCGGCGCGGTCCACTCCGACCACCTCGGGTCGATCCGCTCCGGCCAACTCAGGTCGGTCCGCTCCGGCCAGTTCGGCGCGGTCCGGTGCCGCCCGGTCCGGTGCGGCAGCCTTCTCCGCCCGGGCCCGGCCCGGCGCGCGTGGCGGCGGTCGCTGAGCGGCACCGCCGCCCCGGACGCCCCCCGCCAACAGTCCTGAACAGCGCTTCCGAGAGCCCGCCGGCAATGCCGGCGGGCATTTCCTTGCGTCCGCCAAATACCTAGAACTACTATGCCTCATAGTTCTAGGTATTGGTGGTGGGAGGATCTCATGAAGGTCACCAAGGATCTCGTCGCCGCCTCGGCGACGCCGATGGTGCTGGGCATCCTGGCCGACGGGGAGAGCTACGGGTACGCGATCCTCAGACGGATCAACGAGCTGTCCGACGGCGAACTGGACTGGACCGAGGGGCTGCTCTATCCCCTGCTGCACCGGCTCGAACGGCTCGGTCACGTGGAGTCGAGCTGGCAGTCGGTACCCGGGGAGCGGCGACGCAAGTACTACCGGATCACCAACAGTGGCCTCGCGGAACTGGCCGAACAGCGACGCCAGTGGGACACCGTGGTCAACGCCCTCAAGGCGGTCTGGGTCGATCCCGGCGACGTCCGGCGCTCGACGGCGATTCCGCTCGGAGGCCTGGCATGACCGCGCCAGGCGGCCCCGAGGGCACGACTGCGCCGGGCGATCCGGACGGCACCACGGCGTCAGCCGGCCAGGACGGGTTGGAGGCCCAGTTCGCCCAGTGGCGTCACTACGTACGACGCCGCCCCGAATTGCAGAAGTCCGACACCGAGGAGCTGGAGGACCACCTTCGCGGCTCGGTCGACGAACTCGTCGCCGCCGGCCTACGGCCCGACGAGGCGTTCCTGGTCGCGGTCAAACGGCTCGGCGGCCTGGACGAGCTGTCCCGCGAGTTCGCCCGGGAACACTCGGAGCGGCTGTGGAAGCAACTGGTGCTGACCGGCGGCACCGACGATCCGGAGACGGACACCCGGTCCCGGCGCGACCTGGTCGCGATGATCATCTGTGCGGTCGGCGCGGCGGTGTCGATCAAGCTGCCGGAGTTGTTCGGCCTGGGCTTCCAACAGGACGGCGCCTTCTACGCGCCCAACTTCTCGCTGTTCGCGCTGCCCTGGCTGGCCGCGTACCTGGCCTGGCGCCGGCGGGCCGGAACAGCGCTGATCGGGGTGATGGTGGCCCTGTTCGCGCTCGGCGCGGTGGCCGCGAACGTCTACTCCCTCTCGGAGGACTCCCAGTCGCTGGTGCTGACCACCATCCATCTACCCATCGCCCTGTGGTTCGTGGTCGGCCTGGCGTACGTCTCCGACGACCTGCGCTCCTCGCGGCGACGCATGGACTTCATCCGCTTCACCGGCGAATGCTTCGTCTACTTCGTCCTCATCGCCCTTGGCGGCGGCGTGCTGACCGCCTTCACGGTCGGGACCTTCCAGGCCATCGGGATCGACCCGGAGGGTTTCATCTCCCACTGGTTGCTGCCCTGCGGCGTGGTGGCCGCGGTGGTCGTGGCCGGCTGGCTCGTCGAGGCCAAACAGAGCGTCGTCGAGAACATCGCTCCGGTGCTCACCCGACTGTTCACGCCGCTGTTCACCGCCGCGTTGCTGGCCTTCCTGGTCGCCCTGGTCTGGACCACCACCGGCATCAACGTCGAACGGGAGGCCCTGATCCTGTTCGACCTGCTGCTTGTCGTCGTGCTGGGACTGCTGCTCTACTCGATCTCGGCCCGCGACCCGCTGGCCCCGCCCGGCCTGTTCGACAGGTTGCAGCTCGCCCTCGTGGTCAGCGCGCTCATCATCGACGTGCTGGTGCTGTGGGCGATCACCGAACGCATCACCGAGTACGGCACCACCCCGAACAAGGCCGCAGCGCTCGGCGAGAACGTCATCCTGCTGGCCAACCTCGCCTGGTCGGCATGGTTGATGCTGGGATTCGTCCGTCGCCGTACCCCGTTCGCGGCCCTGGAACGCTGGCAGACCGGCTACCTGCCGGTGTACGCCGGCTGGGCCTGGATCGTGGTCCTGCTCTTCCCCCCGCTGTTCAACCACCTCTGAAGGCACTCCCACGCACCGTTGACGCGAAGGGGACGCGGGCCACCCGGTGGTCGGATCGGCACACCGGGTGGCCCGCGGCTGTCACTGTTCCGGCAGCCAGTCCGCCCAGGCCTCGGGGTTGGCGTCCAACCAGCGCTTCGCCGCCGCGTCTCGCGACATTCCGCTGGTGAGGTAGCTGGCAACGGTGTTCTGGTCGGCGTTGGTCCACTGGAAGTTGCGCAACAGGGTGACCGCAGTGCTGCCCGAGTTGGCGAATGACCGGTTCAACACCTTGTCCAGGTCGTAGGGCTGATAGTCACAGGCAACTTTCTTCGGGTCGGCGTCGCAACCCGGCGTGTACGGCGGCAACTTGATGTGCACCAGCTCCACCTCGGAGAGGAACCACTGCGGCGCGTAGAAGTAGCCGATAAGCGGTGTGCGCTCCTCCTCCGCCCGGCGGAACTGGTCGATCAGGGCGTCCTCACTGCCCGCGAAGACGACCTTGAAGTCGAGCTTCAGGTTCCGTACCAGGGCCTCGTCGTTTGTGACATAGGACGGATCGCCGGCGAGGAACTGGCCCTTGCCATCGGACTGCGGCGTCCGGAAAAGGTGGGCGTAGTCGTTCAGCTTGCGCCAGTCGGTGATGCCCGGGTACGCGTCGACCATCCACGGAGGGATGTACCAGCCGATGATGCCCCGGTTGCCGGTGATGCCGTGCTCGACGGCGACCTTCTCGTCGTCGATGTAGCGCTTCTTGAGGTCGTCGTGGCCCCAGTTCTCCAGAATCACATCGATCTCACCGGCGGCCAGCGCCGTCCAGGCGTCCTCCTCGGTCATGTCCCGCTCCTCGACGGTGCAGCCGAGCTGGTTCTTGGCGAGGTAGCTGACCACGGCCACGTTCGCCTCGTATCCCACCCAGGGGTTGACCGCGATGCGCAGGTCACCGCACGGCACCTGGGCTGCGCCGGGCGGCGCGACGCTCGACCGGACCTCGGCGGCGCAGCCGGCGAGCACCAGCACACCCGTGGCCGCCAATGCCAACGCCCTGATCCAGCCGGATCTGCTCCGCATGTCCCTACCTCTCCTTCTCCGCTCAACAGGTTTAACCCCACTCCGTCCACGCGGCGGCGATCCGATCGCGGCTCGCATCCGCCGCGGACGGTCACACCCCGACGGTGCGGTCACTGCGGCCGAGTCGCTGCGTCAGCACCTCTTCGGTGAGGGCCACGAGCACCTGCTTCACCGACTCGCGGCTCCGGGCGTCGCAGTCCACGACCGGCACGGTGGCCGCCAGACCGAGCGCCTCGCGTATCTCCTCGTGGTCGAAGCGCTGCGCGTGGTCGAAATTGTTGATCGCGAGGAGGAAGGGGATCTGATGGTCCTCGAAGTAGTCCAGGGCAGCGAAGGAGTCCTCGATGCGGCGGGTGTCGACAAGCACCACCGCGCCGAGCGCGCCGTCAACCAGGTCGTCCCAGAGAAAGGCGAAACGGTCCTGGCCCGGCGTACCGAAGAGGTAGAGCAGCAGCGTCTCCTCCAGGCTGATCCGCCCGAAGTCCAGCGCCACGGTGGTGGTGGTCTTCTCCCAGACACCGCGTACGTCGTCGACGCCCAGCGACGCCTCGGTCATGTCCGCCTCGGTGACCAGCGGCTCGATTTCCGAGATGGCACCGACGAAGGTCGTCTTACCCACACCGAACCCGCCGCTTATCACGATCTTCACGGCCATCGGCGCCAGCGGCTGCTGGCTAGAGCGCCCGAACACGGTCCCTGATCCTCTCGATCATCTCAATGGAAAGCTCGCCCTGCTCGACGCGTCGGAGGTAGCCGTCGACCAGGAGGTCGGCAGCGAGGACCCGCACCACCCCGAGCGGCACCCCCAGCCCGACGGCCAGTTCGGCCACCGAGGCTGGTCGCTGACAGATCTCCACGATCCGCCGAGCCTCGAAGCGGAGCGGCGCGGAGAGGGCGGCCGGTTGCGCGGAGAGCAGGCTCTCCACCCGCAGCCCGTCCTGGATCGGCTGGGTCCGACCGCCGGTGAGCAGGAACGGCCGGACCACCAGGTCGTCGTCGTAGCCGCCGGAGCTGGACGGCGCGGGCAGGGTCGGCTGCTGCTCACGTCGCGGCTCGACCTGCCAGGACGGGATCATCCTCGGATCCGGCACCCGCGGCCCGACCTCGCTCATCGCGCCAGATGCCGACGCGACTCGGAGATCAACGCCGGGGTCAGCAGCGGACCGAAGCGCTCGGCCAGCAGCGAGATCTCGTAGCCGACCAGACCCAGGTCACTGCCGCCCTCGGCGAGCACGCCCAGGCAGCTACCGCCGCTGATCGCCGAGACGAGCAGGAAACCCCGCCGCATCTCGATCATGATCAGCTTGAGCCCGTCGAACTCGTAGCGGCGGGAGGCGCTGCGGGCCAGGCTGACCATGCTGGAGACGATCGCCGCCATATGGTCGGCCTCGGTTCGGTCCAGCCCGTCCGACGCGGCGACCAGTAGCCCGTCCGAGGAGACCGCGACCGCGTCACGGACCCCGTCGGTCTGCCGGACGAAGTTGGCCAGCAGCCAGTTGAACTGGTGCCGGTCGGTGTGAGTATCAACGGTCATCGGACCTCCAGGGCTCAGTGCTGACACCATCGGTCACGGCAGCGGCCGGTTCCGCCGTCGCGGACTCGGCTCGCGACACTCCGGCGCGTAGTGCGGTCAACCTGGCCCGCACCTCGGCCGGCGAATCGTTGACGACCTGGCCTCGCTCACCTGTCGAGTCGGACACCGACGGGGACGGCTTCGCGGCTCGCGTCGTGCCGGCCGTGCCGGCCGCCTCGGTTCGACGCTGCCGCGGCGGGCGCTTCCGCAGGCCGTTGGCGGTGCGCTCGGGTTCGTCGACGGCCACGCCCACGCCGACCGCCTCCGCCCGGGCCGCCGCCGCCCGGGGCGACGAATCGACAAGCGGGTACGCCCCGGAGCCGAGACGGCGGAAGGCCGGTGGCGGCGGCGCCGCATCGGCGGTTGGGCCGGCTGCGCTGACGTACTCCACCGAAGGCCGGCCGAGGGCCGGAGCCGGGGCCGCCGGCCCGGCGGGCAGCTGAGAGCCGACCGGTGACACCGGCACGACCTGCTCACCCGCCGGGACGGATGCGACGGTGCCGGCCACCGGCGCCGCCGCCTCCGCCGGCCGGGCGGAGATGCCGGACATCACCTGCGACGGCAGCTCCGGGGGCACGGCGAGCATCTCCGCCGGCAGGACCACCCGAGCTGTGACTCCGGTGACGGGCGAGGGGGCGAGCTGGACGTCCGCACCCAACTGGCGGGCCAGTTGGCCGACCACGTAGTGGCCGAGATAGCGAGTGGGCGCCAACAGGAAGTCGTCCTCGCCACGCAGCCGGGAGTTCGCCACCGCCAGCTCGCCGACCTCCATGCCGACGCCCTGGTCGGTGATGGCGATCAGGTAGCCGTCGCCGATACGACGACCCTGGATCTCGACGTCGCAGTCCGGTGGCGAGAAGGTGAGCCCGTTCTCGATCAGCTCGGCGAGCAGATGGGCCAGGCCACTGACCACGGTGCCGGTCAGGTACGCGTCGTCGACCCGGCGCAGGGTCACCCGCCGGTACTCCTCGACCTCCGAGATGGCCGCCCGGATGACATCGGCGATCGGCAGCGCGGCCGACCACTGCCGGGGTGCCGAGGCACCGACGAGAACCAGCAGGCTCTCCGCGTTGCGTCGCATGCGAGTGGCCAGGTGGTCCAGCTCGAAGAGGTTGGCCAGCCCGGTCGGGTCAGACTCCTGCCGTTCCAGCTCGGTGATGAAGCCGAGCTGCCGGCGGAGCAGGTTCTGGTTCCGCCGGCCCAGGTTGGCCAGCGCCTCGCTCGTGTTGCGCCGCAGCATCGCCTGCTCGGTCGCCAGCTGGTACGCCACCGACTGCACCCGGTCCAGGGCGGTGGCCACCGAACGGATCTCGGCGGAGGCGCGGGCCGGTGGCCGGAACGGCTCGGGAGGTCGGGGCAGGTCCTCGCCGGTGAGCGCCTGCGCCCGGCTGACCGCCACCGGCAACCGTTCGGTGGCCAGGTTGTCCGCCTCGGCGGCGAGCCCGGCCAGCGGCCGGGTGATCGACCGGGAGGCGACGAGCAGCAGCAGGAACGCGCCGACGAGGCAGAGCAACACGATGCCGGCGAGGGCACCGACGCGCTGGGTCGCCTCGATCTGGCGTTGCTCGGCCCGCGCCTGGATCTCCGAACCCACGTAGCGCTGCATCTGCAGCAGGTCGTCGAGGACCGTGGTCAGCGCCGACCACCAGGACTGCGGGTTGACCTGCAGACGCCGACCGTCGGCCGACGCGAGCGCCACCTGCTCGAAGTACGCCGCCTCGCGGGCGGCACCGGTGTCCATGACGTATTCGCCAGCCTCGCGTTGCCGATCGGTGGCGTGCCGGGTGAAGTCGTCGTAGGCGATCTGCTTGGCGGCCCGCATCGCGGCGAACTGGAGGAATTCCTCGCCGTTGAAGCCACCGGCGGAGAACACACCGTTGAGGAAGGCGCGCTCCTGGGCGGCACTCTCGGTGACCCGGGCCAGCGCCTCCAGCGCGGCGACGTTGCGGCGCAACTCCCCGTCGGTGACCTGACCGAGGCCGAACTCGATGCCGTTGAGCGTCGCGATCCGGTCGGTGAAGAACTCGAAGGTGCCGGCCCGGTTGGCGCTGCGACTGTCGGCGGCCTGGCGGATCGCGGAGAGCCCGTCGAGCCCACCGAGGGCCCGGCGGACCCGCTCCGCCACCTCGCCGTCGCCACCGACGCGTTGCTCGACCGCGGCCCGGCGGGCGTCGACCCGCTCCCGGGCCGGCGGAATCTCCGCCCGGAAACCGACGTTCCCACCGAGCAGCCCGGCGGTGAGCCCACGCTCGGTCTGGAGTTCGAGCACCAGTTCCTGCACGGCGAGGGCGGTCTCGACCGCTTCGGTCGTCGCGGTCGACGATCGGTAGTCCGCGACCTCGACCACCGTCACGTACCCGAGCAGGAGCAGAACGGCGAGGCCGGGCAGCGCGAGGATGGTGACCAGCCGCCGGCGGATGCTCCCGCCCGGCCGGCTGTCCGGCCGGGCCGACCGCCGGCCGGAGCCTCGTCGAGACCGGTCCAGAGCGGCGGGCACGGCCCGGTCCTCGGTGGGGGCGGCCGGAGCGGGCTGCGGCCCGGCCAGCCCGGTGACGGTGTCGACGTGGCGGCGGTTACGCCGATGTCCTACCACATTCAACGCGAAGCCTCCGTGCTGCGGAGATCAGATGGGACCAGGCGGTCCAAAGGGGTTGGAGCGGTGCGGGTGCGAGAGGTCGGTCAGAGGGCCTACCAGTCCGGGCAATCCCCGCGTGGCCCGACAACGGGGTGACAGTATCCGGTCCCGCTCGCAAAGTCAGGCCCTAATTCTCCAGCAATTTGCAAGCAGCATTCCGACACTCGGCCACATTCGACAGTCGGCTTTCCGACGGCCGCGAGCGGTACGCCGCGCACTGCCGGAGTCGAGCCCACGGCGTCACGCCGGGCCTGCGTCGCAGGCCCGGTCGTGCTGCCGTCGCGACGTCAGGTACCGGCGGGTAGCCAGGCCCGCCAGGTCGACTCGTGCGCGGCCACCCATTTCTCGGCGGCGTCGCGCGCCGACATCCCGTCGAGCGCGATGTAGCTGGCGACCTCGTTCTGGTCGTCGTTGGTCCACTGGAAATTCTTGACGAACTCGAAGGCCGCGCCGCCGGTCTCGGCGAACTTCGCACTCGCGATCTTGTCAAGGGTGTAGTCGGGGTAGTCGCAGTTCACCTTCTTCGGATCCGCGTCGCACCCGTCGGTGTACGGCGGCAGGTTCACCCGGACGTACTTCTCCTTCGCGAAGAGCCACTGCGGCTCGTAGAAGTAGAAGAGCAACGGCTTCTGTTGGGCAGTCGCCTGCTGGGCGGCCTTGATCAACGAAGCCTCGCTGCCGGCGTAGACAACCTTGTAGTTCAGCTTCAGGTTGGTCACCAGCGCCTCGTCGTTGGTGACGAAGGACGGGTCGCCGTCGAGCAGCTGGCCCTTGCCGCCGGACTCGGAGGTCTTGAAGAGGTCGGCGTACTTGTTGAGGTTGCGGTAGTCGGTGATGTCCGGGTGCTTCTCGGCCATCCAGGCCGGCACGTACCAGCCGATGACGCCCTTGTTCCCGGTCGGCCCGAGGTCGACGGCGACCTTCTTGTCCTCGATGTACTGCTGCTTGAGGTCCTCGTGGCCCCAGTTCTCGACGATCACGTCGACCTCGCCGGTCTCAAAGCCCTGCCAGGAGATCTCCTCCTTCAGGTTCTTCTCCTCGACCTCGTAGCCGAGTTCCTTCTCCAGCAGGTACCCGATCACTGCGGCGTTCGCCTCGTTGCCGACCCACGGGTTGACCGCGAGCTTGACAACTCCCTTGGCGGCGTTGTCCGAGCCGCTCCCGGCGTCCGAGCTGACCCCCTGGCAGCCGCTTACCGCGAGGCTCAGCGCGACGGCCGCGGCCAGCCGTAGCGTCAGTTTCTTCTTCACGAGCGTTCCCTTCATCGAGGTTGCACCACCGCACCGATGGCGCCGTTCGTTCGGTCGCATTCCTGGTTCCGGTCAGCCGCTCCGCGGGCGCAGTCCGCGCTCCGCCGGACCTCGCCCGGCGCCCTGGGTGAGCCGGTCGAGCACCACCCCGAGCAGCACGATGCACGCCCCGGCGGCCAGTCCCTGGCCGAAGTCACTGCGCTGGGAGAACCCAGCCACCACGTCGTAACCGAGGGCGCCGGCGCCGACCAGCCCGCCGACGACCACCATGGCGAGGACCATCACGATCCCCTGGTTCGCCGCGAGCAGCAGGTCCCGCCGAGCGATTGGCAGCTGCACCTGCCAGAGCAGCTGGCGGGCGCTCGCGCCGGCCGCCGTCGCCGCCTCCACCACCGGTGCCGGTACGGCCCGCACCCCACCCTCGACGAGCCGGGCGACAGGCGGCACCGCATAGATCACCGCCGCGACCACGGCGGTGAACCGGGATGCACCGAAGAGCGCCACCGCGGGGAGCAGGTAGACGAAGGACGGGAGCGTTTGTGCCGCGTCGAGCACCGGACGGGCGACCGCGGCGAACCTGCGACGCCGCGCCGCGGTCACACCGATCCACAACCCGATCACCACCGTCAGCGCGGTGGCGACCAGAACGGTGGCGAGGGTCTCCATCGCGTGCTGCCAGAGCCCCAGCCCGGCCACCGCGGCCAGCGCCGTCCCGGCCACGACGGCCGCCCGGGCGCCACTTACCAGGCCGCCCAGCAGTACCACGGCGACGAGCAGCAGCCACCACGGTGCGGAGGTCAGCACCGTCTGCAGTGGATTGACCAACCCGATGGTGACCGCGTTCTTGATGCCGTCGGTCAGCGGAAACAGTTCCAGCTCGATCCAGGCGACGACGGTGTTGACCACCGGGGCGAAGGAGAACCGGAAGGCGTCGGGGAACCCGCCGTCGCCCGGCACCGCCAGCGCTGCCACGACCGGGGACACCCCCGCGGCGAGCAGGACGGGACGGCGCCACCGCCGCCAGCCGACTGCCGGGGTCCGGCTGGTCGACCGGGCGCCGGCCCGCTGGGCGGCCCGGGTGGTGAGGCGGTCCAGCACCACCGCCATGATCACGATTGCCAGGCCGGCGTCAAAGGCCGCGCCGACGTTCACCCGTTCCAGCGAGCGCATGATCGGCTGGCCCAACCCGGGAGCGTCGATCAGCGCGGTGATCACGACCATGGACAGCGCCATCATCAGCGTCTGGTTGACCGCCAGGATGATTGTCGGACGGGCCATCGGAAGGCGCACCTTACGCAGCAACTGCCAGCGGGTGGAGCCAAGTGAGGTCGCGGCCTGCACGGCGTTCGGATCGACCTGCGAGATGCCCAGGGCGGTGATCCGGATGGCCGGCGGGATCGCGTAGATGAGCGTGGCAAGCGTCGCCGAGGGGGCACCGATCAGGAAGAGCAGCGTCATCGGCGCCAGGTAGGCGAAGGTCGGCATGATCTGCATGACGTCCAGCACCGGGCGGAGCACGGCGCGCACCACGCGCACCTGTGCCGCCAGGATGCCCAGCGGCACGCCGACGGCGACGGCCAGGAGCACCGCGGCGAGGGTCAACGCGAGCGTGTCCAGACTCTCCTGCCACAGCCCGAGCAGCCCGAACGAGACGAAGCCGGCCCCGGCGAGCACGGCGATCCGCCAGCCGGCCAGCACGGCGCCGGTCACCACGGCGAGGGTGATCACGCCGGCCACGCCGAGCCACCCCAGCAGATCCTGGATCGCCGTGACGAGCAGCGCCACCCCGTAGCGCAGGTAGTTGACGACAAAGGTGAATACGGGCTCGCTGTTGCGGTTGGCGTCGACCCAGTCCCGGGCCGCGTTCAGCGACCGGAACACCGCCGCGTCGCTGTCGTGCGGCAGCACCTGCTGACCGCGAAAGAGCAGATAGCCGACGGCCAGTGCGGCGGCCACCACCGCGGCGACCGCCCTGCGGTCCGGCCGGCGAACGCTCCATCGCGCCGGAGTCAACTCCCCCGTGGTCACCGTGCCGGCTCCAGGGAGGACAACGGGTCGGTGCCGCCGCTGACGGCCTCGGCGCCGCTGTCCGGACGCGCGAAAACCGCACCGGTGAGCAGCGGCATCAACTGGTCGCGATCGACCACGCCGACCAGCCGGTCACCGTCGCGCACCGGCAGCGCGGCGGCGGACCGCAGCACCGGCTCCACCACCTGGCGGATCGGGGTGTCGGCCGACAATTCCGGACCGCCCGGTGTCTCGCCAGCTCGGGTCGGTCGGGCGATCCACCGGACGGTGAGCACATCGGCGCGCGGCACCTCGCGTACGAAATCGGCCACATAGTCGTCGGCCGGCGAGCCGACCAGTTCCTCGGGGCGGCCGACCTGCACCAGTTCACCGTCGCGGAGCACGGCGATCCGGTCGCCGAGCTTGAATGCCTCTGCCACGTCGTGCGTGATGAAGATCGCGGTGGTGCCGAGTTCCACCTGCAACCGGCACAGCTCGGCCTGCATCTCGCGACGGATCAGCGGGTCGAGCGCGCTGAAGGGCTCGTCGAAGAGAAGTACCCCGGGGTCGACGGCCAGTGCCCGGGCGAGGCCGACCCGCTGCTGCATCCCCCCGGAGAGCTCGTGCGGGTAGTACTCCTCGCAGCCGTCGAGACCGACAAGCGCAAGCATGTGTCGCGCCCGCTCGTGCCGCTGCGCCCGGGCAGTCCCCTGAACCTCCAGGCCGTACGCCACGTTGTCCAACACGCGGCGGTGCGGCAGGAGCCCGAAGTGCTGGAAGACCATCGCCACCCGGTGTCGACGTAGCTCGCGCAGGCGCCGGGAGGACATCTCCAGCACGTCCTCCCCGTCGATGCGTACCTCACCGCTTGTGGGTTCGATCAGCCGGGTCAGACAGCGCACCAGGGTGGACTTGCCGCTCCCTGAAAGACCCATCACCACGAAGATCTCACCGGGATGGACCTCGAAGCTCACGTCACGCACGGCGACCAGGCAACCGGTCCGCCGCTGAAGCTCCTCCCGGGGCAGTCCCGCGTCCGGACTACCGACGATCCGGCCGGACCGCGGCCCGTAGATCTTCCAGAGACGCTGTACCGAGATGGCGGCGGGTGGACCCGTTTGCGGCTCGGCGGGCTTCGGGTCGGACGCGCTGACGGTCTCCATCGGTGCCGGTCCTAACGGGTAGGTGACGGTCGTGCTGAGGGCTCACTCCGTGCTGCGTGACTGTCGGTACCGGCGGGCGTGGCCCGAGCCTGGTGGATCGGGCTGCGCGTCGTCTGGTGCGCTCAGTTGGACGATCGTGCCGCTGCGGTGAACTCCGCGGCGCGTTCGCCGATCAGGAGCACCGTGACCATCGGGTTGACGCTGGGCATGGTCGGAAACACCGAGGCGTCGGCGATCCGGACGTTCGTGGTACCCCGCAGCCGCAACATGGGATCGACCACGGCCAGCGGATCGTCGGCCGGGCCCATCCGACATGTCCCGGCCGGGTGGTACACCGTGTGGTGGGCGGCCCGACCGTAGGCGGACAGGGCCTCGTCGGTGGTCAGCTCCGGTCCGGGCGCGATCTCGCGACGAATCCAGCTCCGGAACGGCTCGGCCGCCGCCACCTCGCGGGCGGTCCGCAGGCCCGCGACGATTGTCGCCTCGTCGTGTCCCTCCGGGTCGGTGAAGTAGCGGAAGTCGAGGGCGGGCTTGGTCGCGGGGTCGTCGTCGACCAGCCACATCCGCCCGACGCTGCGCGGTCGGGGCACGTTGGGGGTCATCCCGAAGCCGTGCTCCGGCACGTCGTAACCGAGCCGGGCGGTGTTGACGGTGAAGGGGATCTGGTAGAGGTGGAACATCAGGTCGGGGCGGTCGGCGGTCGGATCCCAGCGGACGAAGAGACCCGCGTCGGAGTCCATCGCCGACTCGGCCGGCACCGGTCGGCTCGCCTCCCACAGAATCAGCGACTCCGGGTGGTCGAGAAGATTCTCACCGACACCCGGCAGGTCGATGCGGACCTTGATGCCGAGGGACGCGAGTTGTTCGGCCGGACCGATCCCGGAGAGCAGCAGCAGCCGCGGGGTGTCGATGGCACCCGCGCAGAGCACGTACTCATGCCGGGCGCGGATCACCTCGTGGGAGCCGTCTGGCATCCGCACCCGCACCCCGGTGATCGTGCCGTCGTCGTCCACGTCGATCCGGTAGGCCCAGGTCTCGGTGTGTACGTTCAGGTTCGGCCGGTCGAGATGCGGATGCAGGTAGGCGACCGATGCCGACGAGCGGACACCCGTCGCCGGGTGATAGCCGATCGGCAGGAAGCCTGCGCCCTCGGCGAACGGTCCGGCGTTGAAGTCGTCGACCACCGGTACGCCCAGCGCGGTTGCACAAGCGGCGACGAAATCCTCGGCCAACGCGTTACGGGGCGGTGCGGCACCCGGCTCGATGTTGACCATCAGTCGGGACCGGTACGGCGCAAGTTCCTCGTGGGACCAGCCGACCGCCCCCGCCGCGACCCAGTCGGCCAGATCCGCCGGGGGCGGAAAAAGACTGATCATCGTGTTGTGCGAGGAGCAGCCGCCCAGCACCCGGGCGCGGGAGTGGCGAATGTGCGAGTTGCCCCGTGGCTGCTCCACCGTGGGGTAGTCGTAGTCGAATTCCGACTCCAGCAGGTTGAGCCAGTTGCGCAGCTGGAGCACCCGGTCGTCGCCCACATCGCTCGGGCCGCCTTCGATGAGGCCGACACTCAGTCCGGGGTCGACACTCAACCGGGATGCCACCACCGAACCCGCGGTGCCACCGCCGACGACCACGACGTCGTAGACCTTCGACACGAGACCTCATTCACCGACTGTCGCCGAAGCCCCACGCATCGGCGCCGCAACAGAATGGTGCGGAACTGAGCGGCCGGTCAATGAACCCGCGACAACTTAACGGGATCGAAACATCCGCATGTTGCACCCCGACGCTTGCAGCTGCACGTCAGGACCGGATTCGACGACCATCTTCCGTCCATTGAGGACAGCTAACCGGTGGGCCGAACGCGACCGGCACCCCGGGTGAGTAGAGCACGCTTGTCGGCGGTCCCTGCGGCGGCGGCAGCCCGGCCGCGGTCACCAGCTCGTCGTCCAGGGCGAGCAGTTCCGCGTGGTGCAGTGGCCAGCGAGGGTGCCAGTTCGGCAGATGCCGGGTACGTCCGTACGCCCGGGTGTGCAGGCCCCAGCGGGCGGTGACGAAATGGTCCAGCGGCGTCGGCTCGGCGATCGGCTCGCCGATCCGGGCCTCGATCCGGCTCGTCGCGCCGGTCGGGCCGGGCCAGCGGCGCCGGCAGCGGTAGCTGAGTCGGTCGCCGTCGCGTTCCAGCCCCATCGCCGACCACAGGTACGGCAGCCGCAGGGTCGCCCGGGCGACAAGCACCGGCACCAGTCGGGAAGCGTCGAGCGAACGGAAGACCACCGCCCGTCGGCCTGAACCGTCCACCGAGTACAACCGGACGTTTGTCTCCCAGAAGCTGCCGAAGTACGGCACGCCCGGCCCGAATCCGAGCCCCAGACCGACCATCCGGAAGCCGATCAGACCGACGTAGGTCACTCCGTCGAGCGTGTCGGGGCGGGTGCCGGCGGGCAGCAACGGTGCGACCCGCTCCGGCTCGACCGGCCAGTGCAGGAAGATCAGATCCTCCCAACGTTGCCGAAGCATCGCGCGCCTGAATCCCCTGACTGGCGCGACGTCGACCGGCTCGATGTCCACGTGTCGCTCCAGCTCAGGTACCGGGGTGGCGGCTGCTCACCCGGTTTCCGCCGGCCCGCTTCGCCGCGTACATCGCACGGTCCGCGTTCGCGAGGGTCTCCCCGAGGGTGTACGCGGAACCGCTGGCCACCCCGACGCTCACCGTCACCTGCCACGTCGGCATCCCGGCCACCGCGTCGACCGTCCGCTGGGCGACCTGCTCAGCGGCGCCGAGATCCGCCCCCGGCAGGATCGCGACGAACTCGTCACCGCCCAGCCGGGCGACGAAATCGTCCCTACGGACGCTGGCCGCGGCCACCTGCGCCACGGCCCGCAGCACGTCGTCGCCGGTGGCGTGTCCCAACGAGTCGTTGATGTCCTTGAACCGGTCCACGTCCACGATCAGCACCGCCACCGGGTCGGTCGCCGCCGCCGTGGGTGTCGCCAGGTTCTCCAGGAAGTTGTCCAGGCCACGCCGGTTGGCCACCCCGGTGAGCGGGTCGATCCGCGCGGCCCGCTCGGCCCGCTCGTGCTGCCACCGCAGCACGTCGTACGACTGCATCGTCACCGCCGCGTGCAGCCAGCGGTGCCGCTGGCGCCACAGCAGCTCGGCGAGCGCGTCTCCGTAGGTCAGGCCAGGCACCGCGTCGCGTGCCCCGTTCTTCGCGAGCAGCACCGCGTGCGTACGGTGCAGCGCCGCGGTGATCAGCCAGTCGTTGTCGGGAGACAGGCCGGTCACCGCCTCCTCGATGACCCGCAGCGCCTCGCCCGGTCGCCCGGACCGGCTGAGCGCGACGGCGTGGAACGGCCGGCACAGCAACTGCTCCTGATGCCGTTGTTCGACGCCGTGCGCCTGCAACAACGCGAGGAACCGGGGGATGTCCTCGGCTGCGGCGGCCGGGTCCTGCCGGTCGGCGCGGGCGCACGCCGCGAACAGCGACGCGGCGAGCCGCCACACCTCCGCCTTGGGGCCGGAAGCCTCCGTCACCGCCCGCGCCGCGTGCTCCTCGGCCACCGTGGTGTGCTTCTCCGCCTCGGCGACCTGGCCCACCTGGTACAGCTCCAGAGCCCACATGAGGTTGAGTTCCGCCAGGTTGCACAGCCACATGGCCCGGTTGCCGTTGTCCGGGTACCCGGGTCGGCAGGTCGTCTCGTACGCCGCCTGGAACTGTGGTGCGGCCAGTTCGTAGAGACGCAGCTTGGCGTAACCGATCGCCAGCCCGGTGCGGGCGTTGCCCTCGATCACCGGGTCGGGTTCGCCGGCCAGCAGGGCCGTCTCCGCGCGGACGAGATCCCGCAGGACGGCCTCGATGTCGTACTCGGCGATGTCCTGGTCGCCGAGGCGCAGCCGCCGGTCGGCGCGCAGCGACAGTGCGCAGGAGCGCCACCCGGCGCTGCTCTCCCGCTCCGCGGCGACAAGCATCAGATCGGCGGCGGCGATCGCGGCACGCAGGTCACCGAGCCTGGTCAACGCCACGACGCGCGCGAAATGCATCGCCGCCGGTCCGTCGCGCAGTTCCCCGGTCGGTTCCCGCAGCGCCGCGACCGCCTCCGCCAGCACCTGGGCCGCGCCACCGGCCTGCGCCTCCTCCAGTAGCCGAAGGGCTCGGAGGGTCACATCGTCCATGCGGTCTCCTCCGCACCCGCCCAGGGAAGAACAGCCCGATGTTACGGTAATCAGCCCTCTTCGAGAGCCTTCGGTCGGTCTGGACTCTGCGCCAGCGGTCGCCAGGCGGCGAGGACGACGAGCGCCATCGTGATCCCGGCGATCCAGAACGGTGTCGTGACGCCCCAGGTGCTGGCGATCAGGCCACCGAGGAGGGAGCCGACCGCCGCGCCGCCCAGGTCGAGTACCGCGTACGCGCTGCCGACCCGACCGAGCAGTCGGGACGGCACCAGGCGTTGACGCAGTGACGCGACGGTGACTCCCCAGACCATGCCGTGCGCGCTGAAGACGACCAGGACGACCACCACGACCCAGACGGCGGTCGTGGTCGCCAGGATCAGATGCGTGACCATCTCGATGAGCAGCCCGGCCCGCAGCACCACTGTTCGGCCGAGAGTCCGGACGAGTCGGGTCGCCACCGCCGTGCCAGCCAGCCCACCGACCGCGAACGCGGTGAGCAGGAAACCGAAGCCGACGTCGGAGACGCCCAGCCGCTGCCGGCAGTAGAGCACGAACACCGCGAACGCGGCGCAGAAGGCGACGTTGCCCACGCCCATGCTCAGGGCCAGGGTCCGCAGCAGCCGGTGCCGCCACAGCCACCGCACACCCTCGGCGATCGAGCGGCCGATCGACAGGTGCGCGGTGGCCTCCTGAGCCGGCACCGCGGCCGGGCGGATTCCGGCCAGTAGCGCCGCGGCGGCGGCGAACGTGAGCGCGTTGAAGCCGAACGGTGCCGCCGCGGCGATGACGAACAGCCAGGCGCCCAACGGTTTGGCGACGAACTGGTTGCCGATCGTGAAGGTCGCGTAGAGCCGCGCGTTCGCGCTCGGCAGCCGGTCGGGTGCGACCACCGACGGCAGCAGCGCACCCATCGCGGTGTCGGCAAGCGTCTCCCCCGTACCGAGGAGGAAGAGCACCGCGTAGAAGACGGCCACCGTGACGGTCCCGGTGGCGATGGTGACGGTGAGCGTGGCGAGCGCGACGGCACGCGCCAGGTTCACCGCCACCACCAGACGACGCCTGTCGAGCCGATCCACGTAGGCGCCGCTGAGCAGGGCGAACAACAACCAGGGCAGCTGTTGTACGAAGACGGCACCGGCGATCAGCGCCGGGTTGTCGGTGATCGAGGCGACCAGCAGCGGGCCGGCCGCCATGGTGATGCCGTCACCGATGTTGGACACCGCCGAGGCGGTCCAGAGTTTGGCAAAGTCCGCACCAGGACGCGCGGATAGCAGGGCACGCAAAATCGCTCCTCGAGCTGAAAAGGGAAACGGCCGTCAGGGGACCGCTCCGCAGCGAGGAGCACCGTCACCGTCGGGGGACCGACGGTGGGCCGCAAGGTCAGCGCACGGTGAACTCTCGCGCCGGAGCGGGGGCCGTGACCAGGTCGAGGCGCATCTCAACTCCTGTCCGTCGACGGATGTCGAGGCGGAGGATAGCCATTCGCGTCCGCATGCCGACACCGGTTTTGCCGTGGCGAGGGCGGCCGAGATCGCGACATCGCTCGATACAGTGACCGGGTGGAGCAGATCAGCCGGCGACGGTTCCTCGACGAGATGGTGGCCGTCACCCGGGAACGGGACGCGACCACCCACCTGTACGTGATGCTGCGCGAGGGCGGCGGCATCGGCGTGCAGTGGGAGCAGCCCGGTGTCGACCATCTGCGGGAGTTCCGCGTGCTCGACCCGGACGGGCCGGCCTGCCCGCACTGCGTGATCATCGAGGCGGTCGTGGAACTTGCCCCGGTCCTGCCGCTCGACATGCTACGGACGGCCAGGTCCCGGGTGCAGTACGAGACGGTCCTGCACACCGGCATGCTGCCGGCGCCGGCGTTCGCCCGGCAGTCCGTGAGTCGTGAGGTCACCTGGCTGGGGGACTGTCACGGTGCGCCCGGCAACCCGCACACCGACGCGGACTGTGCCGAACATGCGGCGATCGGTCCGTCCCTGGTCACCGACCCACTCGACGTCGACCCCGGGGCCCCGCTGCCCCTGGCGCTGCGCGAGATGACCGGTGCCACCGACGTCCGGGAGCGGCTGCGCCTCGCCTGCGACTGGCGCGACACCGCCGCCGAGGTGGCCCGCCGCAGCCGGTACGCCGAGACGACCTGGGGTTTCCTGCGAAGTTCCGCGGTGCTCGGCGTTCCCGCGGCCGGAGTGCCGGGGGTGGTCTACGCCCTCGCCCCCGACGCGCCGGCCGACGACCGTCCCTTCGCCGACCGGTACGCGGCGACGGTGCGCGCGCTGTCCGGCCAGACGTCCCTGACGTACGCCGACCGGGTGTGCCTGGTGCCCGACCCGGTGCCGGGCGGCGAGCGGATGCCCAGCTTCGCCGGTGCGGTGGACGTGGCCACCGGGCAACCGGTTCGCACGCTGCGGCTGCCGTCCGGCGGCCGGCCGCTGAGCCGGCTCGGCCGCGGGGTCCTGCTGCTGTTCGAGGCACGGCACACGATGCTGATCCGACAGGTCGGGCAGCCTCGGGACTGGGAGTCGGAGGCGGCGCTGCACCTCTTCGAGTTCGGCATGCTGGAGGAACTCGGCGGCCCCGCGTACACCACGGCCGTCGCCACCTACCTCGACGCGCTGCGCCGCGAGGGCGACCTGCTCGCCCGACCGCAGAAGGTCCTCGACCGCCGTCAACGCAAGGCCCTCGCGCAGATCTTCGGTGACATCGACGACCAGGAACTGCACCTGTGGGGGTCGGTCGCCTACCGCAACGCGATCATGCTGATGCTCGGCAGCCAGGCCGCCTTCGCCGAACACCTTCGACGCCAGGCGGCGTGATCCCGCAGCGGCCGTCGGCGACGACCGTGCTGCGCGGGGTGAGTGGGGCCGACGTACCGGCCCCACTCACCGTGGTGTCAGTTACGCAGATTCCACTGCTGGTTGGTGCCACCGTGGCAGGCCCACAGGTGGATCACAGTGCCGTTGGTGGTGCCGTACCCGCTGGCGTCGAGGCACAGCCCCGACTGGGCGCCGGTGATGGTGCCGTTGGCGTTGACGTTCCACTGCTGGTTCACCTGGCCGTTGCAGTCCCAGATGATCGCCAGCGTGCCGTTGCTGGTGCCCTGCCCGGAGGCGTCGAGGCACTTGTTGCCGTACACCATCAGTTGCTTGCTGGCGGTGTAGGTCCATCGCTGGTTCGTCCCGCCGTGGCAGTCCCAGAGCTTCGCCTGGGCGCCGTTGGTGGTGCTCGCACCGTCGACGTCCACGCACCGGCCGGACTGGGTACCGACGATCTGCACATTCTGCTGGCTGCTGCCGCCCTGCGGACCGGCCCCGGCCATCACCGCCTGGGCACCCGAGGGCCAGTTTCCGTTCGTCACCGTCACGTTGCCGGACACCACGTTGCCCCGGTCGCCGTTCGTGACGTTCGTGCTGCCGTTCGTCGACCAGTTGTTGGTGACGGTGAAGTTGCCCATGTTCTCGGCGTACCAGTAGTTGGCGGTGGCCCAGGTGCCGGTGGACGAGAAGACGTTGTTGCGGGCGGTGTAGTAGCGGGAGCCCTCGTCGAAGTAGAGACCGAAGTAGCCGTTGGTCCGCAGGCAGTAGTTGTCGCTGATCAACCCGCCGGGGTTGGCCGACAGGGTGTAGATGCAACCACCGTCGTTCATCTGCTGCATCACGTCGTGCACGTAGTTGCCGATCAGCCGGTTGTTGGACGCGGTGGTGGCCGTCGTGTAGCGCGGCTGGTAGTTGTACAGGCCACGGCCGGCGTAGTGCTCGCTTCCGCCCGCGTCGTTGGCGCCCCAGCCGTACCCGAGGGACATGCCGGTGTACGGCATGTTGTAGACCTCGTTGTACGAGACTGTGGCGTTCGTGACGTAGGTGGTCAGCACCGAGACGATGCCGCGGTACTCGATGCCCAGGTCGTGCAGGCGGTTGTTGCTGATGGTGATGTCCCGGTTCACCATGCGCTGGTCGCTCGGGTGGTGGGCGTCGGCGCGTACACCGCCGACGACGATGCCGCCGGCCGCGTTGCGGGCGATCTCGGAGCGGGTGACGGTGATGTTGCTGGCGCCCAGACCCACCCCGCTGGCGTGGGCGTTGGCGTCGTTGCCGATCCCGATGGCGGTCTGTCCCAGGTTGACGAACTGTGAGTCGCTCAAGGTGATGTTGTTGGCGGCCGAGATCTGCACGGCGGCGGGCATCTGCTGCCAGTTCGGCCGGGTGGCCTCGAACTGCGGGCAGCCGTTGTGGCAGGAGGTGAAGCTGGGCCAGTTCCAGTTGCCGTAGATGTACGCACCCGTCTGCTGGTCCACATAGCCCTGGTTGCTGCTGGCGCCCAGCCAGGTCGTGCCGGTGAAGGTGATCCCGGTGAACGAGATGTGGTGTGCCGGCGAGGCGTAGGTCCCGCCGAGGTTGACCAGGGACTGCTGCGTCGGCAGTTCCACACTCACGCTGTTCATGTTCTGCCCGGCGAGCGGGATGTAGGACAGCGCACCGCTACCCGGGTCGAGGTACCACTCCCCCGGCGAGTCCAGGAACTCGTAGGCGTTCGCCAGGTAAAGCGGTCCGGCCCGGTGCGGGCTGGTGAAGGTGTCGTACCCGAAGTTGTTGTTGCTCCAGCCGGGCTGCTGCATCCGGATGAGGTTCCCGCTGATGCTCTGCACCGAGACGTACCGGTCGGTGAACGAGTTGACGCTCTCCATCTGGATACGGCTCTGGTTGGCCAGGTTGTTGAGGTAGCTCAGGGCACTGCTGGTGAACCGCATGCCGGTGCTGTCCGCGGTGAAGTCCGCGCGATTCACCTGGGTACGGGCCCGGGTGGCGAGCGCACCGTTGACGTAGAGCTGGCGGGTGTCGGTCCCGGCGCCGACGTTGGCCCGCCAGATGTTGCGGCCGGCGTCCACCTGCGTCCAGCCGGTGACCGCCCGCGCGCCGCTGATCACGGGACGGGCCGATGGTGCCGCCTGCCAGATGACCCGGTAGCCGTTGTTGCCGGAGTCGGCGGCGGTGAACCGTAGCGGCGACGACAGCCGGTACACACCGTTGGCCAGTTGCACGACGATGTCTCCCGACATCGAGGTGTTCATCGAACGGACGACGGACTGCGCACCTGTCAACGAACACGGCTGGGCGGCGGTGCAACTGCTGCCGCCGCCGGAGGGGGAGGCGTAGAGGGTGGTGGTCGCGGCGAGCGCGGGGGCGGCGAATGTCGTCACGGCGGCCACTGTCGCTGCGGCGGTCAGCGCCACCGTCGCGGCCGCGGCCAGCACCCGTCGGGGGGCGGCGGAGGATGGAGGTACGGACACGGGGGTCTCCTCACCTGGGCGGGTGGTGCGGTGTGGTGGGTGGTGTGTGGACGGCAGTTCATCATACGAATGATGTCTGCGCAAGGATCGATTGAGATCACACCCGGGTGGACGCCGGCCGCCCTCGCGGCGACCCCGTCGAACGGAGGTCACCGCGAGGGCGGCACAGCTCAGCCGAGGATGCTCCGGAGATAGGCGAGCCCGTCCCCCGCGAGCCGGTCCGGCGACGCGGCGAGTGGACGCCAGATCGACGCGGCGGTCGCGATCGTCGCGTTGTCCGGGGTGAACGACTCGATACAGATGGGACCCCAGTAGCCGGTGGCGGCCAGGGCGGCGAGGAACCGCGGCCAGTCCAGGTGGTCCGCCCCGGGCGCTCCCCGGTTGGTGCCGCTGACCTGGACATGCTTGATGTGTGGACCCGCCGCGGCCAGCGCCGCGTACGGGTTCGCCTCCTCGATGTTCATGTGGTACGTGTCGAGCATGAGGCCGACGTTCGACGGCAGGCCGTCGATCATCTCCAGGGTCTGCTCGAGCGTGTTGACGACACTTGTCTCGTAGCGGTTGAGCGCCTCCACACCGATGGACACCCCCCGCTCGCCGGCCCGCTCGGCGAGCGGTGCCAACGCCCGGCGGAAGTCCGCGTAACAGGCGACGCGTTCCGCCGGTGTCATCCGCCAGGTCCGGCCCACCGACGCGTAGACCGGACCACCGACGCACGGCGCACCGATGATCGCCGCACTGTCCACACAGCAGTCCAGGTACGCCACCGTGGCCTCCACCACGGCGGGTGCCGCATTCACGAGTTCCCGTCCGGGCGGGGTGACCGCACAGACGCCGGCCGCAGCCAGTCCGTACCTGGCGAGCAGGTCCCGGACGCGGTAGGGATCCCAGTCACCCGGCTGCTCGATGGGCAGTTCGACCGCGTCGAAGCCGAGCGCCGCGATCCGTGGGATCAGCTCGGCCAGGGCCTCGCCGTCGACAGGCGAGGCCCAGACCCAGGGATTGACACCGACGGCACGCACCGGACGCCTACTTCCAGCGCTGCGGGTAACCCGGCAGGTCGGTGCAGCCGCACATCGCGTAGTGCAGCGGCGGCATGTTCGTGTCGAGGTAGCTGTCCAGGTTCTCCTGGGTGATCGTCGGCTGGGGCAGCTTCCACGGGGCGGAGACCTGCTGGCCGTCGAGGATCCGCAGCGCGGCGATGATCGGCGTACGCCACTGGTAGGTCGGATAGGTGGGCGCGATCGCGGTGAGCCCCTCGTCCTTCCACATCTTCAGGAAGTCGAGCTGGTCCTCGCCGTTGATCGGAGGCACCGGCTGACCAGCGTCCTGGAACGCCTCCACCGCCGCGACAGCGACCGCGCCCGCGTCCATCCAGACGCCGTCGATGGTGCCGTGCCGCTGGATGTAGTCGTTGACGATCTTCTTGGTCTTGGCCGGGTCACCGTCGGTGAACTCGACCCCGACGACGTCGACCTGCGCCTTGTCGAACGCGACCTTCGCGGCGGACCACCGGGTCTCCAGCACGTCGACGCCGGGCAGGATGCGCAGCGCGAGGACCTTGCCGCCGGGCTTCATCTTCTGACTGACGAACTCCGCTCCGACGTGACCGAACCCGTACCCGCCGATCGGGTTGATGAAGGTCACCGGACAGTCGGTGTCGACGCCACGGTCGAAGACGACGACCGGCAGGCCGGCCTTGCAGGCCGCCTCCACGGCCGGGGTGAGCGTGGCGGTGGTGTTCGGCGAGACGATGAGCGCGTCGCAGCTCTTTCCGAGCAGGTCGTTGATGTCAGCGATCTGCTTCTGGTCCTTGCCCTCGGCGTCGACGTGGACGAACTCCTTGATCCGGTCGCCCTGTGCCTCGACCTCGGCCTGCATGGTCTTGTAGCCGACCTGTCGCCACGGGTTGTTCAGCGCCGCGTTCGAGAAGCAGATCTTGTGGGGACCGTTCTTCTTGAACTTGGCGGTGTCCACCATCTTCGGGTTGAGCACCTGCTCCCACGGCTTGTCGGCCGGTCCGGTCGGTGCGGCGTCGAGCAGGGCGAGTTCGTTGTCGTAGTCGGCCTGCACGAAGAACTTCGACTGCTCGCCGGTGCCGGCCCCGGCGGGTGGCGCGGAGGAGGCACCGGACGGGGTCGCAGCGGGCTCGTCGGTGGCACAGCCGGCGAGTGACACCAGGAGAAGCGCGGCCGTGGCCGCCATGCGTCGTTTCATTGAAGATTCCCCTTATCTCGACTTATCTCGACGTGGAACGTCGGGTTGAGACCGCCACGGCGAACAGGATGATGGCGCCCTGGACGGTCGGTCTGAGTGCGCCGGAGACGCCGTAGAAGTTCATGAGGGTGAAGAGCAGTTCGAGGGTCAACGCGCCGAGCATCGCGCCGACGACCGAGCCACGTCCGCCGCCCAGGGCGACCCCGCCGAGGACGACCGCGGTGATGGCCCCGAACTCCAGGCCGGCACCGGCCTGGAAGGACACCCCGCTGTAGCCGCCGATCAGGATCGCCGCGATCGCGGCAGCGAGGCCGCTCAGCATGAAGGCGATGGTCCGGGTACGGCGCACCCGGGCACCGCTCAGTTCCGCCGTACGCGGGTTGTCCCCGACCGCGACCAGGACCCGGCCGAAGTCGGAACGCATCAGCAGCACCGCGACAGTGGCGAGGATCAGCAGAATCACCAGGGCGTACGGGATGCGGTCGAGCAGTGGCACGTCCTCGAACGCGCGCCGGCCGAACCGGCGGAACTCCTCGGAGAGCCCGCCCTTGGGCGCGCCGTTGGACCAGAGGTAGACCGCCCCTACCAGGATCAGGAACATGCCGAGGGTGGTGATGAACGAGGGCACCCGTAGTCGCGTCGTGATCAGCCCGTTGACCAGCCCGACGAGCAGTCCGCCGGCGAGCATCACCAGCACCACCGGCCAGGTCCGCGAGGGATCGCTGTCGATGAGGCGTGCGGCGACCACCACCTGCGCGGTGACCAACGAGCCGACCGACAGGTCGAACTCACCGGAGACGATCACGAAGTACTGACCGGCGGCGAGCAGGATGATCGGCGCCGAGCGGCCGAGGAACGACATCAGGGAAGCCGGAGCCAGAAAGTCGGGCTGCCGGACGGTGACCAGGACCAGCAGCACCGCGAGTATCGCGAGCAGGGGCAGGAGGCCGCCGCGGCGTACCCGGGTCAGCTGTGGCGGCAACGGGCGGCGCTGAAGAAGCTGCATGTCAGACGACCGCCTTCCGCATGGCGCGGCGGGCGTAGACGGCCACGGCGGCGATGATGATGGCCCCTCGGATCACCTGCTTGAAGAAGGCGTCCACTTCGAGCTGGTTGAAGATGGCGTCGATGCTGGCGAGCAGCAGGACGCCACCGAGCGTGCCGATGACGCCGCCACGGCCACCGGCGAGAGCGGTACCACCGATGACCACCGCGGCGATCGACTCCAGGTCGTACAGGCCTTCGGTGCCCACCCGAGGAGCACCCGAGCCGAGCCGACTGGCCAGATAGATCCCGGCCAGGCCGGCGCAGAGTGAGCAGAGCACATGGGCGACGACGAGCACCCGGTCGTTGCGGACGCCGGAGAGCCGGGCGACCTCCGGGTCACCGCCCACGGCGACCAGGTGGTGACCGAACCGGGTCCGCGTCAAGGCGAACCAGCAGGCCCCGGTCACGGCGACCAGCAGCAGGAAGGACAGCGGGACCGGACCGATGCGCTGGTAGCCGAGGGTCTGCACGAGCCCGGGAGACGTGGTGCCGGCCGGACCGTCGTAGCCGTTGTCGAGGTATCCCTTGAGCAGCAGCCCGACGCCGAGGGTGGCGATGAAGGCGTTGATGCGCAGCCTGGTGACGAGCAGTCCGTTGAGCAGCCCGATTGCGGCGCTGACGGTCAGCGCCAGGCCGATCGCGGGCAGCAGCGCACCGTCGCTGCCGTTCATCGTCTCGGCCGCGACGAGGGTGCTCAGGCTGATCACGTAGGCGACCGACAGGTCCAGCGAACCACCCAGGATGACCAGGGTCTGGCCGACGGCGACGAGGCCCAGCCCGGCGGCGACGTGCAGCAGACTCACCGTCGTCGACTGGTTGAACAGCTGACCGCCGTTGATCATGACGATCAACCAGCCGATGGCCAGCGTGCCGGCCAGTGCCACGAACACGCCAGGCACCTGCCGTCGAGCCGGCCGCAGCGACAGCACGCTCATGCCGCCGCCTCCCGTACCGTGCCGACCGCCAGGGCGACGACGTCCTCCTCGGTGGCGCCGGCGGGCAGCTCACCCGCGACGCGGCCGTCACGCATGACGAGCATCCGGTCACTCATGCCGAGCAGCTCCGGCAGCTCGGACGAGATCATCAGTACCGCCGCACCCGCCCGGGCGAGCCGGCGGACGAGATCGTGGATCGCCGACTTCGCGCCCACGTCGATGCCGCGGGTCGGCTCGTCGAAGAGCAGGATCAACGGTTCCAGTGCGAGCCACCTGGCCAGCACCACCTTCTGCTGGTTGCCGCCGGACAGGAACCGGATCTCCTGGCCGTCACCGGCGGCCCGGACCTCGACGGCGGCGAGCAGCTCGCGGACGCGCACGGTGCGCGCCGCGCGGCCCGAGCGGGCCGGGAAGACCGCCCGGCTCGCGAGCAACGCGTTGTCGAGCACCGACTGCCGGGCGGCGATGCCCTCGCCCTTGCGGTCCTCGCTGACGTACGCGACGCCGGCCCGCGTCGCCGCGCGCGGGGAACGCAGCCGCGCCGGCTTACCGTCGATGGTGACCACGCCTGTCGTGAACGGCTCCACCCCGAACAACGCGCGGGCCAGTGCCGACCGTCCGGAGCCCTGGAGACCACCGATCCCCAGCACCTCACCCGCACGCAGGTCCAGGTCGATGTCGCGTAGCTTCCGGTTCCCGCCACCGCGCACGGCGAGCCGGACCGCACCGACGTCCCCGGCAGCGGCCCGATCCGGGTAGTAGCTGGACAGTTCCCGACCGACCATCTGGCGTACCAGGTCCTCCGCCGTGGCCTCGGCGGTGGGCATCGTCCGTACCCGGCGTCCGTCCTTGAGGACCGTGATCCGGTCGGACAGGTCGAAGACCTCGGTCAACCGGTGCGAGACGTACAGCAGGCCGATGCCCTGCTGTTGCAGCCGTCGGACCAGGCCGTAGAGCAGCTCGACCTCGTGGTCGGCCAGCGCGGCGGTGGGCTCGTCCATGATGAGCAGGCGCGCGTCGAGGGCGAGCGCCTTGGCGATCTCCACCACCTGCTGCTGGGCGACGCCGAGGCGGCCCACCACCGCATCGGCGGGCAGTGCCGTCTCCCCGATGGTGGCCAACAGATCCCTGGTGCTGCTGAGCATCTGTCGCCGGTCGACCAGTCCGCGTCGCTTCGGCTCATGGCCCAGGTACACGTTCTCCGCGACGGTCCGCTCCGGCAGGAGGTTGAACTCCTGGTGGATGATGCCGATGCCGACCCGCTGCGCGTCACGCGGGCCGCCGAACACCCGTGCCTGCCCGGCGAACTCGACGGTGCCGCCGTCCGGGGCGTACCCGCCCGAGACGATCTTCATGAGGGTGGACTTGCCGGCACCGTTCTCCCCCACCACGGCGTGCACCTCGCCCGGGGCGACGTCGAGGTCGACGCTGTCGAGGACGCGGACCCCGAAGAAGGACTTGCTGATGCCGCGTAGGGCGAGCAGCGGCACCGGTCGATCTGACATTCAAGAATCCTTACGGATAGTAATCGCCATCGGCATGGGGTGCGCCACCTCAGAATCCACTTACGACCGGCGGGTTACCTGGCTTTAGTTGTTGAAAGCGATGCTTCCTGTTCTCGTGCTCAAACTTTCGCTTGACACGACCGAAACATCACACGTATGAAGATAGATGCTCGGGGATAGGTACGCAATCCCCGATCTT
The DNA here is from genome assembly GCF_040660295.1 of Micromonospora sp. NPDC049891. Classification (NCBI taxonomy): domain Bacteria; kingdom Bacillati; phylum Actinomycetota; class Actinomycetes; order Micromonosporales; family Micromonosporaceae; genus Micromonospora; species Micromonospora sp. NPDC049891. The sequence goes on from NZ_JBFAML010000005.1 coordinate 152,759, forward strand.
CCCGGACTCCCGACCGGGCTGGTGGCAGGCAACGACGCCGGGTCAGGTCCACTGGGGAACGTGTGCGCCAACGATCAGTCCCACCCATGTTGTCGTTAACATCAAAACATGTCCATATCGATACTATTTAGGCTCCCAGCCACCACCGGGCCGGAACCCATCCAGATGTGACTCTGCGTGATATCAGGCAGAGCCGCGCCGGTGCGACGACCACCGCACACGCACCCCGTCGCGCCGAATCAGGCACCACCCGACGTGCCGTCGGAGGTGACCGGACTCGTGGTCGCACCCCCTGTTGCCCCGCCCCGACGAGGAGACGGCATGCGTCGTAAGACAGCCATCATCGGACTGATCACCGGTCTGTTACTGGCGCTCGCGCTGGTCCAGCCGGCGTCAGCGGCTCCGGCCTTCCGCGCCCTGTTGTTCACCAAGACCACCGGCTACCGGCACGACTCGATCCCCGCCGGGATCTCGATGTTCCAGCAGCAGGCCGCGTCCGACAACTTCGAACTGGTGCACAGTGAGGACTCAAACGTCTTCACCGCATCGAACCTGGCCACCTTCGATGTCCTGATCATGTTCCAGACGTCCGGCATGGTGTGGACCTCGGCCGCCCAACGTCAGGCGGTGGAGGGCTACCTCGCCAGCGGCAAGGGCATCGTGGCCATCCACAACGCCACCGACATGGGGATCGAGGCCGAGTACCCGTGGTGGGACCAGACCATCAACGCGGGTGCGCACATGCCGGAGCACTCCCCCGGCGTCCTGCCCGGCACCGCAATCGTCGCCGACAAGAAGCACCCGTCGACGGCCAGCCTGCCGGATCGCTGGAACCGCAGCGAGGAGTGGTACAACTTCGACAAGAACCCGCGCGGCGAGGTGCACGTCCTGGTGACCGCCGACGAGCGCACGTACAACCCGGGCTCCCGGGCGATGGGCCCCGACCACCCGATCTCCTGGTGTCGCAACACCGGCGGCGGTCGGGTCTGGGCCACCGCCATGGGTCACGCGATCGCGTCCTACAGCGAGACCCACTTCCGCAATCACGTCCTCGGCGGGGTGAAGTGGGCCGCCGGCAACCAGCCGGGCGACTGTGGCGGCACCGTCTGGGGCAACTTCGAGAAGCGGACCCTCGACAGCAACACCGTCGACCCGATGGCGCTGGCCGTGGCACCCGACGGCCGGGTGCTCTACGTCCAGCGTGGCGGCCAGGTCAAGATCTTCAAGCCGAGCACCAGCAACACGGTCACCGCCGGCACGCTGAGCGTCTACACCGGAGGTGAGGACGGGCTCACCGGTCTGGCGCTCGACCCGAACTTCGCCAGCAACGGGTACGTCTACCTGTACCACTCACCGGCCAGCAGCTCCACCGACATCAACCGGGTCTCCCGCTACACGCTCACCGGTGACACGTTGAACATGTCCAGCGGGGTCACCATCATCGACATCCCGGCGTACCGGGACCGGACGTACCCCGAGCCCGGCCACACCGGCGGGTACATCGACTTCGGGCCGGACGGCAACCTCTACATCGGCACCGGCGACGACGTGGCGCCGAACCTCGACCCCAACTGGCAGGGCTACGCCCCGCTGGACTGGCGCTCGGGCAAGCACATGCTCGACGCGGCGCGTACCGCCGGCAACACAAACGACCTGCGCGGCAAGCTGCTGCGCATCCGGCCCTCCGCCAGCGGCGGCTACACCATCCCGTCGGGCAACCTCTACCCGCAGGGTACCGCGCAGACCCGGCCGGAGATCTACGCGATGGGCTTCCGCAACCCGTTCCGCTTCTCGATCGACCCGGCAAACGGCTGGGTCTACCTGGCCGACTACGGACCGGACCGGAACCCACCGACCACCAACCGGGGCCCTGAGGGCCTCGTCGAACTCAACGTGATCAAGGCGCCGGGCAACTACGGCTGGCCGTTCTGCCACGGCGACAACCAGCCGTACGCGCCGTACAACCCGGACACCGGCGTGGTCGGTGCCAAGTTCAACTGCGCCGCGCCGGTCAACAACTCGCCGAACAACACCGGCCTGACCAGCCTCCGGCCGGTCGTCGCGCCCAACATGTGGTACGGCTACGGCAACTCGCAGACCTTCCCCGAACTCGGATCCGGCGGCTCCGGACCGATGGGTGGGCCGGTGTACCGCTACGACGCCGCGAACCCGTCCGCGACGAAGTTCCCGCCCTACTACGACGGTGTCCACTTCTTCTACGAGTGGTCGCGCAGCTACATCAAGGAGGTCCACTTCGACTCGGCCACCGCGGTCACCCGCACCAACCCGTTCCTGCCCACCAGCAGGTTCAACAAGCCGATGGACCTCGAGTTCGGCCCGGACGGCTCGCTCTACCTGCTGGAGTGGGGCACCAACTTCGGTGGTGGCAACAGTGACTCGGGCCTGTACCGGATCGACTACGTCCAGGGCGGCCGGTCCCCGATCGCCAAGGCCACCGGTACACCCACCAGCGGCAACGCCCCGCTGACCGTGCAGTTCTCCAGCGCGGGGTCGATGGATCCCGACCCCGGTGACACGATCAGCTACCAGTGGACGTTCGGCGACGGCACCACCTCGACGGCGGCCAACCCGTCGAAGGTCTACACCAGCAACGGCAACTACACGGCGCAGTTGAAGGTCACCGACAGCTCGGGCAAGACCGGCTTCGCCAACGTGCAGATCACCGTCGGCAACACCGCTCCGGTGGTCACCATCACCACGCCGGCCAACGGTGGCATGCTCACCTTCGGCGACCGGGTCTCGTACCAGATCACCGTCTCCGACCCGGGCGGCGCGGCGATCGACTGCAGCAAGGTCTTCCTCAACCCGGCGCTCGGGCACGACGACCACGCGCACGAGACCACCGACTACGCCGGCTGTTCCGGGACCATCCCCACCGACCTGCTCGGCGGGCATCCGGACGGCGCCAACCTGTTCTACGTGCTCAACGCCCGGTACACCGACAACGGTGGAGCGGGCGGCGCGGCCCCACTCACCGGCCGGGCCCAGGTGATCCTCCAGCCCAAGCACAAGCAGGCCGAGTACTACAGCAGCCAGTCCGGCACCCGGGTCGTCGACCAGGCCGGGGCGCAGAGCGGCAAGCGGATCGGGGACATCTCCAACAACGACTGGATCGCCTTCACCCCGATGAGCCTGTCCGGCATCAACACCGTGAGCTACCGGCTGTCGTCTCCCTCCGGCGGCGGATCGATCGAGCTGCGGGCCGGCTCGCCGACCGGCACGCTGCTGGCCACCACGCCGGTGCCGAGCACTGGCGGTTGGGACAACTACCAGTCCACGCCGCCGGTGAACGTCACGGCCCTCGCCGGTACCCACACCCTGTACCTGGTCTTCAAGGGCAGCGGCAACAACTGGTTCGACCTCGACTCGCACACCTTCGGCGGCCCCGGAGTGGGGGTCGGTGACACCGGCGGCAGCGGGATCGCCGGCCGGACGTGGACGATCACCGCGCAACACAGCAACAAGCTGATGGACGTCAGCGGTGTGTCCACCGCCGACGGCGCACAGATCCACCAGTGGGCGGCCACCGGTGGCAACAACCAGAAGTGGCAGGCGGTCGACGCCGGCGGTGGCGCCGTCTACCTCCGGGCCGTCCACAGCGGCAAGTGCGCGGAGATCATCGGCGGCTCCACCAGCGCCGGTACCTTCCTCCAGCAGGCCACCTGCAACAACAGCAACCAGCAGAAGTTCACCGCGACGACCACCGGAACCAGCGGGGTCTACACGGTGAAGAGTGCGCTGAGCGGGCTCTGCCTCGATGTCAACGGCGGCGCCACGACCGACGGCGCCCGCCTGTTGCAGTGGACCTGCCACAGCGGTACCAACCAGCAGTGGCGGTTCAGCCTGGCCTGACCGTCGCGACCACCGCGACCGTTCAAGGACCCCTCGTCGGGACCGGTTCCGAGCAGCGGAGCCGGTCCCGACCCGGGACGTGCGCAGCCACAGTGCACCTCGCCGTCCGGCGCCGGTGCGCTGTCCGAGGAACGTTCAGCGGGCCGAGGCGAGCAGCCCGGCGGTGGCCAGTGACTCCCAGAGTTCGTCGGGTACCACCGCGGTCGAGCGCCGTACCGTCTCCGTCATCTGCGTCCCGTTGCGGACACCTACCACCGTCGAGACCACGGCCGGGTGCCGGCGGACGAAGGCCAGCGCCGCCTGCGGCAGGGTTACGTTGTGGATGGCGCAGACCTCGGCGATCCGCCGGGCCCGCTCGATCAGCTCCGGTGGCGCCTGCTGGTAGTTGTAGAGCGCGTCGGCCGGCGGGTGGTCCCGTGACAGCAGTCCCGAGTTGTAGACACCCGCGATCACCACACCCACTCCCCGACTCTCCGCGAGCGGCAACAGGTCGGCGGCCGCGCCCTGTTCGAGCAGGGTGTACCGGCCGGCGCACATCATCACGTCCACGTCTGTCTCCCGGACGAACCGGGCGAGCATCGCCGACTGGTTCATGCCGGCCCCGATCGCACCCACGACGCCCTGGTCGCGCAACTCGACAAGGGCGGGCACCGCCTCCTCGGCAGCCTGCTCCCAGTGATCGTCGGGGTCGTGCAGGTAGGCGATGTCGATCCGGTCGAGGCCGGTACGGTCCAGGCTGGCCTCGATGCAACGGCGTACCCCGTCCCGGCTGAAGTCCCACACCCGGCGATGGCTCGCGGGAACGTCGAACCCCTCGGGGTCGCGCCGGTGGGCGTTCCGCGGCGACGGCTCCAGCAGTCTCCCCACCTTCGTCGACACCACGTACTCGTCGCGTGGTCGGTGCCGCAGCGCGCTGCCCAGGCGACGTTCGGACAACCCGAGGCCGTAGTGCGGCGCGGTGTCGAAGTACCGCACGCCCGCCGCCCAGGCGGTGTCGATGGCGGCGGCGAACTCCTCGTCCGTGGTCAACCGGTACAGGTTGCCGCCCTGGGCCGCGCCGAAGCCCAGCTCGGTGAGGCCGATCGCCGGACGGCGCGGCAGCACGTGTGTCCTCATGACACCCCCAGTTGGTAGCAGCTCCGGGCGGTACCTGCCCAGACCGCCGCGCGGGCGGCCGGGTCGAGGTCTCCCAACAACTCCGTGACCGCCTCGATCCAGCGTGGGTACGAGGTGGCGAGCAGGCTCACCGGCCAGTCCGAGCCGAACATCAGCCGCTCCGGCCCGAACACGTCGAGTGCGTGGTCGACGGCGGGTCGGAGATCCGCCACGGTCCAGGGTGACCGGGGTACCTCGGTCGTCAGGCCGGACACCTTCGCCGTCGTGTTCGGTGCTGCGGCGAGTGCCCGCAGGTCCCGCCGCCAGTCGTCGAACTCCGGGGCGCCCAGCGCGGGCTTGCCGAGGTGGTCGAGGACGAACCGCACCCCGGGCAGGTCACGTGCCAGCCGAGCGGCCATGGGCAGTTGGTGTTGCCGGACCAGCAGGTCGAAGACGAGGCCGGCGGCGCCCACCGCGGCGATGCCCCGGCGGACGTCCGGGCGGTCCAGGTAGGCCGGGTCGGTCTCGCTCTGGACGAGATGACGGACGCCGACCAGGTGCTGCCCACCGGGCGCGGCACGCAGCCGGTCGAGGCGGTCGGCGACGTCGTCGGCCGTCAGGTCGACCCAGCCGACGACGCCGCCGACCAGGACGTCGTCGGCCGCGGCGCGCAGCAGGTCCAGGGTTTCCCTCGCCGAGGCGATGGACTGCACGACGACTGTGGCGGTGACGCCCGCCGCCCGGGCCAGCGGAGCCAGGTCGGTGAGTTCGAAGTCGGCGTCGATGGCCGACATGGTCACCGGATCGATCCACGGCTGCGGATGCCGTGCCCGGACCCACAGGTGGTGGTGGGCGTCGACGATCCGGGCCGGATCGGGCGCTGCGTCGGTCATCGGCCCAACCATCCGCCGTCGACCGGCAGCACGATCCCGTTCACGTAGTCGGAGGCCGCCGAGGCCAGGAACACCGTGGCACCACCGAGGTCATCGGCGGCACCCCACCTGCCGGCCGGAATCCGGGCCAGGATCGCCTGCTCGCGGTCGGGGTCCTCGCGCAGGGCCCGGGTGTTGTCGGTGGCGATGTAGCCGGGGGCGATGGCGTTGACGTTCACCCCGTGGGCCGCCCACTCGTTCGCCAGTGCCCTGGTCAGCCCGGCCACACCGGACTTCGACGCGGCGTACCCGGGCACCGTGATGCCGCCCTGGAAACTGAGCAGGGACGCGGTGAAGATGATCTTGCCGTGGCCGCGCTCGACCATCGTCCGACCGATCTCCCGGCTCAGCACGAACTGGCTGTTCAGGTTCACCTCGATCACGTGGTCCCAGAGTTCGTCCGGGTGGTCGACGGCCGGGGCACGGGCGATCGTGCCGCCGTTGTTGACCAGGATGTCGATCGGCCCGAGCGCGATCAGATCACCGGCCAGCCGGCGTACGGCCGCCCGATCGGCGAGATCGGCGCGCAGCGCGGTGAACTGCCGGCCGGCGGCGCGCACCCGGCGTCCCACCTCGCTCTCCTCCGGTTCGAGGTTCGCGGAGACACCGACGACGTCGGCACCGGCCAGGGCCAACGCCTCGGCCATGGCCAGGCCGATGCCGCGCCGGGCACCGGTCACCACGGCGGTCCGTCCGGACAGGTCGAACAGCTTCGTCACCTGTCGCCCTCCCGCCAGTCCAGCAGCACCTTCATCACACCGCCGCCCTCCAGTGCGGTGAACGCCTCGGCCGCCGCCTCGGGCGGCTCGACCCGGGAGATCAGCTGCCGGGCCGGGATCGCGCCGGAGGCGACCAACCGGATCGCCTCCGCCATGTCGTCTCGCTGGTACAGGCGAGCGCCGAGCAGTTCCAGCTCGCGCCAGAAGAAGCGGTGCAGGTTGACCTCCCGGGGCCGGGGATGGATCGCCACCATCACCAGCCGGCCCCGGGCGGTCAGCACATCGACCGCGGTGCCGACGCCCGCGGCGGAGCCGGACACCTCGAAGGCGACGTCGGCGCCCGCACCGTCGGTGCGGTCGGCGACAAACGCCGCCACGTCGACCGTGCCCGGGTCGACGGCCTCGATGCCGACCTCGCCCGCCACGGCGCGGCGGGTCGGCTCCGGTTCGACGAGCAGTACCCGCGCACCCTGGCCCTGGGCCACGGTGCCGATCAGCACCCCGATCGGCCCACCGCCGACGACTACCACGTGATCGCCCGAGGCCACCTTTCCGCGCCGCACGTCGTGCACGGCGACGGCGACCGGTTCGACGAGTGCACCCTGGTCCAGTGGCAGTTCCTCCGGCAGCGGCAGGACCAGTTCCGCGGGCACGTTCCAGGAGGACTGCATGGCACCGGGCGAGTCGATGCCGAGGAAGTTCATGGCGAGGCAGATGTGCGAGTTGCCGCGCCGACAGGCGGCACATCGCCCGCACCATCTGGTGGGCAGCACCGTGACCGGCTGACCGACGGACCAGCCGGTGACGTCCTCGCCCAGCGCCGCGATCCGTCCGGACATCTCGTGCCCGATGATCGCGGCGGCACCGACCCGGGAGTCCATGTCCCCGTGGTAGATGTGCAGGTCGGTGCCGCAGATCCCGGTGTAGGCCACCGAGATCCTTACCTCGCCGCGCCCAGGCGCCACCGGCTCACGTTCCTCGACTCCGAGGTGCCGTGCCCCCCGGTAGACCACTGCCTTCATCCATCCTCCGTATCAACAGCCGCACGCCGCTCGGGCCGCCGGCCACCACCGTCGGGTCCGTTCAGTGACGTCCGGTCGGCGACACCTGGTTGCTGTTGTGTGCCGGTGTGGCAGCCCGGGCCAGCGGGAAGCCAGCGGCGGGCAGGACGTCGTCCGTCGCGGCCAGCAGCCGCCGCCCGGCCTGCTCCGGCCGGACGTTCGGGCCGTCGACAGCCGGGGCCTGGTGCCGGTCCACGGCCCGGATCCGTTGTTCGTCCACCCGCAGGCCGAGTCCGGGCGAGTCGCCGAGGACGAACGCCCCGTCCTCGACGTGCAGGTCGGCGGAGACACCGACCGGCGGCCAGAGGTTCTGCAACTCGCTCGTCAGGTGATTGGGCACCGAGGTGGCCGCGTGCAGCAACCCGAGCGGGCTGTTGCCGATCGGGCTGACCGGCAGGTCGTAGGCGTGGGCCAGGGCGGACACCCGCAGGAAGTGGGTGACTCCCCCGATCGCGGACGTCTGGACGACGTCGACCGCGCCGGCGGCGATCAGCGGACGGTACTGCTCAAGCCCGGTGAGGTTCTCCCCGGTGGCGACGGAGGCGCGCACCCCCCGACCGACGGCGGCGAGCCCTTCGGCGTCCCAGCGCCGAACCGGCTCCTCGATCCAGATGAGGTCGAGGGTGCGTTCGAGTTCGCACACGTGCCGGACGGCCTGCTTGCGGGTCCACGCCTCGTTGACGTCGAGCATCAGCCCGGGCCGCAGTCCGTGACCGGCCTCGGACAGCACCTCCTTGACCAGGTTGAGCCGACGTCGGTCCTGCTCGATGTCGAGGCCACCCTTGAGCTTGGCCGCGCGCAGTCCGTGCCCGGCGTAGCGGGTGTACGTCGAGACGAGTTCGTCGTCGGTCAGGCCGATGTCGAGGCCGGACGCGTACGCCGGGACCCGCCGGTCACGCCCGCCCAGCAACCGCCACAGCGGCTGGCCGGCCGCCTGCGCCTTGATGTCCCACAGGGCGGTGTCGAGGGCGCCGATGGTGCCGAACACCGGGCCCGCGTGACCGGCCTTGAAGGTGTGCCGCAGCATGCGGTCGTAGAGCGTGGTCACCGCCCGTGGATCCTCACCGTCGATGGCCGCGAAGATCCGCTCGATCTCGACGTGCGGGCCGATGCCGACACCCGTCAGTCCCTCGTCGGTCTCCACGACGACGATCGGTACCGGGACCTTCCCGTCGGCGAAGACGCCGTTGGCGTCGCCGACTGGGCGCCCCCATTCCTGGATCGTGGTGAGCGTCCGATATCCGGTGATGCGCATTTCAGCCCTTCGTGGAGCCGGCGGCGACGCCGTCGGCAATCTGGCGCTGGAGGAAGAGGTAGACCACCAGGACCGGTATCGCGGCGATCAGTACCCCTGAGGCGAAGGTGGGAATGTCATCGGAGTACTGCCCACGCAGCGAGGTCACACCGACCATGAGCGTGCGGTGATCCGCCGACGGCATCATCACCAGCGACATCAGAACGTCGTTCCAGCAGAACAGCGCGTTGAGGATGCCGACCGACAGCAGGGCCGGGGTGCCCAGGGGCAGCATGATCCGGCGATACACGCCGTACACGCTGTTGCCGTCGATCCGGGCCGCGTCGATGACCTCGCGCGGGATGGTCTTGTAGTAACTCGTCATCAGGAAGACGGTGAAGGGCAGGAACTGGGCCACGAAGACCAGGATCAGCCCGGGGTACGTGTCGATGAGGGCGGTGTCGGCCATGATCCGGGCGAGCGGCACCATGATCACCTGGAACGGCACGAACAGGCCCGCCAGGCAGCCCAGGAAGAGCGCCGAGGAACCCCGGAACCGAAGCTGGCTCAAGGCGAAGCCGGCCATCGACCCGAGCAACAGCAGCAGGACGACCGACGAGGTCACCACGATCAGGGAGTTGAGGAAGTACCGGTCCATGCCGACGCTGTTCCACGCCGTGCTGATGTTGTCCCAGCGCAGGGCGTCGGTAAGCGAGAACCGGTCGAGGATGTAGTCCCGGCGGGTCTTCATCGCCACGTTGGCGGTGAACAGCAGTGGGTAGATCGTCGCCAGCGCGAGCAGCGACATCGGGATGGCCAGCAGCCACCGACTCAGTCGTACGCGGTGCATCAGTCCTCTCCTCCCGCCCGCCTGAGCAGCTTCACCTGTAGCAGTCCCACGACGAGCATGATCACGAAGAGCACCGTCGACGCGGCCGAGGCGAGGGCGGGCCGGTTCATCTGGCCCTGCTGGATCCAGATGTAGTACTCCGGAAGGTATGTGGACCCCTCCGGTCCCCCGCTGGTCATCACGTAGAGCAGGCCGAACATTGAGGTCAGCATCCCGACCATCGTGGTCACGGCGACGAACGCGATGGTGCGGGACAGGCCGGGAATGATCACGTGCCGGATGACCTGGGGCAGCGACGCGCCGTCCACCCGGGCCGCGTCCAACAGTGCGGCGTCAAGGGTGGCGAACCCGGCGAGGAACACCACGAGCGCCATCCCGAAGGTGGCCCAGATGTGGACGCCGACCACCACGAACATCGCGACGCCCGGATTCCCGAGCCAGTCCACCGGGCTGATGCCGGCCGCCTCCAGCCCGGCGTTGACCGGGCCGTCGAAGGCGAGCAGCAGATTGAAGATCGCGCCGACGATGACCGGTGAGAGCACCGCCGGGAAGAAGTAGACGCTGCGGTAGAAGCGATGTCCGGGCACCCGGAGGTAGATGAAGGTCGCGAGCAGCCCGGGGATCGCCACCGCGACCGGAAGCAGCAGCACCAGCAGCCCGACGTTGCTCAGCGCGGTCCGGAACAGCGGGTCGTCGAGGAGTTCGAGGTAGTTGTCGAGACCGACAGTCGTACCGTTGCGCTCTCCGTCCCCGGTGAAGGAGAAGTTGACGCCGAGCAGCAACGGGTACAGCCGCAGCACCACGATGATCAGGATCGCGGGTGCGACCAGGACGTAGGGGGCGAAGCGCTCGGCGCGCGAGCCGCCGCGGACGGGCCGTGACCCGGTACCACGGCGGCGGCCCGCAGACCCGGCCGCCGCTGCCCCGTCGGTCCGTCCGGCGGAAACCGGACGGACCGACGGCTCTGCGTTTCCGATCGGCACGAAGTCAGCCCGCCTGGTCGGAAGCGCCCAGCTGCTTCACCGCCTCGTCGACGCTTATCGAGCCGCTGAGCAGCTGCTGGGCGATCCGCCCCATCAGATCCAGGGTCTTCGAGGAGAGCGCCACGTGCAGGGCGGGCTTACCGCTCTTGAGCGCGGCGACGATCGTGGCGGCGGCCGGGCCGGCCTGCGACACGTCGATCGTGGTGTCCGCGGCGATCGCGCCGGCCTCGGCGTAGAAGGCGTTGAGCGCATCGGTCGACGTCAGCGACCGCACCAGGTCGGCGGCGACCTTGGGATCCTTGGTCCACTTCGCCACACCGTATCCGATGCCGCCGTCGTAGGCCAGGGTCGGCGTGGTGCCGGCGGTGACAACCGGAGCGTTCATCACACCGAGCTTCTCCGGCGTCAGGAACTCGTTGAAGTCCTTCCAGTGCCCCACGTCCGACATCAGGCCGATGACGTGCGCGGCCTTGGCGGACTGGAAGAGCGCGAAGGCGTCGTTGAACATCGCTGTCGAGTTGGCCCCGTCGTTGTTCAGACCGGCGTCGCCGGCCTCCTTCCAGAGCTGGAAGATCCGCTTCACGTTCGGCGAGTTCCAGTCGCGCTTGCCCGCGATCCAGTCGTCGTACTCCTGGGCGGTGAGAATGCCGGAGCCCAGGGCCGACATCCAGAACTGGATTCCGGCACCCTCCTTGTTGCCGAGGGCGAAGCACTTGGCACCCGCCTTGCCGATGGCGGCGCAGTCGGCGAGGAACTTGTCCCAGGTCGTGGCGGGGCTCTCCGGATCGAGGCCGGCCTTCTCGTAGAGCGCCTTGTTGTAGTAGATGGGGTGGCCCTGCAACGTCACCGGACCGGCGTAGGTCTTCCCGTCCTTGGTGAAGGCGTCCCAACCGGCGAGCCGCTGCTTGTCCTCGGCCACGTACTCGTCGAGGGGCACCAGTGCGTCGACCCGGTCGCGGATCTGGCCGCCGCCGTTGAACAGCATCACGTCCGGGCCCTTGCCGGACTGGATGGCCGCGCCGAGGAGCGTGTAGTACTGGTCGAACGGCTGCGCGACGAACTCGACGGTCACGTCCGGGTGCTTCTCGGCGAAGTCGGCCTTCGCCTTGTCGATGTAAGGTCCGGCGGAAGGCTCACCGGATTTCCAGTCCCACACCACCAGCTTGTCGGTCGAGCCGCCGGAGGAGCCTGTGTCGGAGGCACTTCCACATCCTGCCGTCGCCAGTCCCACAACGAGGACGGCTGACCACAATGCTCGTTGTTTCATAGCTGTTCACCTCTGAGGGGAGTGGCTGACGGCCTGCCGCAGCCAACGTGATCAAGAACGTAACTCGTATGACGTCTGACGTCAACAGTCAGTCGTACACTGACCTGGACGTCGTGGTACGACGAGCCAATCGGAGGGGGACATGACGCCATCGCAGGAGACGGCCCTGGACAAGCTGGCCGCCCCGGCCTGGCCGCGCCGCCCCACAAACCTCGCCACGGCCGTCACCGCCGAGTTGGTGGAGCGCATCGTCCGTGGGGTACATCCGTCCGGCACGGCGTTGCCCCCCGAGCCGGTCCTCTGCGAGACCTTCTCGGTCAGCCGGACGGTGGTCCGGGAAGCGGTGAAGATCCTCCAGGAGAAGGGGCTGGTACAGGTCCGCCAGGGGGCCGGCACCATGGTCACCCCGCCCTCGATGTGGGACATGCTCGACGAACTGGTCCTCGGGGCCACCATCGCCGAGGACGACAGCCTCGCCATCCTCGACGACGTGGTGGTGACCCGGCGGCTGCTGGAGTCCGACATGGCGCACGTCGCCGCCCGGGTCGCCGATGAGAAGACCGTGGACCGCCTGCGCGCCCTTGTCGATCGGATGGACGAGCTCGTCGGCGACACCGTGGCCTACCACGAACTCGACCGCGCCTTCCACGACACCGTCATGCAGGCGTCCGGAAACCGCATCGCTCGTGGTGTCGTGAGGGCGCTGGAGAGTCAGGTCGTGAACACGGCGCGGTACACCGGCCGCACCGAGCGGTCGCTCTGCGTCGCCTCCAACCGTGGACACCGACGTGTCTACGAGATGATCGCCGCCCACGACCCGGAGGGGGCCGCGGAGGCGATGCACACCCACATCACCGAGGCCTGGCTGGTGCGGCGCAGCGGCCCGGGCAAGCCGGACCGCCTGCAGCGCTGACCCGAGCGCGGAGAGGCCGACGGGCCCGACCCCCTGGCTCACGCTGGTGTGCACACCATTGCCAGGAGGCCGGGACCCGTCGTCACAGTCGGCCCGGTCAGGAGAACTGGGCGAAGAAGCGCCAGATCTCACCCTTGGTCCAGGTGGTGATGCCACTCTCGGCGTACGTCCCGTCCACCGGGCCCGGCATGTGCCCGTTGTCGAAGGCCGCCCACTGCACCGGGTATCCGGCGCGGCAACCGGAGTAGGCAGTGGTGATGTGCGTACGGCTGCCCGCACCCGGCTCGGGCGGGTTCTGGGCGTTGCACCCGTTGTTCCGGACGAAGGTGTCGCGCAGCCCTCGGCCCTGACCGATGCTGAGGACGTTGTCCGAGATGCCGTGCAACCCGAAGTACGCGATCGGCTGCGTACCGCCGCTGCAACCGCTGATCTGCGCGCCGGCGATGACGGCGACGGCCCGGAAGACAGTGGCCCGCGCGCACGCGAGGGCGTAGCTCATGCCACCGCCCCAGCTGAAGCCGAGGGCGAAGCGCTGCCTCGGGTTGACGCACAGGTCGCTCTCGATCCGACGGATCATGTCGTCGACGAATGTGACGTCCTCGCCACCGGAGTTGCCCCAACCGTTGCCGAGCCCCTGCGGTGCGACCAGGATGGCGCTGTTGTTCGACTGCTCCTGCTGGCCGTAGTAGGACCAGGCACTCCCGCTGGTGCCACCGGAGGAGATCTCCTGCATGGTGCCGCCGCGCCAGTGGAACGCGAAGATCAGCCGGTAGGGATTGTTGTTGTTGTAGTTGGCCGGCAGCCGCAGGATGAACTGGCGGCTCTTACCGTTGCTCTGAATGGTGTGCGTGCCGTTGTTGAGCGTCGGAGCCTTGCCGCACCCGGTGCCACCGCTCGGCGGCGGGTCGCCGCCGCCGTCGACCCGGGCGAGTTGCCACTGCTGGTTGGCGCCGTTCCAGTCGGCGTACTGCACGATGTTCGCGCCGTCGGCGGTGGAGGCGCCCTGCACCTCCACGACCTTGCCGCTGTGCCGGCTGATCAGCCGCACGTGACCGCCGTCCGAATCGGCCAGCCGGAACTGCTGGTTGGTGCCGTTGTGGTCGGACCACTGCACGATCGCCCCGCCGTCGGCGGTCGAGAAGTTGTGCACGTCGAGGACCTTGCCCGAGTGCCGGGACTTCAGCCGGTAGTAGCCACCGCCGGAGTCCACGAACTGCCACTGCTGGTTGGCGCCGTTGTTGCGGGTCCACTGGCTGATCCGCGCGCCGTCGTTGGTGGCCGCCGCGTAGAGGTCCAGGGCCTTGCCGCTGTTCCGGTTGACCAGGACGTACCAGGCGTTGGTGTCCACGGTCGCCGCCGCCGCGGGCGCCGCGTTCACCACCACGAGCGCGCTCGCGGCCAGGACCGCGGCGGCCGCCGCGGCCAACCCTGACCGCAAACGGCGTCTGGGTGGGGAGGCGGGACGAGCCTCACCGATGGCCTTCATGGTCCACTCCTTCGATCGGGGCGCCCACGCGCAGTCCGTGGATGCCCTGCGTATGTGCCGGCGTCAGGTGGTGGCGTCAGCACTGTGGTGTGGTGCGGAAAGATCAGGTCACCGGAGCCGCCGACAGGCGTGACGACGTGCCCACGGTCGAGACCGGCCGGCGCGGGACCACGGCGGAGAATCGGGCTCCCGGCAGCCACAAGACCCGCTCGTGACAGCGAAGTTAGCGTTAACGACGTCATACGTCAAACGACTGAGGTCTATTTGTCGGCCCGTCCTTCGAACCCCGGACCGGCCCGCCCGAGGGCCACGGAACGCCCCCGCCAACCGGGCCCGGTGGCGACTGCCGGGCCCGGAGGGCGGTCACGGGGTCCAGTACACGTGCGGGTTGACCCGTCCGGACCAGTCGAAGACGGCCATGTTGTCCCAGCCGTTACCGGTTCCGTTGATGTCCGCCGGATCCCAGCCGTTGCCGCGCACGGCGTGCCAGGTCGGTTCCCAGTAGAAGACGCCTACCGCGCCGGCGTTGCGCGCGGTGTTCTGCACCCAGCTGAACTGCTGCGCCTGCCCGGACCAGGTGGCCGGGATGTTGTCGCAGCGCGTGGTACCGGAGATCACGTTCGGCTGGTGGTCGGCGTCGGCCGTGGTGAACGGGTACGCCGTCTCGGCGATCACCACGGGCTTGCCGTAACGCGACTTCACGTCGGCGATCACGTTGTACAGGTTGGCCAGCGTGCCGTGCCACATGCAGTAGTAGGACAACGCGGTGACGTCCCAGGCGACGCCCCGCGCCCTGATCCCGTCGTAGAACCAGCGGGCGTTGGCGTTGCTGTCCGCGTTCGCCGTGTGGATCCACACCTGGGTGCCGCCGTTGCACGCCTTGGTGGCCTGGTAGCCCTGCTTGAGCAGGCTCGCCAGCGGGGCGAAGTCGTTGTTGACCACCCGACCGGCGGGCCACAGCATGCCCACGTTGATCTCGTTGCCGATCTGCACCGCGTCCGGTGTGGTCCCCTGCGCCTTCAGCGCCGTGCACACGTCGTGGGTGTAGTTGTAGACGTCGGTCTGCAACTGGCTCAGCGAGTGGTTGGCCCAGGCCCCCGGCGGATACTGCTTGCCCGGGTCGGCCCAGGTGTCCGAGTAGTGGAAGTCGACAAGCAGCTTGAAGCCCTTGGCCTTGATCGCCCTGGCCTGCTGGAGCACCCTGGCCTTGTTGTTGTAGCCGCTGGCCGGGTTGTTCCAGATGCGCAGTCGCAGATAGTTGACGCCCTTCGACGCGAGGATGTCGTACGGGTCGGCCGGCGCGCCGGAGGCGTTGTAGTAGCGGGCACCGAGGTCGAGACTGCGTTGCAGCGAGGAGACGTCCGCGCCGCGCATGGTGAGGGTGTTGGCCGCCTGCGCGGGAGCGGTCAGGGCCAGCGGGGCCGCGAGGACTGCCACCCCCACGAGGACCCGGAGGGACGGTTTCATGGCGCTCCTTCACATCCAGGGATGCGGGTGCCCGACGGTTCGGGCACGTCCGGCCGGACTGCCGGACGGTCTCGGCACCAGGTGAGGTGGTGATGGTCATCGATGACTCAGGCGTGACAGTCAGGGTGACCCATGCCGGTGCCCCCGCACCAGCCCCGAACGGATGCCGCGCCGCGGACCGGACGCGAGGTGACGGTGAGCGGTCAGGCGAGAAAGCGGTACAGCGCGGCGGTCAGGTCGTCGGGGTTCTCCTCGGCGACGTGGTGTCCGGAGTCGATCGGGTGGCCGCGCAGATCGTCGGCCCAGGGGCGCCAGACGGCGAGTGGATCGCCGTACAGATCCTCCAGGTCGTCGCGGGTCGACCAGAGCAGCAGGGTCGGGCAGCGCACGGTGCGACCGGCCCGCCGGTCGGCCTCCTCGTGCGCCCGGTCGACCCCGAGGCCGGCGCGGTAGTCCTCCAGCATCGCCCGGACGGTAGCCGCGTCGTGGATGGCCTGTCGGAACTCCCGGTGGTTCTCGACTCCCATGCGGTCCGGCCGCGCCTTGTCGCCGTACCAGGCGTCGGGATCGGCGCCGATGGCCCGCTCAGGCTTGTCCGGCTGGGCGAAGAAGAACCAGTGGTACCAGCTCTGGGCGAAGGTCGCGTCGCACCTGGCGAGGGCCTCGCTGATGGGCACCCCGTCGATGACCACCAGCCGACTGACGGTGTCGGGATGATCCAGCGCCAGGCGTAACGCCACGTAGCAGCCACGGGTCGTGGCCGACCGTGGCGAACGTCGCGTGACCCAGCGTGTGCATGAGCCGGACCATGTCCGCCGCCACCACGCGCTTGGACTGCTGGGAATGGTCCGGCAGGATCCGCGCCTTGCCGGACTGTCCGTAGCCGCGCATGTCCGGACAGACCACCGTGAATCCGCGATCCACCAGCCGCGGAGCGACCCGGTGCCAGGTCGATCCGGTACGCGGATGCCCGTGCACGAGCAGGACGGCCGGCCCGTGCCCGGCGTGGCGGACGCGGAGTTCCACCTCCCCCACGTCGATCCGCTCATCGGTGAATCCGTCGAACATGCGCGACATGTACCCACGCCGGCGCCGCGTCAACAAGCCTTGTTTACATTGACAGTCTTGCATGTATCGATCGCGTTCCGGTATGAAGACTTAGGAATCGTTCAGGTTCCGCTTCCTTGGGAGGAGCGACGATGAAACCTGCCCTGCGCCGCCTACGCACGGTGACCGTCACATTCGCTGCCTGCGCACTCGGGCTGAACCTGCTGTCGGCACCCGCCGAGGCGTACCCGGTGCAGCCGGTCGCGCCACTCTCCGACCGGGCACCCGAGTCGGACCAGTTCTCGGCCGAGGGTGTGACGACCGTCGGTGAGCTGCGCACCGTCGACGGCTCGTTGTCGTACGCCCGCGACGGCCGGACCCAGATCATCCGGCACCCCGGCGCCACGTACGTCAAGGTGCACTTCAGCTCGCTACGGCTGGCGCCCGGCGAGTACGTCACAGTGGCGAGCCCGGACGGCCGGGAGAGCTACCGGTACGACCGCCACCTCAACCGGGCGACCGGCGCCGACTACACCACCGACGGGCGGCCCGGCTTCTGGGCGATGTCGGTGGAGGGCGACACGGCGGTGGTGACGCTGCACGGCAACCGCTCCTCCCGGGGCAGCGTGGCGACCATCGACAGGTTCTGGCGCGGCTACGACCGCACGGAGATCACCCAGTACAACTTCTCCACGCAGTCGGTGTGCAGCACCGACGCCCGCCGCGACGTGGTCTGCTACCAGAGCAGCCACCCCACCGAGTACGCCCGGGGCAACGCCGTGGCGCGGCTGCTGATCAGCGGCGGCGGCATGTGCACCACCTGGCGGGTCGGCAACACCAACCGCATGCTGACGAACAAGCACTGCTTCTCGACGCAGGCCGCGGTCAGCGGCAGCGAGATGCAGTTCAACTACCAGTGCGCCACCTGCGGCGGGGCGAACCCCGGGGCCGGTACCAAGGTGAGTGGTGCCACGCTCTACCGGGTGAGCAGTGGTGGCTCCAGCCAGCTCGACTACGCCCTGTTCTCGGTGAACAACTTCGCCGCCATCCAGGGATTCGGCACGCTCTACCTGGCGACCTCGGCCACCACCACCGGGACGCAGATGTACATCCCGGGGCACGGTGACGGCAGCCCGAAGCGTCTGTCGATCTTCGAGGACACCCAGAACGGTGCGCGCTGCACCGTACGGAACGCCAACTACAACACCTGGAACATCAGCTACAGCTGTGACACCTCCGGCGGGAACTCGGGCTCGCCGGTGCTGAACAGCAGCCACCGGGTGATCGCCCTGCACCACCTCGGCGGTTGTCCGTCCAACCAGGGCGCGAAGGCACACCTCATCTACAACGAGATCGCGAGTCTGATCGACAACGGCTGACCACGACCGTGGCGACCCGGGCGGAGCGCGTCGCCCGGGTCGCCACCGTCGCCGCGACCCTGACGGGCCACTCACCGCTCGCCGCCGTACCATCCGGTACATGACGATTGCCGTCGAACAGCACGTGGACGCCGAGCCCGCCACCGTGTGGCGAACAGTGAGCGACGTCGACCGCTGGGCCGAGTTGCTGCCCACCATCGACGAGATCAGACGAATCGACGACGCCGGGCCGGTCACGGTCGGCAGCCGCTTCCGGATCCGCCAGCCAGGGCTGACCCCCGCGACGTACGAGGTCACCGACTGGCGGCCCGAAGCCGGCTTCACCTGGGTGGCCCGTACGGCGGGTGTCCGGACCACGGCGCGCCACGAGCTGCGTCCGGAGGGCTCCGCCACCCGGCTGCGGCTGAGCATCGACTGGGACGGCCCGGGCGCCCGCCTGGTCCGGCTGCTGTACGGCAAGCGGACCCAGCGGCTCCTTGAGCAGGAGGCGACGGCTTTCGCGAGGCTCGCCGCGCGCGGGGAGGGTGAACGATGACCCCGGTGGAACGCGTACCCACCCGGTGGGACGTCCTGGACGAGCGGTTCCAGGCGGTGAGCGGTGACCACGTGGTGCAGCGACTGTTCGACGGCGGGCGTTGGCTGGAGGGCCCGGCGTACTCATCCGCGTGGCGTTGCCTGCTGTTCAGTGACATCCCGAACGACCGGGTGTTGCGTTGGGACGAGATCACCGGGCGGTGCGACGTCTTCCAGACGCCCGCCGGTTACCCGAACGGCCGTACCATCGACCGTCTCGGCCGCGTCGTGACGTGCGAGCACGGCCATCGCCGGGTCACCCGGACCGAGCCGGACGGGTCGCTGACCGTCGTGGCGGACCGTTGGCAGGGCAAGCGGTTCAACAGCCCGAACGACGTCGTCGAGACCAGCGACGGCTCGTTGTGGTTCACCGACCCGAGCTACGGCATCGACAGTGACTACGAGGGGCACCGGGCAGATCCGGAACTGGACGGCTGCCACGTCTACCGCTGCTCGCCGGACGGCCGGGTGGAACGGGTCGCCGACGATTTCCTGCGTCCCAACGGTCTCGCGTTCTCGGCGGACGAGCGTCGGCTGTTCATCGCCGACACCCGTCGACGGCATCTCCGTCATTTCGACGTGGGCCCCGACTGGACGCTGCGTGACCGTGGCGTGCTCGCCGAATGCGACGCCGGGTCGTTCGACGGGATCCGACTCGACCAGGAGGGCCGGCTGTGGGTCGCCGCCCACGACGGCCTGCACTGTTTCGACCAGGAGGGCACGCTGCTCGGCAAGCTCCGACTGCCGGAGATCTGCTCGAACCTCACCTTCGGTGGCCGCAAACGCAACCTGCTGTTCGTGACGGCCACGACCTCTGTCTACTCGCTCGCGCTGAACGTCACGGGCGCGGGCCCGACGGCCGGATAGACAGGCGGTCCCGGTACCGCGGGTGCCGGTCCCTGCCCGACCGGTCAGCGGTCGGGCAGGGACAGCACCAGTTCCTGCGGACGGTGGTCGGACACCCCCTGCCCGGCACCGAACCGGTAGGAGTGCACCCGGACGCCGGGTGAGACGAACGCCCAGTCCAGCCGCCACCACTGCGGCCAGCCGGGGCTGTCGGCCCAGCTCGCCGGGTACAGCGACGGCATCGCGTAGCTGGCGTCGCGCAGGCCGTCAGGCAGCTTGCGCCGGTCACCCATGGCGGGGCTGGTGTTCAGGTCACCGGCGAGCAGCACCGGGTGCGGGTTGGCTGTGACGTCCGCGGCCAGTGCCCGCCACTGCGGTTCGCGCTGCGCGTGCTGTTCGCGCAGCACCCGGTAGAAGTCCCTGTCGAACAGTCCGTGGTCGGGTGAGAGCTGCACGGGCAGGTGCAGGTTGTACGTCGACAGCACCCGGCCGCCGCCGACGTCCAGGTCGGTGCGCAGGGTCTTGTAACGCCACTCGTCACCGGCGTCGGCGACCGCCGGTGGCAGGCCGTCCGCCGACAGGGGCGCCTGCCGCAGCACCGGCAGGCGCGAGACGGTGACCAGTTCCCCGGCCGCCACGACGTGGAAGCCGGGGAACTCGGCGCGCAGCCGTTCCAGTGCCGTCTCCGTCGGCCCGGCGGTCCGGGCGTACCAGTACTCCTGCAACAGGTAGACGTCGGCGTCGGCCTCCCGCAGCACCCGGTACAGCGCCTCGGTCTGGCCGCCCTCGTCCCAGTAGTCGGTGTTCCACACGAAGACCCGCACCGCGTCGGCCGGTGCGACACCGTCGCCGCCCTGCCACCGACGGGTGTTGATGCCGGACTGGCCGGCGCCGAGCAGCAGCGCGGCGGTGGCGAGCAGCGCCACCGTGCGCCACCGTCGGCGCAGCACCGCCGCGCCGACGCCGAGGGTCAGGGGGACGACGACGAAGGCCAGCGGCGGCACGGCGTCCACCGCGAGCCACAGCCACCAACGCCCGCTGACCGCCAGGTGCACGGCGGTGAACACGAGCCAGAGCGCCGCGCCGGCGACCAGGAACGCAGCCGGCAGGCGCCGGGGCGCCGCGCGGGCGGGCGCGTCCGGTTCGGTGCCGGCGGTGGCCACCGGCGCGGCGGTCGTCACGCCGACTCCCACCGGGGGGTGCTGTCGATCGGGAACGAGGCGTCGTACAACTGCCGGAAGGGCCGCGACAGCAGCCACTGCGCCGCGCCGGTCGCCACTCCGGCGGTGATGGTGACGTTGACCAGGAAGTGCAGCACGGCGAAGCCGAGCAGGGACGGCAGCCCGCGACGGCGCAGCACGAAGCGGTACATCCCGGCGTCGCAGGCCAGCGAGGTGGCGAGCAGAGCGGCCGGTACGACGGCAGCCCAGGGCCCCAGCACCAGCGGCACGGCCAGCGCCGGCAGGACGGCGAAGGCGGCGAGGCTGCCCCAGGCACGGGAGGCGGTCTCGAAACCCTTGCCGAATCGCCGGGCCCGCGCGTACAGCGGGATGCGCAGCCGGCCCCGGTGGAACAGCTTGCGCAACAGCCCGACCAGTTCGTGGTCGTGGTCGTGCCGGCCGCGTACGTCGGAGGTGAGCAGCATCCGGTGCCGGCGGGTGAGCCGGTAGCCGTAGTCCACCTCCTCGGTCTGCCGCAGGGCCGGGTTGAACGGCCCCACCTCCTCGTGGACGCTGCGCCGGATGACGCACATTGCGGGGAAGAGGAACGACACGTCGCCTTCGGAGCTGATCGACCAGTAGTGGTACTGCAGGCCCCGGTAACGGGAGACCACCGTGTCGTGGAGCAACGGTTCGGCGTCCTGGATGCCGCAGACGGCGCCGATGCTCGGGTCCTCGGTGAGGATCCGCACCGCGGTCGCCACCGCGTCGGGTGCGAGCGCCAGGTCGGAGTCGACGTAGCAGATCAGCTCACCTCGGGTGTGCGCGACACCCACGTTGCGGGCGGTACCGCAGCCACCGTTGACGCCGGTGCTGACCACGTTCACGCCGAGGGCGGCGGCCACCGCGACGGACTGGTCGGTGCTGCAGTCGTCGACCATCAGCAGCTCGATGTTCGGGTAGGTCTGGTCGAGAATGGACCGCAGGCACAGGTCCAGCGACTCGGCGTAGTTGTAGTTCGGCACGATTATCGAGACCAGCGGAAGCTCGTTCATCGGGTGGCGACCTCCGGACGGTCGTAGAGCCGGCGGAACCGGGCCGAGGTCAACCAGGCGGCCACACCGCACGCCGCGGCGACGGCGATCACCAGGTTCAGGAAGAAGTGCATCGCGATGAAGTAGACCAGAAACAGGATGCCGCGTTCGGCCCGGACGAACCGGTACATCGGCAGGTCTCCGGCGACGAACGCGACAAGCGCGGCGGCCGGCACCAGCAGGAATGCCGGACCGAGCAGCAGGGGCAGTACCGCGGTGAGCACCGACAGCGGGGCGGCGATGCTCACCCAGGCGCGGGGACCGCTGCGCAGCCCGCCGGGAAACTCCGGCTTGCGGGCGTACAGCGGGATGTGCAGCGCGGTGCGGGTGAACACCTTGCGCACCAGCACGCCGAGTTCGTGGTCGTGGTCGTGCACGCCGCGTACCCGTGGGGAGAGCAGGATCCGGTAGCGCTGTGCGAGCCGCATCCCGTAGTCCGCGTTCTCGGTCTCCCGTAGCCCCGGGTTGAACGGTCCCACCTCGGCGAACACCCGCGCCGGAATGGCCAGCAGCGCGGTGTAGAGGGTCATGATCTGGCCCTCGTCGGCGATCAGCCAGTAGGACTGTTGCAGGCAGCGGTACTCCTCCAGCAGGCTGTCCCGGATCAACGGCACCGGGTCGTAGTTGCCGCAGACCGCCCCGATGGTCGGGTCGGTGGTGAGCAGTTCGACAGCGTTGGCCACCGCGTCGGGCCGGGCGGCCACGTCCGAGTCGATGAAGAACAGGATCTCCCCCTTGGCGACCGCCGCGCCCAGGTTGCGCGCCGCCGCCGGCCCACCGTTGTACGGGGTACGCGTCACCCGCGCCCCGTGCGCCTCGGCGACCGCTACCGAATCGTCGGTGCTGCAGTCGTCCACCACGATGATCTCCAGGTGGGGGTAGGTCTGCGCGCGCAGCGAGTCCAGGCAGAGGTGCAGCGCGCGGGCGTAGTTGTAGTTCGGCACGATGACCGACACCAGGGGTTGCTTCATCAACTGTCCGTCCAGGTCAGCAGGTTGGGGTAACGGGCGATGATCTGGGCCAGGGCCAGCGTGGCGCCGGCCAGCGCGGCGCACACGACGATGGTCCGGTCCCGGAGCAGGATCCGGATCGGGTCGCCGCCACCGCGCAGCACCAGGACCGCCTGGAGATAGCGGAACGCGGCGAGCAGGCCCAGCGGTACGACGATGGCCAGCGCGACCGGCGGGTAGGCGTCGACCGGCGCGTCGATGTGCAGGTACAGCAGGAAGGTGGTGCCGGCCAGCGAGGCGGTGAGGCCGAGCAGGTGGTCGGCGAGCAGCAGGTTGTACCCGTCGAGCGCGGGACGGTGGGGCGTCCCCAGGGCGGCCAGCTCGTGCCGCCGCTTGCCGAGGATGAGCACCAGGCACCCGCTGAACACCGCGGTCAGCAGCAGGCTGGAGACCTCCGCCCCGGTCGCCGCGTAACCCTGCAACACCCGCAGCACGAAGCCGGCGGAGACCACGCAGACGTCCAGCAGCGGCACGTGCTTGAGCCACCGGCTGTAGGCGATGCTCAGCGCCAGGTAGGTGAGCAGCGGCCACCAGCTCATGGCCGGCCCGCTGGCGGTGACCACGGCGAGCGCGGCACCGAGGACGCCCGCGTACGCCCAGGCCACCGGGACCGGGACGTGGCCGGCGGCGATCGGGCGGGTCCGCTTGGCCGGGTGGTCCCGATCCCGGTGGCGGTCGGCGATGTCGTTGACCACGTAGATCACCGAGGACGCCAGGGTGAACGCGGTGACCGCCCAGAGACAGCGCCACAGCGTCGCGGCGGTCCACACCGGGGTGTCGGCCAGCGCGAGCGGCACGGCGAGCAGGTTCTTCACGGCGTGGCCGGGCCGGGCCAGCGCCACCAGATGTCGCAGCGGCGCGGGCAGGCGGGTGGTGCGCCGGGTGACCACCGGGGCGACCGGCTCCACCACGGTTTCGACGGACGTCATCGCGGGACCCCTGTCAGAAGAAGATCTTGGCGGCGGCCAGGGCACCCTGCCGCCAGGGATCGCGGCTGGTCCGCCCCTGGCGGGCCGGACGGGCCCGGTGCTGCTCGGCGCGCCACCACTCGTAGGTGCGCAGGATGGCGTCCTGGTTGGACAGCTTGGGTTGGAAGCCCAGTCGGTGTCGGGCCTTGTCCGTGCTGACGTACGAGTCGGCCATCAGCTTGTGCAGCAGCCGGCCGTAGACCGGCGACAGTCTGAGACGTTCGAGCAGGCTGAGGGCGGCCAGCGCGGGCCGGGCGGGCAGCGAGACCACCCGTCGGCCGTGACCGGCGGCGTCCAGGACCGCCTGGAAGTCCTCGCGGAGGGTGCCGAAGCGGTCGGCGCCGAGGTTGTAGGTGTCGTTGGCGACCTCGTCCGGTGCGTTGAGGACGGTGACCACCGCGTCGACCAGATCGTCGACGGCGAACATCTGGATCCGCACGTCGCCACGGCCCAGCACGGGGAAGTTACGACCCTCCTCCGCCCATTCGAAGAGCATCGCGAACAGCCCCATCCGGCCGGGGCCGAGGAAGGTCTTGGGCCGCAGCACCGCCACCGGCAACCCAGCGGCGCGGTGTCCTTCGGCGATCTCCTCCGCCGCTGCCTTGGCCGCGCTGTAGGTGTCCACCGGGGTGCGGGGGTGCTCCTCGGGGGTGGGCACCTGCCTGGGCAGTCCGTACACGGCCGTCGACGACACGTGCACGACCCGCGCGGCGTGGGCCCGCTGCGCGGCGGCGAACACGCTTCGGGTGCCGTCGACGATCACCGACCGGATCTGGTCGGGCGGGTAGCTGGGCAGCGCCGCGGCGCAGTGGATGACCACGCTGCTGTCGGTGAAGGCGCGGTCCAGCAGCCGCGCGTCACGGATGTCGCCGACGTCGGTGACGGTGGCCTGGTCCCGTAGGTCGACGCCGCGTACCTGGTGCCCGTCGGCGGTGAGCCGTTCGACCAGGCGGGACCCGAGCATGCCGGCGGCGCCGGTAACGGTGATCACCACAGCGAGCCCATCTTCTGCGCGACGAAGCGGGAGACCAGCCGGGTCAGACCCTGGTCGAGCACCTGGCCGAGGGCGTCGACGCCACGTTGCACGTCGGCCGGGTCGGTGACCAGGGAGGGACCGATGATCAGAGGGTTGCGTCCGTTCAGGGCGTAGTAGGTGAAGATGTCGTGGTCGCGGTACAGGGCGTTGACCACGGCGGAGGTCACCAGTTTCGCCTTGAACCGGGGATCGCGGGCGACGCCGCCCGGGGCGAGGCGGGACACCAGGTCGAGAACCTTCGGGCCGCCCTCGATCTGGACACCCCAGAGCGCCCCGGCGCCGGCCACCCGGCCGACGGCGTCCGGGTACTCCTTGGCCAGTCGGTTCAGCGCCGGTTCGAGGACGCGTTCCAGCTCGCGGGCACGCGCCGGGTAGTCGTCCTCCACCACCACGTTCATCGCCTCGATGGCGGTGACGCACTCCTCCCCCATGCCGTAGTAGGTGGTGCTGGTGCTCTGGAGCAGCGCGTCGGTCAGATTGTCGTAGGCCCTGCGAAACACCGGCTTCCGGGCGACGAAGGCCGAAATGGACGACTTGCCGCCACCGAAGGATTTGCTCGTGGTCAGCACGTCCGGTATAAGGCCCGGGTATCGCATGAAGTAGAAGAGGCTGCCCGTCTTGCCCCAACCGGTGTAGATCTCATCAAAGATCAACACGATGTCGTGCTGGTCACACAGTTCTCGCACCCCGCGTAGGAAAGATTCGTCACACCACTGAATCGTAGAGGCGCTGAACGGCTCGACGATGAGCGCATAGACGTCGTCCGGATTGTCGTCAATGGCCGACCGGACGGAATTTAGATCGCCATAGGCGAAAGGGACGATTCCCGGAATCGTCGGAAAGTTGAAGTGCGGTTGTCCGGTGAGCCCACCGGAAGCGAGCAGCTTTCCGTGAAAACCGCAGTCCGCGCGCAGGATGGTCCCGCGCCGGCCGCCGTGGTACTTGTAGGCGAGCTTCACCGCACCCTCCACCGCCTCCGCCCCCGAGTTGGGCAGGAAAGACATGGAGAGGTCACCGGGCAGCAGCTGCGCGAGGTTGTGACCGAGCGCCGCAAGGTAGGGCGAAAAGTACGTCTTGTGGACCTCCATCCGCTGGCGTTCGGCGAACCGGCGGCGAGCCTCGACGATCCGTGGGTGGTTGTGCCCGTGGTTGAGCACCCCCACCCCGCCGGTCAGATCGAGGATCCGGCGACCGTCACGTAATGTCAGGTAGGCGCCCTCGGCCCGGTCGACCAATTCTCGGCCGAACCCGAACGAGGTCATCAGATTGACCTGGCTTGCGTTCACGTACCGCCGATAGAGGTCGTGCACCTCCCGAATGGTGAGACGTTCGCATTCCTCGACGCTGACCAGATTGGGCATGTCGGGACGCTATCCATTGCCCCGAGATCTTTCCTGGACCGATGCTGGATGCAACCTTGACTACGCAAGGCAACACTTGCGGCAGGGCTTGCCGGTAGATAACTTGGTCGCTGCACAGAGAATTTTCCCCGTCAATTTCCTTAGTGCATTGCCCTACGCCCCGAAGGTGTTGAACATGCCGCCGACGGTCTCGGTCATCATCCCCACCCACAACAGCTCGAAGACCCTGGGTGCCTGTCTCGAGGCGATTCGTCGGCAACGCCATCCGGTGACCGAGGTCATCGTCGTCGACGACGCCAGTACCGACGACACCCGGGCGATCGCCCGACGTTTCCCGTGCCGGGTACTCGTCACCGACCGCAACGCCGGACCGGCCGCCGCCCGCAACCGCGGCATTCTGGCCAGCACCGGTGAGCTGCTGTTCTTTCTGGACTCCGACTGCGCGCCCGAACCGGACGCGCTGGAGAACGCCCTCGCGGTCCTGCGCGAGCAGCCGGACGTCGCCTGCGTACACGGCATCTACGCGCTCGAACCGCTTGTCGACGACGGGCCCGTCGAGGCGTACCGGCTGCTGCACGGGCACTACTGGCGGCTGCGTCACGTCGGGCGGGTACGCACCACCCTCTTCGCGATCTGCCTCATCCGGCGCGAGGTCTTCACCTCCGTCGGCCTGTTCGACGAGAACCTGCGCGCTTCCGAGGACGTCGAGCTCGGCGACCGGATGGGCGACCGGTACGGCATCGTCCTCACCGACGCGGTCGTCTGCCGCCACGACGACGACAGCCGGCTCGGTGCGCTGCTGCGCAAGCAGTTCCGCCGCTCGCAGCTGCTGATCCCGGTGGCCCTGGCCGAACGCGGCCCGGCCGGCATCCGGGCGAACACCCCGGCGGGCCTGCTCACCGCCGCTTTGGTGCCGGCCTCGCTGATGCTGGCCCCGCTCACCGGCGGTTGGCCGCTGGCGGCCCTGCTGTGTTTCGCGCTGTTCAGCGTCGCCGAGCCCGGCCTGCTGCGGTTCGTGCTACGCCAGCGGGGGCCCGCCTTCACCGCATTCTTCTTCGCCGTGCACCTGACGGTCCAGCTGTCCGTCGTCGCCGGCGCCGTGGTGGGCGGGTTGCGGCACCTCAGCGACCGCGACTTCGGGCCGACCCGGGTGACCGCCGCGAAAACGTCCCGATGAGCGCCTGCCGCGGGCCGGTCACCCGGCTCACCTCTCACCTCTGCGCGCAGGCACTGCACTACCTGCTGTTCGCCTACCGTGGCCGCCAGCTGCTGCGCCGCCGTCCGACGCTCGGCGGTCCCCGCTGGCCGGCGTTCGGCACCCCCGGCGACGGCATCGCGCTCACCATCGACGACGGCCCGCACCCGACGTGGACCCCGCCGATGCTCGACCTGCTCGACGCCCACGGGGTACGCGCCACGTTCTTCCTCATCGGCGACCGGGTACGCGAGCACCCCGAGCTGGCCCGGCGGGTGCTGGCCGCCGGTCACCTGATCGGCAACCACTCCATGACGCATCCCCAGCCGTTCGCCGCCCTGCCCCGCCCGATGCTGCGGGCGGAGATCGACCGGACCCAGCGCGAGATCGAGGACGCCACCGGGATCAGCCCTCGGCTGTTCCGCGCCCCCGGCGGCAACTGGTCACCCGCAGTCCTCCGAACCACAGTCGACAGTGGCCTCACCCCGGTCGACTGGACGGTCAACCCCAGCGACTGGCGCAGTCCGGGCGTCGAACGGATCACCCGGACCCTGTCCCGTACCCGTCCCGGGCAGATCATCCTCTGCCACGACGGCGGCGGCGACCGGTCACAAACCCTCGCCGCCCTGACCGCTGTCATCCCGAGGCTGATCGGCCGGGGACTCCGCTTCGTCACCGTCGCGGACGACCGGTAGGTGGGAAATGCCGGAGCCGTCGACACCGCACAAAGCGCCGGAGCCGGGTCGTGACACCCGGCTCGATTGGCTGGGGGAGAAACTCTGATGTCGCACGATGACCTGTCCATACTGCTGCTCGGCCCGATCCAGGCCCGCCGGGCGGACACCCGCCTGTATCTGGGCACCCCACGACAACGCGAAGTCCTTGCGGTGCTGGCGATGCGCAGCGGCATGGTGCTGTCCGTGGCCCAGATCGTCGACGCCATCTGGGTGGGCCGCCGACCCGATTCGGTGGAGAACATGGTGCACACCTACATCGGCCGGCTGCGCCGGGTGCTGGAGCCGCCCGGCCGTCGCCCGGCCCTGGCCCGGGTGCTGCGCTCCACCCGTCCCGGGTACACGCTCGACGTACCGCCGGACGCGGTGGACATCGTCCGCTTCGAGCGTGACGTCCGGGCGGCCCGCGCCGCTCGCTCCCGGGCCGACCTGTCCCAGTCGCTCTACCTCTTCCAGCGCGGCCTGGCGCACTGGTCCGGCCAGGCCCTGCACGAGGCGACCGGCCCACTGGCCGAGGCCGAACGGATCCGGCTGACCGAGCTGCGTCAGGACGTGCTGGAAGAGGTGACCGGCCTGCGCCTGCTGCTGGGCGACGTGGAGGACGTGGTGGCCGAGCTGCGCTGGATGCTCGTCGAGCATCCGATGCGGGAGCGGCTCTGGGAACTGCTGCTCGTCGCCCTCGGGCAGACCTCCCGGCGGGCGGAGGCGCTCACCGCCTTCCAGGACGCCCGGGCCACTCTCGCCGACCGGCTCGGCGTGGAGCCGGGACACCGGCTGCAGGATCTGCACCGCCGGCTGCTGCGCAGCGAGCCGGTGACGGTCCGCCCGTGGTGGGAGCGGCGGGTACCGGTCTGACCGGCACGTTCGGCGCTGCGCGGCGGGGGGCAGGGCTTCGGGGCGGCGGTCGGGTCAGGGCTTCGGGGCGGTGGCGGGGGTGAGCACGAAGAATGCCCCCGCCGCGCCACCGTCGGAGTCCGTGGGCAACCGGGTGGCCACGTCGAGCGCACACTCGCGGATCACCTCCACGAACTGCCGCGACCGCTGCACGTCGTAGATCTGCACGAGGATCCGACCCCGGTCGGTGAGCAGCCCGGGTAGCCGGCGCAGCAGGTGCGTCGCCTCCGGCACGGACAGGTAGTAGATGACCTCACGCAGCAGGATCGCGTCGAACCGCCGGGTGGTGTCGTACGTCCGGATGTCGGCCACCTCGAACGACGCGGCCGGCCGATCGAGCGACCGGGCCGCCTCGATCGCCCGCCGACTGATGTCCACCCCGTGGTAGTGCCGGTGCCGGCCCTCGGCCAGCGGCAGGTTGGCGCTGGTGCCGCAGCCCAGGTCGAGAATCGTCGGGCGCGGTGCCCAGGTCTCGATGAGCGACAGCGGCACCTCACCGCCGCCGGTGTCGTCCAGGTAGCCCCAGAACCCCAGCGCGTACTGGGTGTCCCAGAGCGCGGCGGTCAGCCGAGGGCTGCGCCGCACCAGCGCCCGAACCGGCGCGCCGACCAGCCGTGCCATCGTCCGCAGTGGTGCCTTACCCATGGTCTCCTCCGACAGGTCGAACAGGACGGTGCTCAGCCGACGGGTGCGACCCGTTGCGCCGGGTCGGGGCGGCGCCGGTGCATGTACTGGGCCAGCAGCAGCCCTCCCCCACCGACCGCCACCTCGCTGAGTGCGCAGACCAGCCGGCTGACCAGCACCACAGGCGTGGCCACGGCGACCGGCAGCACGGTGACCAGCCCGAGCATGAGCACCGCCTCACGCACCCCCAGGCCGTCCGGGGCGATCATCACCGACAGGCCGGCCACCGTCGCGGCGGCGAATCCGGCGACACAGATCAGGTACGACCGGGCCGGCGGCGCTCCGGCGACCACCGCGAGCAGCCACAGGTGGTGCCCGGAGACCAGCCAGGACAGCGACTGTGCGGTGACCGCCCGACGTACGCCGCCGGGGGACGCGGTCACCTGTGGGGGTGGTCGCCGCAGCAGCCGGGCCGCCGTCGCCAGGCCCCGGTTCAGCAGGTCCGGACGGGCCACCAGCACCACCAGGGGCACGGTGGCGACCAGCAGCCACCCGGTGGCCCCCGACAGCAACGCCGGCCCCGCCGCGAGCGCGACAGTCATCCCGGTCATCGCCACCACCGCCCAGCTGAGCAGGAAGACCCCGGCCAGTCGGACCGGACCCACCTCGATCTCCTTGCCCATCCGCAGCAGCACCGGCAGGGCGACGAAGCGGCCCGGGACGAACTTGGCCAGGAAACCCACGAAGAACAGCCGGTACGCGGTCCACTTGTCCACCGCCGCGCCGAGGTCGACGAAGAGCGCCCGCCAGGAGGCGAGCCCGAGCAGCAGCCCGGCGGCGTTGATCAGCAGCGCTGCGGTAAGCGCCGCCGTCACCCGCAGCGGATCCAGCTGGCCGGCCAGCGTGGCCACCGGAGTCCAGTCCTGGGACCGCACGAACAGCACCAGGCCGACGGTCAGGGCCACCACGAACACGGCGGTGAACACCTGGTTGGCCAGCCGCCACCAGCGGCCGTTCACCGACGTGACACCAGGCTCGCCGGTCGGGACCGGTCGGCGCGGACCCGTCTCAGCAGCGCGGCGCACACCCCCAGCCCCATCCCGACGAACTCGGTCAGGTGGGTCATCGACCGCAACCAGGTGGCGTAGATCAGGAACCCGGGCCCCCGGTGCCGCAGGGCGAACGCCAGCAGCTCGCGGTCGACCACCACGGCGGCGGTGAACAGGGCCACCGGCAGCAACCCCAGCCAGGGCGAGACGACGACAAGTGGCACACCGGCCACCGCCAGCCCGGTCGCGCCCATACCGACAACGGACCCCACGTCCACCGAAGGCGGCAGCCGCTCCCCGGCGTCGGCCCCGGCGGGCGGCCGCTGCCAGCGGGCCGCCACGACCGCGTCGGCGTACGTCACCGCCCGGCGGAACAGCTCCGACAGGTACGGCCACAGCCGGTCCACGTCGTCGTGCCGGCCGACGATCTCGTCGCTGACCCGGACCTCGTACCGCCGGGGCAGTCGGGTGCCGAACTCCACGTCCTCGGCGTCCCGCAGCCGCTCGTCGAAACCGCCCACCAGGTCGAAAACGTCCCTGGGCACGGCCGTGAGCGCGAACATGGTGCTCGTGGTGACCCCGGTGGCCCGACGTCGCCAGTAGTGCTCGAACAACGTCTTGTACGCCTCGACCGGCCCGTCGTCGTAGAGCGGACGCAGGTCGTAGATGCCCTGCACCACGCCACAGTCGGGGTGGCTCTCCAGGGCGCGCACCGCGGCGGCCAGCGCGCCGGGGGCCAGCGCGATGTCCGAGTCGACGAAGAACAACACGTCGCCGGTGGCCCGGGCGGCACCGGCGTTGCGGGCCGCCGACACGCCCCGGTTGGCCGCGAAGGCCACCACCGTGCAGGGGAAGCCGGCCGCGATCTGTCGCGACCGGTCGGTGCTCGCGTCGTCGACGACGATCACCTCGGCCGGCGGCGGGGTCTGCGCGTACACCGCCGACAGGCAGTCGTGCAGCGTCCGCTCCTTGTTGAAGTTGGGCACGACCACCGAAACCCTCACCGGATCCCGCCCTCGATGGTGTCGGCGCGGTTCACTGTGGCACCGTCCCTTCCGTCCGGACGCGCGATGGGGGTGGCTGCCGGCCGTGGGCGGGGCGGCTGCGCGTCGGTGGCCGATCCACCCGGACGCAGCGCCAGCCAGCCCAGTGCGGCCACCCCGACCAGCACGTACAGGTTTGTGTGCAGCAGCTCCCAGCCCTGGAAGTGCAGGTCCGTCCCGCGCAGACCGATGACCGTCCACCCGGCGCTGGCCACGTAGCCGGCCCAGAGGGCCGCGCCGAGCAGCACCGTGGGCCGATGCCCGGCCCGGCGTCCGCGTACCACGAGCAGCACCAGCGCCGGCACGCACCACACCCAGTGGTGGTGCCAGGAGACCGGCGACACGAGCAGGCCGGTCGTAGCGGAGGCGATCACGCCGAGCAACGGTGCGCCGGCCCGGACGCAGCGCGCCGCGATCACCAGCCCGGCCACCGCGGTCAGCGCCGCCACCGGCAGCCAGACGGCCCGTACGTCGGCGGTGTCGCCGAGCCGGGCCAGCGCGCCGTGCAGCGACTGGTTCAGCACGGTGCGGGGGTCCCCGGTCACCCGGGCGGTGTCGAGCAGGCCACCGCCCCAGAACCGGGCCGAGTCCGCCGGACGCCAGGCGAATCCGAGCCCGACGGTGGCGCCGAATCCGGCCAGCGCCACGCCGGCGGCCCGCCACCGACCGGTGCACAGCAGGTACGCCACAAAGATGAGCGGGGTCAGCTTCACCCCGGCGGCGATCCCGACACCGAGACCGTGCCAGCGTCGGCCGGGGCCGCGCATCAGGTCCAGCAGCACGATCAGCATCAGGAACAGGCCGACCTGACCGACCTGGAGATGGCCGGCCACCGGGAACACCGGCAGCATCGCCACGGTGCCGGTCAGCACCGCACCGGCGGACGCGGCCACACCGGCGGCGCGCAGCGTCACGCCGACCACGGCGGACAGCGCGACGACCGAGGCCAGCAGCCAGATCCCGACGCCCACCGTGGGGTCGACGTGCGCCAGCGGTTGCAGCAGGAGGGCGGCGAACGGGGGGTAGGTGAAGCCCAGCACGATGCCGTCGGTGCCCCGGTGGGCGACCTCGTAGAGCTGCCCGTCACCGCGCGCGGCCGCAGCGGCGCCGGCCTGGTAGACCGCGAAGTCACCCCAGAACAGACCGGTCGTCCGGTGTACGGCGGCGGCCGCGCCGGCCAGCAGCAGCGGCAGCAGCACCAGGGCTGTTCGGCGTGGTGCCAGCCACCGCCGGACGCCCGGACGGAGGGCTGGTGCCGGAGAAAGGGCCATCACCGGTCTCCCCCTTCAGGCGTCGGCGCAGGAAAGGTAGCAATCGATCTATCAACGGATCCTGTAACCGATCTGGATTACCGAGGGTCCACTGCCGGCGGCCCACGGACCGCCGCGAGGAATGGGTGACCACCGACCGGGGTATGGCACACCTGTTCGAGAGGAAGGGGCGTGGAGATGACCGAGCAGCACGATCCGCAGGCCGCGGTGAAGGACCCGGACGAGTGGGTGACCGGCGACGAGCCGACGACGGCGGCGCAGGAGTCGTACCTGCGGACCCTGGCCCGCGAGGCGGGCGAGACCGTGCCGGACGGCCTCACCAAGGCCGAGGCGGCAAAGTTGATCGATCAGTTGCAGCAGCAGACCGGGCGGGGTGATCAGGGCTGATCCCCTGAGGCCACCTTCATCTTATCTATCGGTCAAGTCGTGCGAATCACCCTGGATGCCGATTTTATGGGTCTGGCCGGTACATATTCTCGACCAGTCCCCGTGCAGCAGCCTCTGGCAGACCAGGGAGCGGTGTGTCCGAAACAGTGCGGCAGCTCGCGATCGAGCAGCAGGTGGTCGACAAGGTGTACGAGCGACTGGAGGTCATGCGTACGCAGGCGAGGGAACTGGAATCGGAGGGTCGCGGACGCGCCTCGGCCGGCCCGTTGACCGGGCTGGTCGAGCGCGACGCGATGGTGTTACGCGCCGCGGCGAGGCTGTCCGACCTGGACGGTCAGGAGGAGGGCCTCGTCTTCGGCCGGTTGGACTTCGACGACGGCGACACCTACCGCGTCGGCCGGCTGGGCGTACGCGACGAGGACCGGGAGCCGCTGGTGGTGGACTGGCGGGCGCCGGCCGCCGCGCCGTTCTACCGCGCCACCCCCGGTGAGCCACTGGGGGTGGTACGCCGTCGGATCATCACCTGCGCCGGTCCCAGGGTGGTCGGCGTCGACGACGAGGTGCTGTCGGCCGGCGACGTCGACGGTGTGGTGGGCGAGGGAGCCCTGCTCGCGTCACTCACCCGGGAACGCGGCCCGCACATGCGTGACATCGTCAGCACCATCCAGCGCGAGCAGGACGAGGCGATCCGCGCGCCGGCGCACGGTGTCACAGTCATCACCGGCGGTCCAGGGACCGGCAAGACCCAGGTCGCCCTGCACCGTGCGGCCTATCTGCTCTACACCGACCGGGGCAGGTTCGCCGACGGTCGGGTGCTGGTGGTCGGTCCGTCGACGGTGTTCACCGAGTACATCGGCAGGGTGCTGCCCGGTCTCGGTGAGGACAGCGTCCACCTGCGGGCGATCGGCGAGCTGTTCGACGGGGTCGTGGCGACCCGACGTGACCGCGCCGAGGTCGCCAGATCCAAGGGCGACCTGAAGATGGTGCGGGTGCTCACCGAACTGGCCTGGGACACCCCGCCCAACGCGCCGGGGCGGTTGGGCAGGCTCGACGCCGACGACCTGGCGAAGGCCCGTCTCGACGTACGACGACGGTGCGAGGCGCGCGGCATCAAGCCCAACGGCGCCCGCGCCGAGGCGGCGAAGGTGCTCTCGGAACTGCTCGGCGGCAGGGAGATCCCGGACGCCTTCCTGAACGCGTGGTGGCCGACGCTGACCCCGCAGGACGTGCTGCCCGCGCAGCACGGGCAGTGGTCGGTGGACGACGTCCCGCTGCTCGACGAACTCGCCGAGATCCTGGGCCGGCCGGTCACCCCGACGGTGGCCGGGAGCGAGTGGCAGGTACGCGAGTTGAGCAGTGGTCCGCGGCTGGCGGAGACCTTCGTGCTCAGCCTGAGCCTCAACGACGGCTGGCAGCTCTTCGCGCCCGGACTGGCCACCCCGATCGCCGTCTCCGGCCAGTCCCTGGACAGCGGCAACGCCTGGGCGGCCCAGCGCTGGGCGGCGGCGATCATCCTGCGTGAGGGCCACAAGGTGGTGGGCTGGGCGGACGGCTTCGACCCGTACGGCGAGGAGGGGTACCTGCCGGAGCTGGCCGAGCCGCTGCCGGTCGCCGAGGTCGCCGCCCCGATCGAGGACGCGTACCTGCACGTCATCCTCGACGAGGCCCAGGATCTGTCACCGATGGAGTGCCGGATGATCGCCCGCCGAGCCGCCCACGCCTCGATGACGATCGTGGGCGACCTCGGTCAGGCGACCCATCCACTGGCCGCCGGAAGTTGGCCGGAGTTGGTGAGACAGCTCGGCAAACGCGAGGTCAGGATGCTCGACCTGCCCACCGGCTACCGGGTGCCGCAGGTCATCGCCGACTTCGCCGCCCGGGCGTTGGCGCCCGGGATCGCGCCGACCCGTTCCTTCCGTCCCGGCGGAACCCTCACGATCCGTCAGGTGGACGACCTGCCAGCGGCCCTCGCTGCGGAAACCGGTGTGATCATCGCTCCGGACGCGATCGCCGACCGGCTCGGGGCGATCCCGGTCAGCCAGGTCAAGGGGCTGGAGTACGACCGGGTGGTGCTGGTGGAGCCCGCCGACATCGTCGCCGCCGAACCTCGGGGCATGAACCGGCTCTACGTGGCCCTGACCCGGGCCGTCGCCGAACTGGTCATCCTGCACACCAGCCCACTGCCGGAGGCGCTCAGGTCGTGACCTCGGCGACGACCCGCCACACCTGGGCGGCGAGCCAGTCGTTGAGTTGATCCGGCTCGACCTCGTCCCGGTGGTCGAACCACCAGATGATGCCGGCGTCGACCATGCCGACGACGCTTGCCACCACGTACGCGGGCAGGTGGGCCTCCTGACCGGCGGCGCGCAGGTTGGCGACGGCGGCCTCGGTGATTTCGGGAACGGCGTGTGCGGTACCGAGGCGGGCCCGGAACCGGTAGAGGTTGGGGTGGGCGACCGCCCAGCTCAGCACCCGGCCGATGATGCCGTGCACCACCTCCGGCGGCGCGCCCGGGGCGGACAGCGACGGGCGGATCCAGGCGCTCACCAGGCGTGCGGCGTGCCGGGCGACCGCCTGGTCGAGGTCGTCCTTGCTGGTGAAATGACGGTAGACGTGCGGCCTGGGAAGCCCGGCCCGGTCGGCTACCGTGCCCAGGCCGGTCTCCGTGCCGTGTTCCTCGATGACGCGGACCGCAGCTTCCACGATCGCCTGCCGTCGCCGGGCCCGCTCCTGTGGGATGCCCCCGGCACGGCGGGCGGCGATGGTGTCCCGTTTCACCGCCGCATTGCTCACCGGATCACTGTAGCGGCTCTGTACTGTTGATCGGGTACGAGCTGTACCCAACCAGCGTCCCTGCGAGGTAGCCATGCCCAGTCACGCACCCGGCCCCGTCGACCTCGCCCGCCTTCAGGAAGTGCTCGACGGGCCGTGGGCCGAGGTCCGCAACGCGCACCGCAGGCACCTCGACGAGCGGTTCCTCCCGGTCTACGGCGAGACCGGCGACCAGGCCCGGGAGCGGGTCACCCGGCTGCTCGGCGAGCTTCCGGTCAAGCTGGGCATCGCCTCGGCCTTCCCCACCCAGTACGGCGGCGGATCCGACGTCGGCGGCTCGATCATCGCCACCGAGATGCTGGCGCAGGTCGACCTCTCGCTGATGGTCAAGGCCGGCGTGCAGTGGGGCCTGTTCGGCGGCGCGGTCGCGGCCCTGGGCACCCGGCGCCACCACGACGCCCACCTTCGGGACATCATCTCCGGCCAGCTCCTGGGCTGCTTCGCGATGACCGAGACCGGGCACGGCTCCGACGTTCAGCAGCTGCGCACCACCTGCACGTACGACCCCGGGACGCAGACCTTCGACCTGCACACCCCGCACGAGGCGGCCCGCAAGGACTACATCGGCAACGCGGCCCGGGACGGGCGGATGGCTGTCGTCTTCGCGCAGCTGGTCACGAACGGGCAGCGGCACGGCGTACACGCGTGGTTGGTGCCCATCCGCGACGAGCAGGGCAACCCGCTGCCCGGCGTGACCATCGGCGACGCCGGGCCCAAGGCCGGCCTGCTCGGCGTGGACAACGGGCGACTGAGCTTCGACCACGTGGCGGTGCCCCGGGACATGCTGCTGGACCGGTACGGCCAGGTCGCGGCGGACGGCACCTACTCCAGCCCGATCGAGAACGACTCCCGGCGCTTCTTCACCATGCTCGGCACCCTGGTGCGCGGCCGGGTCAGTGTGGGCGGCGCCGCGTCGGCGGCGGCCAAATCGGCGTTGGCCATCGCGGTCCGGTACGGCGACACCCGCCGCCAGTTCAGCACCCCGGACGCCGACCGGGAGGTCCTGCTCAACGACTACCTGGCCCACCAGCGGAAGCTGCTGCCCGCCCTGGCCACCACGTACGCGCTGCACTTCGCCCAGGCCGAGCTGGTCGCCGCGGTGCACGAGGTGCAGGGCGGCGACGGACCCGTTGACGAGCACCGGCAGCGGGAG
The DNA here is from genome assembly GCF_040660295.1 of Micromonospora sp. NPDC049891. Taxonomy (NCBI): domain Bacteria; kingdom Bacillati; phylum Actinomycetota; class Actinomycetes; order Micromonosporales; family Micromonosporaceae; genus Micromonospora; species Micromonospora sp. NPDC049891. The sequence continues at coordinate 190,295 of NZ_JBFAML010000005.1, forward strand.
CTGGAGTCCCGCGCCGCCGGGCTCAAGGCCGCGCAGACCTGGCACGCCAGCCGCACCATCCAGCTGTGTCGCGAGGCGTGCGGCGGCGCCGGCTACCTGGCCGAGAACCGGTTGCCGGGGCTACGGGCGGACACCGACGTCTTCACCACGTTCGAGGGCGACAACACCGTCCTGCTGCAACTGGTCGCCAAGGGGCTGCTCACCGGCTACCGGGACGAGTTCGGCTCGCTGGACGGCTGGGGTCGCGCCTCCTTCGTCGCCGAGCAGGTCCGGGAGATGGTGCTCGAACGCACCGCCGCCCGGTCGCTGATCCAGCAACTGATCAGTGCCGTGCCCGGGCGCGACGAGGAGGTCGCCGTCACCGACCGGGGCTGGCAGCTCAAGATCTTCGACGACCGCGAGAAGCACCTGCTCGAAGGCGCGATCCGCCGCCTGCGCAACGGCGCGACCAGCAAGCAGGACCGCCCCTTCGACATCTTCAACGACGTTCAGGACCACGTCCTGACCGCCGCCGCCGCACACATCGACCGGGTCACCCTGGAGGCGTTCGTCGCCGGCATCGAGGACACCACGGATCCGGCGGTCCGGGCGCTGCTCTCCCGGGTCTGCGACCTGTACGCCCTCAGCGTCATCGAGTCCCACAAGGGGTGGCTGCTGGAGCACGGCCGGCTCACGCCGGCCCGGTCAAAGGCGATCACCGCCGTGGTGAACGGCCTGCTCAAGGAGCTGCGCCCGCAGATGCGGACGCTTGTGGACGGGTTCGCCATCCCGGACACCTGGCTGAACGCCGCCATCCTGCGCGAGGAACCCGCCCGCCAGGACACCATGACCGCCCACGACACCACCCCCACCCCCCACCCCTAACCCAGGGCGGGGGTCGGGGTGCTTGACATCGGTTGGTGGGGGAGGTGCGATATGTTGCATGCCGATCCCTGCGCGTGCTGGCGTCGTCACCCGGTCACTGCTGCGCGACGACGCCTTCCGGGCGATCCGCGACGCCATCGTGAACGGGACACTGACCCCTGGCGAGCGGCTCAACGACGCTGATCTCGCCCAGTGGCTCGGCGTCAGCCGTACCCCGGTGCGCGAGGCGTTGGCCCGGCTCGAAGAGGCCGGCCTGGTCCGCACCAAGCCGGGCCGCTACACCATGGTCAGCCCACTCGACCTGCGGGCACTGCGCGGCGCCCAGTCGGTGACCACCGCGATGCACGAACTGGCGGTGCGCGAGGCACTGCCCAACCTGTCCACCGCCGAACTCGACGCGATGCGCGCCGCCAACGCCCGCTTCGCGCAGGCGCTGCGGGCCAACGACGTCGACGCCGCCATCGCGGCGGACGACGACTTCCACGGCGTCACGGTGGCCGCCTCGGCGAACGCGGCCCTGCGGTCGGTGCTCGACCAGTTCACGCCCGCGCTGCGGCGGCTCGAACGACTCCGCTTCGCCTCACTGAGCGGCCGTGGCTCGGTCGCCCAACACGAACGGATCATCGCGCTCTGCGAAGCCGGCGACGTCGAGGCCGCGGTCGCCGCCACCCGCACCAACTGGCAGACCCTGGCACCCCTGCTGGAGGCCGCGGTCGACGAGGACGAGCCCGGCACCGGCCCTAGCAGCCGCGCTGGGAGTCCTCCGCCGCCGCCTCGTTGACCTGCTGTGTCACCCGACCGGCGACCTCCCGCAGCGCGGTGACCTGCTCCTCGGTGAGCCCGTCGATGACGAACCTGCGCACCGCGGCGACATGCCCGGGCGCCGCGGCGACCACGAGATCCCACCCGGCGTCGGTGAGCACCGCCCGGTTGTAGCGGGGGCTCTCCGGGTCGGGCTCGCGGCGGAGCAGCCCCCGCCGCTCAAGGCGCGTGACGACGTTCGACAACCGGGACAGCGAGCTGCTGACCTGACTGGCCAGGGCGCTGAGCCGCAGCGTACGCCCGGGCGTCATGGACAGGCCGCTCAGCACGAAGTAATCGAACAACGTGAGGTTGTTGTCGCGTAGCAGTTGCGCGTCGAGCGCGCCGGGCAGCTTGAACATGAGGCTGGCCAGGGCGAGCCAGGCGTCGCGCTCGCACTCGTTCAACCACCGGGGTTCCTCCGGCATGCCGCTCAGCCTAGCGGCCGACCACTCGGCGGAGGTGAGGCATCTCGCATTTGGTTCAAGCTTGAAGTTCGACGGGTTATCGTCGGCTTCAAGCTTGAACCTCACACGTATGGGAGTTGTCGTGACCCTGTTCCGGCTGGATGCCAGCATCCGCACCCACGGCTCGGCGAGCCGCGAGATCGCCGACATCGTCGAAGAGGAGTGGCTCGCCGCGCACACCGGTGACACGATCGAACGTCGCCACATCGGCGTCGACGCCCTGCCCGCGACCGCCTGGGCGGCGGCGGTCACCGCCGGGATGACCGCGCCCGAGGAGCACACGGCCGAGCAGCGTGAGGCCGTCGCCCTCGCCGCGACGCTCGTGGACGAGCTGCTCGCCGCCGACGGCATCCTGTTCGCCGTGCCGCTGTACAACTACGGCGTCTCACAGCACTTCAAGACGTACGTCGACCTGGTCAGCACCGACCAGCGAGCATTCGGCAAGCCGTTCCTGGAGGGCCGGCGGGCCGTACTCGTCACGGTTCGAGGCGGGGCGTACGGGGGTGGCACGCCCCGGGAGGGCTGGGATCACGCGACGCCGTACCTGCGCCGCATCATCGCCGACTGCTGGGGTGCCGACCTCACCGTCGTCGAACGCGAGTTCACCCTGGTCGGCGTCAACCCCGCCCTTGACTCGTTCACCGACCAGGCCGCGGCGATGCACGCCGAGGCCCTGCAGGCCGCCCGGGAGGCCGGCCGCGCACTCGGCGGCGTGCCGCTCCCGGTCTGAGGCAGCGGCGTGCGCGGTACGCGCCGCGCACGCCGGCCCTCAACCATCCGCCCGGCAGGAGGCGTTTACTTCTGCCGAGGGGGTGGCGATGAGCCAGACGTTCCACGAGTTCGTGGTGCACCGTTCACCGGCGCTGTCCCGGACCGCCTACCTCCTCACCGGCGACCACCAGTTGGCCGAGGATCTTCTGCAGAGTGCACTCGCACGGACGTACCGACACTGGCGGCGGATCCGCGATGGTGACCCGGAGGCGTACGTCCGCCGGGTCATGTACCACCAGCAGGTCTCCTGGTGGCGGCGACGCCGACTCACCGAACGGCTGGAGGCCGACCCGACACCCGTGCGGGCCAGTCATCCGGACCCCAGCGACGCCGCCACCCTGCGGATGACCCTGGCCGCCGCGTTACGCCAGCTCACCCCCAGGCAGCGGGCGGTCGTCGTGCTGCGCTTCTACGAGGACCTGACCGAGGCACAGGTGGCCGCCGCGCTCGGCTGCTCCATCGGGACGGTGAAGCGGCACGGGCACGACGCGCTGGTCCGGCTTCGCGCGGTGGCTCCGGAGCTGGTCGATCCGGCACCCGAGAGGAGCGCGCGATGACCACACGACTGCGTGAGGTGCTGCGCGCCACAGCGGCGCAGGTTCCCGCGTACCAGGTGGAGCAGCGGGCGCTGGCGACGGCGCACCGCACGCGGCGGCGTCGGGCCACGGCGGTGGCCGCCGCACTCGCGCTCGTGGTCCTCGGCGGGCTCGTCCTCCCGACGACCCGCACGTCGCCTGTGGAGCCGGCCGATCCAGCCGAGTCGGGTGCGTTACCGGATCGGATCGGCCTACCGCCCTTCGGGAGCCTGCACGCCACGGACCGACCGCGGACCGGTCCGGCCTCGGTCATCTTCACCGGGGAGGCGGGGCGGCTGACCTACAACGACGAGTCGAGCCTCGTCACCGTTGTCGACGGTGACACGGACACCTACCGGATCGTCCGCAGCGGCTGGGAGAGGACCGCCGGCACGGACGTGGTGCTCTCCCCACAGGGCCGGTGGATAGCTCACAACCCGCAACGCGGCGATCCCCGGGTGGAGATCATCGACCTGGTCACCGGTGCGACCCGCCACCTGCGCAGCGGTGTCGCCGGGACGGTCGGCACGGAACCGGCCGGCTGGTCGCCGGACGGGATGTCGCTTGTGGTCCGTGACTCGGTGCCGACCCACCCCGACCGTGGTGATGACCGCCGCTCACTCAGCCTGGTCCGGCTGGACGACGGCAGCTCGGTCAGGCTGGCCGAGGCACCGTCCGGCACGGTGCCGGGCGTGGTCGTCGCCTTCACGCCCGGCGGGGATCGGCTCGCCTGGCAGACCGGGCGCGTGGTGACGGTCGCCGACCGGGACGGCGACGTGATCGCCTCCTTCCCGCTCGCGCCCGGCACCGACCTGGCCGGTAAGGGTGCCTGGACGCCGGACGGGCGGTGGCTCACGGTGTCGCGGCGCGATGACGCGAGGTGGACGCTGCACCGGATCGAGCCGGCCACGGGACGGGACCTCGGGGCATTGGGAACAGCCGGCGTCGACGACGTGGTCGGCATCCAACTCCTGGGCTGGACGGCGACCGGGGCGCCCTGGGTGGTGTCCTACCTTCCCCATCCGCCCGACTCACCGGACTTCACCCGCCCCTTCCCCAACGACGACCGCCCGGAGTACGGCCACATCGGGAGCATCGAGGTGCTGTCACTGCCACCGGACGGCCAGCCACCGACCACCCTGCTCACCGCACCGCGGCAGGTGGTCTCCATCGACATCGCCGACGAGGTGATCCGGGCCGGTCACACCCGCGTCGCCGATCCACCGCGCGGCGTCGGCGGCCGGTTCTGGATCTGGACCACCGTGACCGTGCTGGCGGTGAGCGCGATCGCGGCGTACCGGCGCCGGGAACAGCTCACGCTCTGGTGGGAGAACCGCCGGGTTCGGCGGTCCACCACGGCGTGACCGGGGCCGCCGGAGCGCTGGACGGCATTCGTCGGCCGTTCACGCCAGCGCCAAGCGGGCGTCAACTCGTCACGAGACGGTGACTTCCTGCGCACGTTGCGCGTGCGCGGTAGGGGTGGACTCTGCGTTCGGGACGGGGCCGGCAGACGATGCGATCCGACGTGACCGGAGAGACCACGCTCTCCGTGGTCGTTCCGATGTACAACGAGGAGGCCGTGATCGCCGGCCTCGTGGCCCGGCTCCGGCCGGTGTTGGACGACCTGCACGTCGACTACGAGGTGGTGGCCGTCGATGACGGCAGCCGGGACGCCACGGTCGCGTTGCTCACCGTGCAGGCGCGGGACTGGCCGCAGTTGCGGATCGTGCGACTGCGCCGCAACAGCGGCCACCAGGCGGCGCTGACCGCCGGCCTGCACCGGGCACGCGGCCGGTGGGTGGTCAGCCTCGACGCGGATCTCCAGGACCCGCCGGAGACCATCACCGAGATGTTGCGGCTCGCTCGGGCCGGTGCCGCCGTGGTGTACGGGGTACGCGCCGACCGCAGCACCGACACGTTGTTCAAGCGGCACACCGCGCGGGTGTACTACCGGCTGATGCGGCGGATCGTCGGAGCCGAGGTGCCGGCTCAGGCGGGCGACTTCCGGATGGTCAGCCGGGAGGTGGTGCAGACACTGCGCCGGCTGCCGGAACGGAACCCGGTGTACCGGCTGCTGATCCCGGCGCTCGGCTTCCCCAGCGCCGAGGTCCGCTACGTCCGCGAGGCCCGGCACGCCGGACAGACGAAGTACCCGCTGCCGCGCATGGTCGCGCTGGCCTGGGACAGCGTCGCCAACTTCTCCGCCGCGCCGCTGCGGTTGGCGACCTGGCTCGGGGTGGGCAGTTTCCTGGCCTGCCTGGCGCTGATCGCCTTCGGCGTCGTGGGGCACCTGCGTGGGGTGACCATCCCCGGCTGGACCTCGTTGTTCGTGGCGGTGCTGCTGTTCGGCGGGCTGCAGCTGGTCTGCCTGGGCCTGCTCGGCGAGTACGTGGGGCGGATCTACGCCGCCGTGCAGAACCGACCGACGTTCCACGTCGGCTCGGACACCGCCGACGACGGGCCCGCCGCGTCAGAGCCGCAGGTGGTCGACGCACGTCCCGTCGTCCCCAGCCGTGGCTGAACCGCTGCCACAGGTGACGCCGGTGCTTCGCCGCGTCGCCGCGCTGCTGCCGTGGCTGATCGTGCTCGCCGCGCTGCCGGTCGGGTGGTGGCACGGCGGGGTACCGACGCCCGAGGTCGGTGCGTTCGTGGCGTACTGGGCGCTGGCGGTGGTGCTGCCGGGGACACTCGTGCACCGGGCACTGCGCGGCAGCCGGGGCAACCTGCCCGAGGATCTCGGCTACGGCGCGGCCACCGGCCTGCTGCTCGAACTCGCCGCCTGGACGCTCGCCGCCGCCACCGGCGGGCAACACCTGTTGCGGTGGTGGCCGCTGCCGGTGGTCGCGATGTTCCTGGCCGTACCCCGGCTGCGCCGGCACTGGCGCACCGGTCCCGGCCGGCGACTACCGGTGGCCTGGCACTTGACGATCTGCGCGGTGCTGCTGCTCATCGCCCTCTGGGGATACTCCAGCTGGCGGACGCTGCCGCTGCCCCCGGCGGATCACGCCTACTACCCCGACCTGCTCTACCACCTCGGGCTGGTGCACGAACTCACCCGGACCATGCCCTTCGAGCTGCCGCACCTGGCTGGCGAACCGCTGCGCTACCACTACCTGTCCGACGCGCACATCGCCAGCGCCAGCATGATCACCGACGTGCCGCCGGCCACGGTGCTGCTGTACCTGTGGGTGGTACCCGTCGGCTGGGTGGCCGCGCTGGTCACCGCCGCACTGGCTCGGGAGCTGGCCGGGCGCCTGTGGGTCGGTCCCCTGGCCGCCGCCGTCGGGTACCTCGGCACCCCAGCCAGCCTCGGCTCACCGCTGGAACTGCCCGGGGCCCGCTCGCTGTCGTACGTCAGCCTGTCCCAGACGTACGCGCTGCCGCTGCTGATGCTGCTCGCCGCCGTCTGCGTACCGGTGCTGCGGGGGCGGGGTCTGGGCCCGGCCTGGGTGCTGGTCCCGGCGCTCGGTCTGGCGTGCGCCGGCGCCAAGTCCAGCGCACTGCCACCACTGATCGCCGGTCTCGGGCTGGCCGCGCTGGCGGCCTGGGTACGCCGCCGCCGGGTGCCGTGGCTGGTGTTCGCCGTGCTGGCCGTGCTGGTCGCCGCCATGGCCGTCGGCTACCGGCTGTTCGCCGGTGGCGGGGCGGGCACCCTGCGGGTACAGCCGCTCGGCCTGGTCCGCCAGCTGCTGCCCTATCAGCAGACCTACGGCGCGCAGGAGGGCGCCCGGTTCGGGGGCCTGCTGCCGCCGGGACTGACCGAGACCGGCGACCACGCCGCGTGGCTGCTGGCGGCGGCCCTGTTCGGGGTGTGGTTGCTGTGGCAGACGCCTCGGCTGGCCGGCGGGCTGCTGCTCGCCACGCCCAGCCGACGGGATCCGGCCGCCTGGTTGTTCACCGGTGCCGTCGCCGCCGGTCTCGCCGTGGCCTGGCTGACCTACCACCCCTCCGCCAGCCAGGTCTACTTCTGGCTACCGGTCATCCCGTTCGGTGCCGTGCTCGCCGGCTGGTTCCTGGCCCGGACCCGGGTACGGTGGCCGGTGCTCGTGACCGCGGCGGTCCTCGGCGTGGTCGCCCAACTCCTCGCCCCGCCGCTCGGCTCACCCGCTGTGCTGACCCAGCCGGATCGGGCCGTCGAGTCGGTACGCGTCGCCAACGCCGCCGACTGGCTGGCGACACTCGGCTGGTCGGCCGCTCGGTACGCCACCCTGATCGGGATCGCCGCGCTGCTCGCCGTCGCGGTGGAGGTGCTGCTGCTCAACCGGCCCCGGGCCGCCGTCACCGCGCGCCGCGCCGCCCTGGTGCGGCGGCGGGGCCGGCCGGCATGGACCACGCTGCTCGGTCGGTCGGCGCTGGCCGGCGCGGTCACGGCGCTGCTCGGCGCCAGCCTCGCCACCGGAGTGGACAGTACGTTCCAGCGTCTGCTCGCCCGCGAGGACCCACTCGGCGGGGTCGACGCGCAGTTCGTGGTGACCGAGGCGGAGATGCGGGCGGCGCTCTGGCTGGATGAGCACGCCGGCACCGAGGACGTGGTCGCCACGAACGTGCACTGCCGGCCGGTCCGCAGCACGCCACACTGCGACGCCCGCGCCTTCTGGGTCACCGGCCTGGGCGGCCGTCGCGCGCTCGTCGAAAGCTGGGGCTACACCGACGCCGCCCTCGCCGCCCACGGTCGCGACGGCTTCCGGTACCCGAGGCAGCCCGCCCCGGACCCGGCCCTGTTCGCGCTCAACGAGCGGGTCTTCACCGCCCCCGATCCCGACGACCTGGCTCGGCTGCGCGGCACCTACCAGGTGCGCTGGCTGCTCGCCGACACCAATGCCGGACCGGTCTCCGCGGAGCTGGCCCGATTCGCCCCGGTCCGCTACACCGCGGGCCCGGTCACCATCCACGAACTACTGTGACGCCACGCCCGCGCGTGGCCGGCTCCGGCAACGACCGGGGTGGCCGGCTCGCCTCGGCGAACCGGCCACCCCGTCCCGACCGGTCAGAACAGCCAGGTCGGCAGCTCCGGGTCACCACGCAACGGCACCAACGGCTGCGCGGCGGGGCCGGATTCCTGGCTCGGCGTCCGACCACGGGCGGACGTGGTGCCGGGCGGCGGGGCCGCGGCGCAACGCGTTCCCTCCGCCGGCACGACCTGGTCGATCAGGTACGCCTCGATGGCCTCGTCCGCGCAGCTCACCCGGCCGTACACGATGTGCCCCCAACCCTCGTAGGTCAGCAGTTCGGCATGGTCACCGAACTGGTCGGCGGCACCGAGCGCCCAGTTGTAACCGGTCGCCGGGTCGTGCAGCGAGTTGGTGAGCAGCAACTTCGTCTCGTTTGTCGGGTTGATCCGCCGCTGCGGGTTGTCCGCCGCGGTCGGCCAGCCCAGGCAGATCGCGCCGACCGCCGCCCGTGGCAGGTCCGGCAGGTCCGGCGCGGCACGCTGGGCATCGGCGAGGATGGACCGCCACTGGGTGACGTCGCGGGTCTTCAGGTTCCAGTCCTGGCAGAGCACCGCCTGGTACGCGAAGGGCACGACGATCGGCGGCTCGTCGGCCGAGTTCCGCGTGGCCGTCGCCGACGTCCCCCACGGTCGCCCGGCGTCGACCCGTTCCAACTCGGCCGCGATCTCCAGCCAGTACGGCTGGTAGTTGAGGTTGTTCAGCACGAAGTTGACCAGATCCCGCTGGGTGATCTTGTAGCTGTGATCGTCCGGGTCCGGCAGCTCACCCCGTGCCGCGCGGTCGAGCAGCCGCTGCCAGAACTGACGGATGTTCCGGCCGTACAGGGCGCACTGCGGCAACCGGGAGCAACCGGCCACGAACTCGTTGAACGAGTCCTGCCCGGTGGCCGCCTGGGTGACGGCGAATCCTCGCGCGTCCTGGCTGTGATCCATCACGCTGTCGGCCACGATGGCGCGGACGCGGCTCGGAAACATTTCCGCGTACTGCTGGGCCATCAGCGTGCCGTACGACATCCCGAGGAAATTCAGCTGGGCGTCACCCACCGCCGCGCGAATGGCGTCGATGTCCCTGATCACCTGGAGCGTGTCCACGTGGTCGAATACCGGTCCGCTGTTGGCGCGGCAGTCGTCGGCCAACGCCCGGCTCGCGGACACCATCCGGGCAAATGCGCTTGACGTTTTGATGGGCTCGACGGGCAAATCATTGATCTTGCCCAACGTGCACATGATCGGTGAACTGCGAGCCACCCCACGCGGATCGAATCCGACGATGTCGAAAAGACGTCGCAATTCGTCGCCGTAGCGTGCCCACAGCGCCGAGTCGACTCCGGACCCTCCCGGCCCACCCGGATTCACGATGAGCGAACCGCGGCGCGCCGCCGGGTCCGTCGCCGGCCGCTTGGCCAGCGCCAACTCGATCGTCGGCCCGTCCGGATCGGCCCAGTCGACGGGTACCTCCAGGGTGCCGCACAGGGCGCTCGCGTCCTGCTCGCACGGCGTCCACTGCACGTCCCCGCCCGGTGACGCGGACACGGACGACGGGGCGAGCGGTGCCAGCACCACCCCCACAGTGACCCCGGCGAGCAATCGCCGGATCAGTTTTCTGCGCATGCTCCCTCTTCCAGATCGTTTCCCGGCTTTCCACCGGCCGGTGCTGAACGTAGCCAATGCGCCACGGTCCGGGGTTACCAGCAAATGTCGCCGGCAATACCATTCGGAACGCGACCCGATCGACCGGATCGACAAGCACCGGGAGCGCTCCCACGCCTCGCCTGCGAATGGCGAGGTCACCGGCAATACCGCACGTGACCCGGCAGCCGAATCGACATCTGCACGTCGATTGTCAACATGGCGGAGGTCACAGGCGACGCCAGTGTGAGCGCTAACCTGGAAGGCACTCCATCGCAAACTGCGGTCAAATTACGTGACGAATTGGAAACCCCGGATTCACGTATTCAACAGCCGGGGCCGACCGGACAGCGTCGCCACCGCCGGCCGGATCACGGCCGGGCGTAGTGGCGGCAGCGACCGGTGAACGTACCCGCCAGGACCGGCTCGATGACCGCATCGACGTGCTCCCGGCAGCGGGCCGGGTCGTCGGGGCCGACCAGGATGAGGCTGGCCGCCAGGCCGTAGGTGGTGGCGAGGATGCGGGCGGCCGCCGTGTCGACGTCGACGCCGCCGTCGACCTCGCCGCACCGCTTTCCGTTGCGTACCGCGATCGACGCGCGCAGGTGCAGGTCGGCCTGTGCGCGCGCCGCCATCTCGGCGATCGCGCGATCGTGCAGGGCCTGAGTCGTCAGGTTCTGGGTGACGTGGAACTCCTCGACCCGGATCTCGTCGAGCGGGAGCAGTTCGACCACAGCGGTCGCGATGATCTCGCGGATCGGCCGTTCGGCGACCTCGCCCTCGGCGATGTGCGCCGCGATCCGGTCGTCCCGGCGGCCGAGCGCGTCGACGTACACGAATCGGAGCAGCTCGTCGCGGCTGCCGAAGTAGTGCTGGATGAGGCCGACCGAGACGCCGGCAGCGGCGGCGACGCGGGCGAACGTGGTGGCCTGAAGACCGTGTTCCACCAGGTGACGCCGGAACGTCCGGGCGATGAGCGCGCGTCGCTCGTCGTGGTCGGCAACGCGGGGCATTTGATAACCGTACCGCCATATGGTTACGGTTGCCATATGAGCGTATTGCAACGGGGGATTGTCGTGTTGCTGCTCGCGCTGCCCGGCGTCGGCGTCGCTGTCGGCGCGGTCGAGGCGGCGCCGGCGGGAAGCACCGCCGTCGAACCGGGCCGGCTGGATGCCTTCGTCACCGAGCAGATGGACCGGGCCGGGATCCCGGGCGTCGCGTACGCGATCGTGGGCTCCGGTGGGGTGGAGCACCAGGCGACGTTCGGCGCGGACGGCGACGGCACGCCGATCACCGACGCGACGCCGTTCCTGTGGGGCTCGGTGGCCAAGCCGGTGACCGCGAGCCTGGTGGTGACGATGGCGACGGCCGGGGAGCTGGATCTCGACGCGCGTGTGACGACCTACCTGCCGGACTTCAGCATGGCTGACGAGGAAGCAAGGACGATCACGCTGCGCCACCTGCTGAGCCAGACCGGCGGCATACCGGAGCGGATGGACCTCACCGACCGCTACGACGCCGATCGCCGCCCGAGCGATGTGCTCGACGCCCTCGGCACCATGCACCTGGCCGCCCGTGTCGGCGAGAAACACCTCTATTCCAGTGTCAACTACCTGCTGCTCGGTGCCGTCGTCGAGGAGGTCACCGGGCGCGACTTCGCCGACGTGCTGAGCGAGCGACTGCTCACGCCCATGGGGATGGACACCGCGGTCACCGCTGCCGACGACGCGGCGGACCGGCTCCCGCCGGGCCACCGGTACGTGTTCGGGGAGCCGACGGCGTTCCGCAGCCGGTTCGACCCCGCCGGGGTCAGCTACGGGTATCTCGGTGGCTCGCTTCGCGACGCCGTCGCGTTCGCTCGGGCGAACCTCGACGGCGGCGACGTCCTGTCGCCCGAGCAACGCGCCACTCTGATCCGGCCGGAGGTCACCACCGGTGACGGCCGGAGCTACGGGCTCGGCTGGCGCACCTGGCCGGTCTTCGGTGGCGACCAGCCGATGGTCTGGCACTCCGGTGCCGCACCCGGCTACCAGGCCGGGATCGTGCTGCTGCCCGAACAGGACAGGGCCGTCGTGGTCCTGCAGAACGTCTACGGCAGCTTCCAGGAGAACCAACTCCTGGACACCTCGTGGGGCCTTGCTGCCCTCCTCTCCGGAGCCGTTCCCGAGACCCACGAGAACGAGCCGACCTACGTCGCGTTCCTCGCCGGCCTGGGCCTGCTGTGCCTGCTGCTGCTCACGGCGGTGGCCGGCTCGCTGTGGCGGGTGGCGCGGCCGGTCTCCGCCTGGTCCCGTCGACGCCTGCTGGGTCTCGTCGCCTGGCTGGTGGTCCTGCTGCTCCTCGCCTCCGGCCTGCTCTCCCTGCCGTCGTCCTTCGGTGTGACGCTGGGGCAGGTCCCCCTGTGGGCGCCCGACGTCGCCGCGCTGCTCGGTGCCGCGCTGCTGCTCGTCGCGGTGCTGATGGTGTCCCGCGCCGCCGTGACCGCGCGTACCTGGCGCCGGACGACCGGCTCGCGTGCGGTCGGCACGGACCGCCACGAGGAGAGGACCAGCGGCGATGAGGCGCGGCCGGCGGCGCACGTGCCGCGCGGTTCGACCGGGTAGCCGGTCACCGTTCGAGTTCAGGAAAGCGGGGTGCCGCGCCGGGTCAGTCGGCACTCCGAAGCTGGCGGCGCATGATCCACGTCGCCACCGTGCCGTCGCCGGTCACCGCGCCGGTTCGCGGGTCGATCGCCCGCCAGTGGTGCTGATGAGGTCGGACGATCACGTAGCCCAACCTCGCGTAGAACGAGACGGCCGCCTCGTCATCGACGTCCACGTCGAGGCTCATCGCCTCGGCACCGCGTGCCGCACCTGCCGCTTCGCCGGCCTGGACGAGCGCCCTTCCGATCCCTCGGCGACGGGCCGACGCGACCACCGCCAGCCCGTACAGCCATGGGTGGGGTGGGTCGCAGCCGTCCCGCCACCGGACACTCACCACTCCCACGACGTGGTCGGCGGCCACGGCGACGAGCATCTCCTCCTCGCCTCGCCCGGCGGCCCGGACCCGCACCTCGGCGCGGTCCCCCGATCCGGCCAGCTCGCCCAGATGGTCCAGGTCCACGTGTTGCGCGGCACGGATCATCACGTCGTCGAGCGGGCTCATTCCGGCAGCCCCGCTTGCGCCGCTGTCCGGAGAATGCCGGTGAGGCCCTCCTCGAACAGCACGTCGTCGTCCCATCGGGCGTCGTCGAGATGCCCGGAGGCGTCGAGGGTCGGGTAGGTGGCCGCGTTCGCGGCAATATGGTCACGCGCCGCGGCCCTCGCCCGCGGGTCGGCGGTCCGGTGCCAGGTGGCTTCCGTGAGCGAGGCGCCGATGACGTAGTTGGCGAGCATTCGGGTGGCCACCGCGAGCGGAAGCCCGCGACAGCCGCCGCGCAGCAACGCCGACTGGAGAAACTCGGTACGGGTCAGGACGTTCGGTCCGAGCATCGGACGCCCGATCAGCCCGGGCGCCCACGGGTGTCGCAGCATGGTGGCGCGCCAGGCTCGGACGAGGACGCGGATGTCGTCAAGCCAGTCGTCGCTCACGGCCGGCACCGGCACGTCGCCGAAAATCTCGTCGACGGCCAGGTCCAGAACGTCGTCCTTGGTCTTGACGTGCCAGTACAGCGCGGTGGCCGTCACGTCGAGCCGCTGGGCGAGGCTGCGCATCGTCAGGCCCTCGGTGCCGTGCTCGTCGAGCAGGTTCACTGCGGCGTCCACGATCCGCGCAAGGGTCAGCGGCGGCTTCCGCCGCCGCCGGGACGGCTCCGCGCGCAGCCACACCGGCGGCCGGGCGCCGCTGCCCTCTCGCCCGGTCGCCGGCACGCCTGGCTCTGCGGTGGTCATGGACCAACTCTAGTACGATGGACAGGCAACTTAACGTTGGTAAGTAACGTGCAGTTGCTCTACGACGTCGAGGTCCACTCCGACATCGCCCGTTGAGCGCCCCCGCGTAGCTCACCGGCTCGGAGGCGTCGTCGGTGCCGCGTCCGCCGGGTACCAGCGAAGTTCGACGGTGTTGCGGTCCGGGTCCTGGATGTAGAGCGAGATGCCCTCTCCCCTGGCGCCGGAACGGCTCACCGGCCCGTCCAGGACGGTGAACACGCCGGCCGCGATGACGTCCTGCCAGTCCACCGGGTCGACCACCAGGCAGATGTGGTCGACGTTCGACTCTCCCCGGTGGCGCTGCACCAGATCGATGATGGTGTCCGGGCTGATCCGGACGGAGGGGAAGCCGGCCCGCCCGGCCCGCCACTCGTCGACGCGCATGGTTTCCAGACCGAACATGGTCGAGTAGAAAGCGAGCGATCGCTCGACATCCTCGACGTTGAGGACCAGGTGGTCGAAGGCCCTCACCTGCACAATGCTCACTTGCCCTCCAGGGCACGTGCCTGGCGCAGCCAGTCGGCGAAAAGCGGTTCGTCGATGTCCGTGATGGCGGAGAGCCGTACCGAGGCCATGTGCCGGGCGCCCGGGAGCAGCCGATCCGACCGGTCGCTGATCTCCTGGCCACGCCAGAGCCCGAAGGTGAGGTACGAGGCGTATGCCTTGAGCAGGCAGATCGGCCGCCGCCCCGGAGCCTCGCCGAGACCCCACACCGGGTGCCCGTGCCACATCACTGCGGTGGTGTCCGCCAACGTGCCGTCGATGACCGGGCGCAACGCCTCGGCCGTCTCCCTCAGCGAGGCGTTCAGTCCGGTCAGGTAGTCGTCGATGCTTGCCGTCTTCATGATCTTTCTCCTCGATCGTCCCGGCGACCGCTCCGCAGGTGGAGCGGACATCGCCGCCGCCGGCGTCCCGGTGGCGCCCTCGACGATTCACTGGACGGCGAGGCCGACCAAGCCAAGATCGGACTACGATCGTTGAGCCGGATTCAACGAAAGAGCGGCGGAATGCTGGAGCGACACGAGATCGAGACCTTCCTGACGCTCGCCGACGAGCTGCACTTCGGTCGTACCGCCGAACGTCTCGGCGTGACCACCGGCCGGATCAGTCACGTCATCAGGAAGCTGGAGCGGCGCATCGGTGCGCCACTGTTCGAACGCACCAGTCGGGTCGTCCGCATCACACCCATCGGCCGGCAGCTGGCCGACGAGCTGGCCCCGCTCGTCGAGCAGATGGACGCGGCGCTGCGCCGCGCGATCGAGGCCGGCCGTGGCGTGACCGGCCAACTCCGGGTGGCGTTCCTCGGTGAGTACCTCGCGCCGGTGCTGCTCAAGGCGGTCAGGCTGTTCAGCGCCCGACATCCCGACTGCGAGGTGGACGTACGCGAGGTGCAGCTCGCCACCTCACGGGCCAGCCTGTTGGACGGTTCGATCGACGTACTCGTCGCGTCATACCCGTTCGACGGCATGGCCTGCGGCCCCGCGCTCATGGTGGAGCGGCGCGTGCTGGCGGTGGCCGCCACGCACCCGCTGGCCCGGGCGGAGTCGGTCTCGCTGGAAGTGCTCGCCGACCACCCGCTCATCCAGTACCCGGCAATGACGTCCGCGGCGTTCAAGCGGGACCGCACCCCCGAGCAGACGCCGGCCGGCCGACTGATCCCCAAGGGCCCGCGCGGCAACACGTTCTCCGAGATGCTGTCCCTCGTGGCGATGGGCCGGGGCGTGCTGCCGGTGGGCGAGCAGACCGAGTACTACCACCCGCGCCCCGACATCGCCTACGTGCCGATCCACGACGCCCCGCCCATCGAGCGCGGACCGATCTGGCTGGAGGCGAACACCACCACTCGGGTCCGGGAGTTCGTCCGGGCCGCGACGGACGCCACCGCCGCGCCGCCGCGCTGACCCGCCAGCGGGTGCCTGACCCGTCCGCTCCACCGCGTCACCAGCCTAAAGGTATTAGGTTCCAGCCTACGGGGTGTAGGGTGTGGGTATGGCACGCGCGAACCTGACCCCGGCGGTCGTCATCGCCGCGGCAGCGGAGCTGGCAGACCGGGAAGGATTCGAGGCGATCACCCTGTCGGCACTGGCCCGCCACTTCGGGGTGCAGACCGCGAGTCTCTACTCGCATGTCCGCGACCGGTCCGCGCTGCTGGACAGCGTGCATGAACTGGCCCTCGGCGAGCTGGCCGACCGGATCGCGGTCGCCATCGGTGGCCGCGCCCGGCGAGACGCGCTCACCGCCCTCGCCGACGCGTACCGCGGCTATGCCCGCCAGTTCCCCGGCCGTTGGGCCGCCCTGCAACGTCCAGCGGCGGCATCGACCGTGCGCTCCGACGCGGCCGGTCGACTTGTCACCCTCACCCTGGCGATGCTCCGTGGCTACCAGCTGCCGGAAACCGAACTCGTCCATGCCACCCGGCTGCTCGGCGCGACCATCAACGGCTTCCTGGCGCTTGAGGTCAGCGGCAGCTTCGGGCACCGCGAGCCCGCCGCCGACGTCTCCTGGCAGCGAGCCCTGAGCGCGCTCGACATCGCGTTCCGCTCCTGGCCGACCGAAGGGAACCCCTGATGCCCGTCCCGTCCGAACTTCTCCGTGGCGTCGCCGAGGCCGAGATCACCCCGCGCGGCATCCGGCCACACCGGCTGCCGGCCTGGGTACGGGAGCAGTTCCCGGACGGCCAGCTGCTCTCGATGGAGAGCCAGCCGTCCGGCGTACGCATCGTGTTCCAGACCACGGCGGGCACTGTCGAGCTGGTGACCCACCCGACCCGGATCACCTACCTGGGCGCCGAGCGACCGCGTGGCCGCATCGACGTCTACGTCGACGGTGCGCTCACCGTCCGCGACACCCTTGACGGTGGTGACCGGATCGAGGTCGACCTCACCAGCGGGCAGACCGTCTTCCATCCCGGGCACGCGCACACGACCACAGTTTCCGGGCTGCCCGCCGGGCGTCACCGGATCGAGGTGTGGCTGCCGCACAACGAGAGCATCGACCTGGTCGACCTGCGAGCCGATGCCCCGATCGAGCCGGACGACGCCGCGCTGCCGCTGTGGGTACATCACGGCAGCTCCATCAGTCACGGCTCGAACGCCCTCGCACCGAGCGAGATCTGGCCCGCCGTCGCCGCCCGCCGGGCCGGTGTCGAGCTGCGCAACCTCGGCCTGGGCGGCAGCGCGCTCGTCGATCCGTTCCTGGCCCGCGTGATCCGCGACGCCCCGGCCGACTACCTAAGCATCAAACTCGGCATCAACGTGGTGAACCTCGACGGGATGCGGCTACGCACCTTCGTCCCCGCCGTCCACGGCTTCCTCGACACCATCCGCGACGGCCACCCGGACGTCCCGCTGCTCCTCATCTCGCCGCTGTTCTGCGCCATCCACGAGGACACCCCCGGCCCGGGTGCGATCGACCCCGGGTCGATCGGCACCGACCAGGTGCGCTTCGTGGCGACCGGCACGCCCGGGGACGTCGCACTGGGCCGGCTGACACTCCAGGTCATCCGCCGCGAGTTGCGCTCGCTGGCCGACCGCCGCGCCGCCGACAAGAACCTGCACTACCTCGACGGCACCGCCCTGTACGGCCCGGCCGACGCCGCCGAACTTCCGCTACCGGACGGCCTGCACCCGAGTGCCGAGGCCCACCAGCGGATCGGTAACCGTTTCGCCGAGTACGCCTTCACTCAGGACGGCCCGTTCGCGTAGCTACCGCCAGCCGCTACCTCGTGGTGGCCGCTCCGGAAGCGAACGGGTTCTGCCGGGACTGGACGACGGGGAAGGTCACTCCGGTGAGGTCTTCGGAGACGGCCCACAACCGCTGCTGGACGGCCACCTCGTACGACTCCGGGCTGGAGGTGACCAGCCGTGGGTGGCCCATGACCTCGTGGCGTCCGCCGGGACCGTAGTACTGGCCGCCGAACGCGGCGGGGTCGGTGGCGGCGCGCAGGGTCGGCAGCGCACCCATCGCCGGTGTCTGGGTGATCAGCGGCGCGAGCCAGGTGAGCGGAAGCCGGAGGGCCGCCGGGGTGTTCCGGGCGAGTTCGGTGCTGGACACCCCGGGGTGCGCGGCCACCGCGACGGTGGTGCCGTGCGGGGCGAGCCGGCGCTGCAACTCGTAGGTGAACATCAGGTTCGCCAGCTTGGACTGACCGTAGGCGGCGACCCGGCTGTACGACCGCTCCCAGTGCAGGTCGTCGAAGTGGATCGCGGCGCGGATGCGGTGACCGACACTGCTGACCGTGATCACCCGAGAGCCGGGCACCGGCAGCATCAGGTCCAGCAGCAGCCCGGTGAGCGCGAAGTGGCCGAGGTGGTTGGTGCCGAACTGCATCTCGAAGCCGTCCCGGGTGGTCTGCTTCGGGGTGTACATCACGCCGGCGTTGTTGATCAGCAGGTCGAGCCGGCCGAACCGGGAGCGCAGCGCGGCCGCCGCGGTCCGGACGGAGTCGAGCGAGGTCAGGTCCAGCGCCTGCACCGTCACGTCGCCGGCCATCCGGGCCGCGGCCTGCTCGCCCTTCTCGACGTTACGTACGGCGAGCACCACGGAGGCCCCGCGCTCGGCGAGCGCCTTGGCGGTCTCGTACCCCAGTCCGGTGTTGGCCCCGGTCACCACCGCCACCCGCCCGCGCTGGTCCGGGATGTTCGCCGTCGTCCACTTCTCGCCCATGCCAGTCTCCCCACTAACGTACCGGAGGTATCTTGCATCCACGACGCTAAAGTACTTTCGGTACGTTGTCAACGTACCGGCGGTACCTAAGTTAGGCTGGCGATCGTGACTTTCCAGCGGGCGCGAACCGAAGAGCAGCGGGAGATCCGCCGGCGCGCGATCCTCGACGCGGCGTCAGCGATGCTCGACGAGATGCCCGTGGCCGCGGTCACCCTGAACGAGCTCAGCCGCCGGGTGGGCCTGGCGAAGCCGAACGTGCTGCGCTACTTCGAGTCGCGTGAGGCGGTGCTGCTGGAACTGCTGGATCATTTCCTGGCGCAGTGGCTGGCCGAACTGACCGCCGAGTTGGCCGACGGCATCGACGAGAAGCTACCCATGGCCGAGCGGGCGGCGGCGATGGCCGAGATCATCAGCCGCTCACTCTCCGGCCGGGTGGTGCTGTGCGACCTCTTCGGCGCACAGGGCAGCGTCCTGGAACACAACGTCTCCGTCGAGGTCGCCATCCGTCACAAGCGCGCCTCCCTGGGTCGCCTGGCCACCATGGCCGACCTGATCCAGCAGCACCTGCCGGAGCTGGGCGGGAACGCGGAGCTGTTCAGCCTGCAGACAATGGTCATGGCCGGCGCGCTGTCGGCGTACAGCATTCCCCCGCCCAGCCTGGAAGCGGCCTACCGGGCCGAACCAAGCCTGGCCCGCTTCCGCATGGAGCTGAAGGACTCCTTGCAGCTGGCCCTGACCGCGACCCTGCTGGGCGTACTACCCCGCCGCTGACCCGAGACGGGATCGGACATCATCACAACATGGGCGACCTGCTGATCAATCTGCTGGCGAGTGTCATCGCCGGCACGGCCGTCTGGCTCACGGGGTTCCTGCTGCGACGACACAAGCTGAACCGGGCACGTGCCTTCTTCGGCCTCACCGCCGGAGCGAGTTGCCTGCTTGTGGTGTCCCGACACGCCTCCTCGCCGCGCGAGTTCAGCGTCCACCGTCGCGACGTCGCCGCGCTGGTGGAGCTGGCGACAATCGCCAGGGAATGCGGCGCCCGCGCGGACCGGGTCGGCGAGAACCAGCCGACCGGTGAGATCGGCCGGCTGACCGAGTTCTGCGTCGGCGGTCCCGGCGGTGCCAGCCCACGCAGCGCCACGCACGTACGCGCGATCCTCCGTGGCGTGACGTACGAGGTTTTCGACGAGGAGAAGCGTCGGCTGTCGTTCACGGTCGGCGGCACCGAGTACGTCTTCAGCCCGGAGACCAGCTACGTCCTGCTGGCCCGGTTCTGGGCACCAACCGGTGGCCGTCCGGTGTTCCTCATCGGCGGCCTGACCGCGGGCAGCAACCTCGCCGGTGCCCGCTACCTGGCCACCCACCACCCCGAACTCCACCGCAGGTACGGCGCCGACCGGCCCTTCGCCCTGGTGCTACGCATCGTCGAGCCCGCCGCGTACGGCACCGACTTCACCGAGCTGGTCGCCGACGTGACAGACGTCGCCTTCCAACCCGTTCCGCAGCCGGTGCAGTAGCCACCAGGTCGCCGGAAACGCGCACACGATGACTGTCGCTCGTTCTCCGGCACACCGGGACGGGAGTCAGCCTCCGCTGCCCTGATCCGGGAGTTCAGCACCAGGGCGGCTTGCACGCGTTCCGCGTCCTGCCGACCGTACGCGTCAGGCGGTAGCTCGGTGAGCCGCCGGATCACCTCGTCGGAGCTGCCGGGGGCCGGGAAATCCCGTCTGATCCTGCTGACCAGTCGCTTGATAGGCGTCGGCATGCTCTCGTCTCCCGAACCTCTACGGGCGAGCACTACGTTAGCTGAACTCCACGCGGCGGCGTGTCGACAGCAGGGAGGCCACGGGTGTCCGGGGGCAAGGGTTCTCAGATGAGTGCGGCGGGGGTCATCGTCGTCTCGGCGCTTTTCATCACCGCTGTCATCGTGAGTGTGTTCCGCAGCAGCGAAATGCTGGCCGCGCTGCTCGATCTGTTGTGTACCGAGTCAAGCTGCTCAGCGGTCGGCCTGGCCTTCACCGGCTGGGCCATCGTGGGCGGGCCGTTCCTGCTCGCCGGCCTGATCATTCTGATCTCGACGCCGAGCGCGACAGCCCGGTACGCGATGCTGGCGTGTGCGGGCCTGGGTGTCGTCGGCTTCACGGTGGTGTGGGCGGGATTCGACAAGCTCCACGCCAGCTACCCCGACTTCGTACCGCTCCACGTGGGAGCTGTCGCGGCCATCCTCGCACTGGTCGTGGGCGGCACGATCAGCGGCGACCCGGCGCACCACAGTTGGGAGCGGCCCCGCTACTCCTCGTCGGCGCGGCTGCCGACGGCGGCGATGCCGCTGCTCGCGGTGGGGGTCTGCGAACTGCTCGCTCTCGCCGCCGTCCTGTTCTGGGTCACCGCATTCCGCTAGTGCGGTGTCCAGGAACGTTTGCGGTGTCGCGGCGAGGTCCAGTGAACGTTCCCGGCCACCGCACCGGATCTGACGCGCAGCACCGACACCACGACTCGTAACGTGAGCGGTGTGAGCAACAGTGACGGGCGTGACCTGGTCCGGCGAGGGTACGACGCCCTGTCCTACCGCTACCGCGCCGACGACGCCGACGACGGCCAGTACGCACCCTGGTTGGCCGACCTGCATCGGCGTCTACCGGCTGCGGGATCTGTCCTCGACCTCGGCTGCGGCTGCGGCGTGCCGGTCGCGCGCTTCCTCGCGGATGCCGGGCACCATGTCACCGGGGTCGACCTCAGCGACGTGCAGATCGACCGAGCCCGCCGCCTGGTGCCGACCGGCACTTTCCTCCGTGCTGACGCTGTTCATCTCGAACTGCCGCCGATGTCGTTCGACGCCGTGGTCTGCCTCTACGCCCTCATCCACATGCCGTTGGCCGAACAACCGCATCTCATCGGCCGCATCGCTTCCTGGTTGCGCCCCGGCGGTTGGCTACTTGCCACCACCGGCCACAACGCCTGGACCGGCACCGAGGACAACTGGCTCGACGGCCCCGCCACCATGTGGTGGAGCCACGCCGACGCCCCCACCTATCGGAACTGGCTGCAACAGGCGGGGCTCAGCATCACCTCGGAGGAATTCGTGCCAGAGGGTGTCAGCGGACACGCCTCCTTCTGGGCGCAGCGACCACCCGACTAGACCTCTTCATTCCAGACCGTTCCACCGATCCTGCCCGGGCGGTCCGGCCGTGGCCGGACCGCCCGGTCGGTTGGTCAAGCGCGGGTGCGCTGCCGCAGCCGGGTCGAGACGACCGCGCCGCCTGCCATGAGGACCGCGACGACAAGGGACGGCAGGGCGTCGGGCCGGTGCAGCAGCTCCCCCGTCGACAGGTCGTTCCCCAGTTGGTAGAGCGTGCCCAGCAGCAGGGTCGGGGCGACGGCGATCAGCAGTCGCTGGTCGGCCGTCGCCACCCACAGAAAGGCGGCGGCCGCAGCGATCACCATGGCGGCGGCGACGACCTGCGAGCCCATGTCCACCCTGCGGAAGCCTCCCGCAGGGACCAGATGCAGGGCGAGGATGCCTGCGGTAACCAGAACGGCGTTGGCCCGGGGCGTCGGCGGCACGTCCGCCGCACGCCGCAGGCCCACCAGGATCAACGGCGTGGCGACAACCGGCGCCCACCACTGCGGCAGGCCGTTGAGGAACAGGTACGGGGAGATCACGGTCGGCACCACCGCCGCAGCCACCGCCAGGACGGCAGCGGTGCGGGTGCGGCCCGCGACGAGCGCCACCAGCGCCGCAATCACCATTACCTCGTGTACGCCCTGATTCCGCAGGACGGTCGCAGGGTCCGAAAGTCCGCCGAACTGGAACGCCTCGACGAGATCGTCCAGGCCGATGAGCACGCCCAGCGCCAGCACCGCCATGGCGCCCAGGTGGATGCCCTGCCAGAGCAGCACGGCGGTGGGCCGGGCCGCGGTGCTGCCACCGTGCACCCGCAGGGCGCCCCGGATCAGCGACGCCGCCTGCCGGACGCTGGGCCAGCGGCGAGTGGTTGGTTCGTCGCCGATCAACGTGTCGATCAGTTCGTCGGCACGTTCGCGACGGTAACCGGCCGGGTAGGCCCGCAGCAGCATCCGGTAGCGCTTCTCCAGAACATCGGAACTCATGCTGGTCTGATCCTCGCGGTAGAAGGTTGATCGGTGCTTCCCTGCGGGAAGATCCGGTGCGGCAGGCGGTCCATGACCACCCGGGCGGCCCGGGCGAGCCGGTCGGCTTCCTCGGCGAGTACCCGGTAGCCCTCGTCGGTGAGCCGGTAGTAGCGACGGGCACGCCCGTTGACGATCTCCTCGCCGTCGGCGGTGATGAGCCCTTCGCCGAGCAGCCTGTCGATCACCGAGTACAGCGAGCCGGCAGCGAGTGTCACCCGCTCATCGGACAGCTCAGTCACCCGCTTGATCACGGCATAGCCGTGGAGCGGGCCACCGAGCAAAGCCGCGAGGACGAAGTACGACGGTTCCCGCAGCGCGGGACGCGAAGTCGATCGCATGGCCTGAATATACAAGTAACGCGAGTATCTTGCCAAGGTGACCGTGCACTGTGGTCGGCCGTGCCCACACCGGACAAGGCACCGCAGGCTCCGAACACCCGGCCAGGCTGACCTCGCTCCTGGCCTTCAGGCCTCCCGCCAACCAGGCGACACCCGGGCTCGACCACTCGCAGGGGAGATGCTTGGCCGCCCCACCCCACGAGACTCGTTCCAAGATCGCGTTGGGGCACCGGGGCTGGGTAGCCGCACTCGTCAGACGCAATCCCAGAAGAAGCGACCTTCGCGGAGGTCCGGCGAGAGGAATCCGTATCCGGTCCCTCCACCGAAGTTGAGGGCGTAGAGGTCATCGGGGCCGTGGCCCTCTCCACCGTCGAGCTGGAAGTGGAACCGCCAATCGGCTGGTATTCCCTGAAAGTCGGTCTGCCACAGGTGAGCCTTGCCAACGTGCAGCAGGCCCCGACCGGCATCGCCGTTGTCTAGCCGCGAGGCAGCCGGCAGGCGGCGTCGGCCAGGTGCTCCGGCCAGTGCACCGCCGCCGGGTCGGCGGGATCCGCCATGGTGCGCCACCCTCCAACCCGGAAGCTCGCAGCCGGCAGTGTCAGCTCGACGACCTGCTCGCCGCGCAGGCCGGTCGCTCGCACCGGAATCGCGCGTGGCCCCGCCGGCACCGCCGCGCAGTCCACGACCTCGTACTCCAGCTCCACCTTCAGGATCTCGTCAGGCAGCAACAGGTAGGGCTCGCCCGCAACAAGGTCCCGGCCGCCGGTGGTCCACCGGTTCTCCGAGACCTGGTGCGTCTCGCCGACGCGGACGGCCTCCAGCCGCAGTCCCGACGGCGACTCGCCGATCCCGACGATCTCCACGGCCCGACTGCCGTCATTGGACAGCCCGAAGGTGAAGCTGACCCGCCGGCTCGGGGTGCTGCCCGCGTTGAAGACGAAACTTGACTCCGCGTCACCGTAGCGGTAGCTGGACGGCCCCCAGCCGTAGTCGGCTCGCAGCCGTGGCGTGATCAGGCCGGACACGGCCACCAGATGGGCGAGCCCGGTGACGCCGGCCAGCACGAGGGCGGTGAGCACCAGCAGCCGACGGCCCCGACCGGTCAGCCTGCCGGCGTGCGGCTGGAGCGTCGTCCACACCTCGTCGGTCAGCGAGCTCACAGCCACCCCTCTCATCGGGAATTCAATGTATCAGTGCTCTGCTACATTGGCAGTCCCGTTCTGGAAGGGCGATGACGATGCCGGATCCGATGCTCGCCCCACTGGCGCTGGCGGTCGCGCTGCTCGTGTTCGTGTTCGCAGACATGCCCGTGGCGCGTCACCGGGTGACGCGGCTCGCCGCGCGACATGGCCTCACCGTGACCGTCGACAGCGGACCGCAGCTCATCGCCTACCTCGTGGTGACCCGCCGCTGGCGGGCCGCGGGGGCGGCGTTCGGCTGTACGCTGTACGCGCTGCAGGGCCTGGCCGAGCAGCGACTGGCCTTCAGCATCGTGTACGCCGTGGCGGGCTGGTTCGCAGGCGCTCTGCTGGCCGAGGTACGACTGGCACACCGCACCTCGCCGCGCCCCGCGGCGCTCCTGGTCCGGCGCACTTCCGAGCGCTACCTGCCCCCGCCGCTGCGGGCCGCCCTGCCGCTGTCGGTCGCCACCTGCCTGGCGCTCGCCGCGATCACCGTGACCACCCCGGCGGGTTCTCAGGCGGGCGCCCGCGTCGCCCTGTGGACCGGCACAGCCGTGCTGGTGTCGGTGCTCGCGTGGGTGGCCCGGCGCCGGGTGCTGCTGCGCCCGCAACCGCCGGGGCCGCCCGAGGTCCTCGCCACCGACGACGCGATCCGATCCCGGTCACTGCACGCGCTGACCGCCAGCGCCACCACCCTCATGCTGTACTGCGTCCTCGACGAACTCGCGAGGCTGTCGGCCGGTCAGGCGTCGGAGGCGTTGGCGGTGCCGCTGGTGGTGGCCGGGCTGGTGGTGGTGCCGCTGGCCGGCTGGCGGATGGCGACATCGCCCTGGCGGGTGCCGACGGCGGCCGCGCAGTGATCATCGAGCTCGACCCGGACAGCCCGACGCCGCCATACGAGCAGATCCGCGGGCAGATCGCCGCGATGATCCGCAGCGGCGCGCTGCCCGCGAAGACCCGCCTGCCTACCATCCGACAGCTCGCCGCCGACCTCGGGCTCGCCGTCAACACAGTCGCCCGCTCCTACCGCGAGCTCGAAGCTGCCAGGCTGGTGGTGACCCGCGTGCGGCACGGCACCACGGTCGCCGAGCGCAAGCCCGACCTCTCACGTACAGAGGTGCTCGCCACCCTCGACACGGCGGCACGAGCGTACCGAGCGGCAGCCCGCGAACTGGGCGTGAGCCTCGACGAGGCGGTGCACGCACTGCGCCAGGTGGACAGGGACGACACGCGGGACGGCGTCACCCGCGACTGACCGGACCGCGCCCACGCCGGCACCGCGCCACCTGACACCCCTCGAAGTCACCGTGCGCATAGGCTCCTCACCACCGGCGGAACTGCACCGGCGCTCCGCTGCCCGTGCTTCTGCCCTGGCCGCGCTCGGGCAGCGCCAGCAGCAACGCGACGAGGCACAGGTGACGGCCGGTGAGGCGTGGCACGAACGACATGATGTTCGCCACCCACTACGGCACGCGCCCGGTTGGCCCAGCCGCCGTCCGGGAGTTCCTGCGCGGGTAGGAGGGGGCTCTCATCCGGGGTAGTGAACGGGCCGACACCTGTCGGGGTGTAGGCAGGCGGGATGCCGGGTACCTCGCGAGCTACCCCGTACCCCTGCCCAGGAGGCCCCCATGACCGTCGTACTCGCCGTTGTCTGCAGCGACGGGGTGGTGATCGGCGCAGACTCTCAGATCACCGACAGCGACCGCGGTCTGAGCTTCCCCGCCCAGAAGCTGCACCCGCTGGGTTCCTGCGCCGCCTGGGGCGGCAGCGGCGCGCGGGGGGTGCTCAACGATCTGCGCCCCCTCCTTGAGGACTCGGCCACCGCGATCCTCGAAGCACCCGAAATCGGCGACGAGTTGCAGGAGCGCGTCCTGCCCGTCTTCAAGAAGCACTACGAGAACTACATCCCGGACGTGCCCGGCGAGGACGACGGCGGCGGGGTGTCGGCATACCTGCTCGCGGCCGGCTACAGCCAGGGCGGGCCGTGGATCGTGGAGATCAACCCCAACGGGCTCATCGGCCGTTACGAGGACGTGGGCTTCCACGCCATCGGCTCCGGCGCACCCATGGCCCAGCAGGCCGGCGCGCTGCTGTCCCACTTCCGGATGACCACACGCACCGTCGAGTACGGCGTGGTGGGCGTGGCACGGGTGCTGGAGGCGCTGGAACGGACCTCGCCGTCGGTCGGCAGGCCGTTCAGCATCGCGCGCATCCGCGAGGAAGGCGCCCACCACCTTGACGACAAAGAGATCGCCAAGGCGCTGAAGGACTCCCAGCGCTGGTGCGACCTCGAACAGGAAGCCCTCGACCGGCTGTTCGACTGACGCGGCGGGTCACGGCGACCGGCATGGTGGCGGCCCGTCGGGCTGTTTGGGCTGCGAGTGTCCCTCGGTCCGCGCGTAGCATCGCCGGCATGTTGGGGGTGCACTTCGCCATCACATCGGAGCAGGGGCGCTCGTTGCTAGCGGCGGACGACGGCGACGAGGTGGGCGAACTCCTTGAGGACATCGAGGAGTCTTGGGACGATGACGCCTCGAAGGTCGACACCGACAAAGCCTGGGACGCCATCCATCGCTGCCTGACCGATGGCACGCTCGACCCAGAGGGCGGCGTATATCCGTTGTCCCATGCGGTGCTCGGTGGCCGACACCTAGACGATGACTACTACGTCGTGTACGTCAGCGCCGCCAAGGTGCGGGATGTGGCCGAGGCTCTGCGGACTGTCGACCGAACCTGGCTACGTCGCCGCTTCGATGCCATCGATGACCGCGACTACGACGGCGCCCATGACGACGAAGACTTCGAGTACACCTGGCGCAACTTCGTTGATGTCAAGGCGTTTTACGACCGAGCCGCCGCAGCGGAACGTGCAGTGATCTTCACTGCCACCTGACCCAAGATCAGGTGCACTCATCTGGCCGCGATCCGAGCCTTCGCTGCGTCCGCTGCTGTTGATCGGCGCGCTCTCGGACTTCCGGTGACAGTGCATGTCGGGGCGTGGAAGGCCGAAGCTCCGGTTGGGCGCTCAACGTTGCTGGCCGAAAGCCACCGCTCAGGCTGGGCGCGGCGTCGTTGCCTGTGACTGATTGACTCGCTGCGTGGAGCTGTTCATCGATGCTGGCGACGTGTCCCTACCAGCCACGCTGGACGTGCCGCCGGACAGGCCGGCGCGTGGCGCGGTCGTCGTCCTGCACGGCTCTGGCAGGCCGCAGCGCTCGTACTTCCTGTACGAGCACGTGGCGCGTGCGTTTCCTGCGGCCGGTGTGGCGGTGCTGCGCTTCGACCGTCGTCCGCGTGAGCAGGGCGACGTGCCGTACGCCGTCCAGGCCGGTGACGCCGTGGCGGCTATCGCGGAGGTGCGCCGACACATCGGCGACGTCCCGGTGGGCCTGTGGGGCTGGAGCCAGGGCGCCTGGCCCGCGTCCGCAGTCGCGGCCCGTCGGCCCGAGTTGGTCTCTTTCCTCGTGTTGGTGGCCAGCAGCGGTGTGAGCCCGGCGGTTCAGATGAGGTACGGGACAGCGCAGCAGTTGCTCCTACGCGGCTACGGAAGCGCGGACTTGGCCGACCTGACCCGTCTGCGAGAAGCACTTGAGAGCGTCGTACGCGGGCACATCGACCGGGAAAGCGCTCAGGCGGTCATCGACCGGTACGCCGACCGGCCGTGGTTTCCACTCGTGTACGTCCCGCGTGACCTGCACAGCTATTCCGGCACGTGGGACGACATGGACTACGACCCGCAGCCGGTCATCGCGCAGGTGCGCTGTCCGACGTTGCTGTTCTACGGCGAGGCCGACGAATGGACTCCCGCCGAGGACAGCATCGCCGTGTGGCGGCGCGCCGCCGCTACCGGTGACCTGACCATCCACCGGCTTGCCGGCTGCACTCATCTACCGACCGTCGGTGGGGCCGACGCCGTTGAGGCCATCAGCTCCGACTACGGCAGCACGATGCTCTCCTGGGTCCAGGAACGAATCAATCGCTGAGCGGCAAGCAACCAGCCGCCCTCGAGACCTGGAAAGTCCCGGTCGAACTGGGCTGCTGCCCTCGCCGCGCAACCGAGATCGTGCAGGCCATCCTCGTCCTGCACCACGTCGAGGCGAACCGCACACAGAATGAAAGTGGCTCATACCGCGCCCGCAGGCACGTCATGACCACAATTTCAGCTGCAGGTCACCTTCCGCTACACGGCAGCCCCGGCCCGCTGGACCTCGGCGTGCAGGAGGCCCTGACCAACGCCCTCAGGCGCGTCGGTCCGCGCACCACCGTCGACCTGAGCCTGGCGGCCGACTCCTGCCAGGTCCCCATCGTCGTGCACGACAGCGGCCCGCCCGACGACGGACCCGCGCAGTCGGCCATTCGGCCTGAGCGCCGTTTAACAGTCGTCTCAGGTTCGCTCGGTATGAAGTAGGCATCGCCGGGCGACGCGGGTCTCGGCCTCGCCGGCATGGCCGAACGCGCCGCGCTCTACAGCGGCACGGTCAGCGCCAGCCCCGCACCGGGCGGCGGTGGGAGCGTCCACGCGACCCTGAAAGGCATCGTTCATGATCACTGTGCTCGTGGTGGACGCCCAGCCGCTGCAGCGCTTCGGGTTTCGGATGCTGCTGGAGAGCACCCCCGACACCGAGTTCGTCGGCGAGGCCGAGAACGGCGCCGAGGCCGTTCGGCGGATCACCGAACTGCGTCCCGACGTGGTGGTGATGAACATTCGCATGCCGGGCGTCGACGGGATCGAGGCCACCCGGCGCATCGTCGCCGCCGGCGGGCGTTCGCGGATCCTGGTGCTGACGTTCGACGTGGACCGGTACGCGCTCGCCGCGCTGCGGGCCGGGGCGAGCGGTTTCCTACTCAAGGACACCCGCCCGGAGGAACTGCTCGCCGGCATCCGGGCCGTCGCCGCCGGGGACACGGTGATCGCGCCGGCGCTGACTCGGCGGCTGCTCG
Organism: Micromonospora sp. NPDC049891; assembly: GCF_040660295.1. Lineage (NCBI taxonomy): Bacteria > Bacillati > Actinomycetota > Actinomycetes > Micromonosporales > Micromonosporaceae > Micromonospora > Micromonospora sp. NPDC049891. Next base: position 219,541 of record NZ_JBFAML010000005.1, read on the forward strand.
ACGCGTTCGTCGACCGGCTCGACGATGACCTCTGCGGCCTCGTGCGGCAGGATCCCCGGCTTGACTCCCTGACCGACCGCGAGCACGAGATCCTCGTCGCCATCGGCCACGGCCTCACCAACGGCGAGATCGCACAACGGTTCACGCTGTCGGAGTCGACGGTGAAGACCCACGTCGGGCGGGTCCTCGCCAAGATCGGCGCACGGGACCGGATCCAGGCCGTCACCCTCGCCTACGACCTGAGACTCACCCGGCCGAATTAGCGCTTCATCTCGCGCGTCCCTCAGGGGCACGATCGTAGTTCCCAGCCGCACCGCTCCGGGCCGATCCGTTCCGGGTGATCAACCGCTCCGCTGTCGGGTCCACGTGCAGCCGCCCACGTCACCGCCTGTCCGACCGCCGCGATGCCGCACGGATGTGAGTTCAGTGCCCACGTGTGTGAGCTCAGAGCTGTCTTTCGGCTTGTTGACCTCAATGAGCTCACACACGTTCGCGCTTCGTCAGGACTTGCGGGGGGAAACCGTCATGATGCCGATGCACATCTCGTCGCTGGTGCCGTCGCCCCACACCACGTAGCGCGGCGGCAGCTTGCTCAGCTGCGGCACGCGTTTGCGCAGCCCCGCGTCGTGCGTGCACGTCACCCGCAGCGTATCCCCCGGGCCGATCTCCACCGGCGACGGCAGCTTCATCAACCGCTGGTTGTCGAAGTCGAACTGCGGCACGTCCAGCACGACCTTGGCCTTCGGCGTGCCCGGGTTGAGTTCGACCTTCATGGCCCGCCCGAGCATGTGCATGTGGCCGAAACCGGCGAACAGCGTCATCGGTGCCTCCACCTTGTGGTCGCAGGTCTGGGTGTCACCGGGCTTCGGCTCGCCGCCCTGGTTGCACTCCTCCACCTGACGGTCCGCCATCTCGCCGACCTCCGGACCGAACCGCTTGGTCACGTCTGCGATCGAGGTCGCCCGGTCACACAGCGGGCCCGATTCGTCGGCGGCGCAGGGCAGGTCGGTCGGCGCGTCGAGCGACCACGTCTCGAGTTCCCGCGTCTGCGGCGTGCCGTCCGTCAGCCGTAGCCGCACCGCCGAGCGGTCCGACCCGGCGGGCTTGCCGTCGGTCGCGAGCAGGTTGTAGTGGATCTGGAGGATGAGCAGGCTGCCCGGCTCCAGCTTGTGGCCGGCGTCCTGCGTGAGCAGCGTCTCCGTGGCGCCCGGTGCCCAGGTGTCCACCCACGCCGCGTCCCCCTCTTCCACCTCGGCGCCGGCCACGCCGGTCCCGCCGAAACACTGCCAGCCGGGGCCGGGGGTCTTCGCGTCCTGCTCGCGCACCGCGGCAGCGCCGCCCGGCGGCACCGCGTACACGATGGCGTGGTGTGCGATGGCGACGTTCTCCGGCGTGAACTGGGTCCCGGTCAGGAATGCCGCCTTGGTCAGGCCCGGATCGATCATCTGGCACCGGTACTCGTCCGTGCCGCCCTCCGGCGGCGCGGGGGTGTATGCCTCGGGCATCTTCAGGTCGACGAACCGCTCGCCGGCGCGCAGCGGCTGCGGTGGAGCTGACGACCCGCCCGCGTGCGCGCCGTGCGATCCGGTCGCGGCGGGAGCCGAACTGTTGTCGGCGTCCGGCCCGCAGGCGGCAACTGCGAACGCCGTCGCCAGCGCCATGGAGCCCGTCCCGAACCTCCACAGTGGCCTACTAGGTTTCCTCATGGCCTGAACGCTAGGCCTGATTCTGTCCCGTTTCGTCGTACTGCGGCCTCATCCTCGGGAGTGAGGCGGTACCGCGGTACTACCTCTCCGGAGCGCCGTTCGACAGCCGCACGAGACTCAAGGCCGGTCGCAGCTGGGCCCGAAGCCACGCCCACGAAAGTGTGCCGTCGATGGACGGAAGCCAAGCTCTCAGCTCAGAACCGGCTTCTACGCCTGCCTGACCGCGCGGGTCGACGCCAGCGCACTGCGGTCTCCTGCCCCGAGCACCGCGGACCGTGCCCGAGGGCCGCCGTCCCTTGTCCTACGCCGACGCCGGGGCGGGGGGTGGGGGGTGGGTCAGCGCACCGCGCTGTCCTCCCCGGCGGCGCTGTGCGCGATCGGGGCGGGCGGGGTCGCGGCCGGAAGGTCGACCCGGAGCAGCGCGCCACCGCGTGCGGAGCGGGCGACGGTGGCCCGGCCGCTGTGGGCGTCGACGACCCGCTGCACGATCGACAGCCCGAGACCGGATCCGGGCAACGCCCGGGCGCTGTCGGCACGGTAGAACCGGTCGAACACCCGCGGTGCGTCGGCGGCGTCGATGCCCGGCCCGGCGTCGTCGACCTCGAGCACCGCCGACGCGCCCTCGGCACGGAGCCGGACCTGGACCGGCTGGTCTGCGGGGGACCACTTGCCGGCGTTGTCGATGAGGTTGAGCACCGCCCGCTGGAGCGCAGCGGGACGGCCGCTCACCCACACGGAGGTGAGGTCGAGCGCGAACTCGATGTCGGGCACACGGGAACGCGCCCGGGTCGCGGCGGCCACCACCACGTCGGCGAAGTCGAGCAGCTCGGTGTTTTCGTCGCTGACGTCACCGCGGGCCAGTTCGGTCAGCTCGGCGGCAAGGGTGCTCAACTCGGCCACCTGAGCGCCGAGATCGTTGAGCAGCCGGGTCCGGCTCTCCGCCGGCAGTGCGCTGTCCAGGGTGCCGCGCCGATCGAGCCGGATCAGCAGCTCGACGTTGAGGCGCAGGCTGGTGAGCGGGGTCTTGAGCTCGTGGGCGGCGTCCTCGGCGAGCAGCCGCTGGGCCTGTCGGGAGTCCCGGAGCGCGGCGAGCATGTCGTTGATCGACTGGATCAGCCGCCGGATCTCGCCACCGCCTTCGTCCCGGATGTGGGCGTCGAGATCCCGGGTGTGCGCGACACGTTCCGCGGCGGCGGTCAGCCGGTCGATCGGTGCCAGCCCGGTCCGTGCCACGGTCCGCCCGACAAGGGCGCCGCCGACCACGCAGAGCAGCCCGATCAGCAGCATGCCGAACCCGAACTGGTTGACCGGGCTGTCGTCGACGACGCGGGCCGCCTGGACCGCGCCGTCGCCCGCCCGGAGCGTGTAGACGAGGTAGCCCTCCTCGTCGCTGTCGTTCGACTCCATCAGGTCGGCCAAGCCGCCCTGCGCCACGCGCCCGGCGTGCTCGCTGACCGGGGGCAGCGCGGGTTGGCCGACCGGCGTCCGGGTCGAGCCGTCGGGCAGGATGACCCGCACCAGCGGACCGGATCCGGGATACGGTGGTAGCGGGACCTGCGCCAGACCGGCGCGCTCCGCGTTCGTCGCCAGGACGCGGGATTCGGCGCGCAACTGATTCTCGGCGGTGTCCCGCAGCTGCCAGTCCAGCAGCTCGCTGGCTATCTGAAAGGCCATGAACACGCTGACGGCGATGGCCGTCGCCGCGATCACCGTCAGCCTGGTCCGCAGGGACCGCCGGCGCCACCATCGGGTCAGCCGGCGCGGTTCCCGGCCGGCGGGCCTGCTCACGGAGGGGTCTCCCGCAACGTGTATCCCAGGCCGCGCAGCGTGTAGATCAATCGTGGCTCGCCCTCGGCCTCCATCTTGCGGCGCAGGTAGCTCACATACACCTGGAGGTTGTTGGCGGTGGCGCTCATGTCGAAGCCCCAGATCGCCTCGAACAGCGCGTCGCGGGTCAACACTCGGGTCGCGTTGCGCACGAGGACCTCCAGGAGGGAGAACTCGGTCCGGGTCAGGCGCAGCGGCCGCCCGCCACGCCACGCCTCGAACCTGTCGGGATCGAGCCGGACATCGGCGAACGACAGGATCTGCGACTCGCCGTCGCCCGCCGTGCGGCGGCGCAGCAGGGCCCGCACCCGGGCCAGCAACTCCTCGGTGGCGAACGGCTTGGGCAGGTAGTCGTCGGCACCCGCGTCCAGCCCCGCGACCCGGTCGGAGACCTGGTCACGGGCGGTCAACATCAGCACCGGCAGATCCCGACCCGCGGCCCGCAACCGCCGGCAGGTCTCCAACCCGCCGAGGCGGGGCATCATCACGTCGAGGATCAGCAGATCCAGTGCGTCGCCGCCGGCCCCGCCGAGTCCGTCGAGCACGGCGAGACCGTTGGCGACGGTGCTGGTGTCGTAACCCTCGACCTGGAGCACCCGCTCCAACGACTCACGGATGGCCGCGTCATCATCCGCGATCATGATCCGCACGCCGACCCGCCCCCTTCCAGCCGACGCTCTTGCCGCTCATTCTCCCCAATCAACCTGAGGCCAGGATTAGCGTGTCGCTGGGACCGCGCTCTTACGGAAGAAATGGAACCCACCGTCGGCTCGCGAGCAGGGGAGGACCAGATGACCAGCATCGCACCCGGCAACCAGACAGTAGATCCTCCGCGCCGGTCACGGACGCTCCGGCGCACGAAACGGAACAGTCCAGCGGGATCGGCGCGACCGGTGCGGTGATCCGTGTGCGTCACGGCATGACCACCGTCGCGACCGATGGCGGGCGGGTGCTCCGCCGGAGAGGTTCCTGCACCGGGACCGTTCGTGGGCCGCCCGGTCCAGGTGCAGGACCTGCGCATCAGCGGTCCCGGCCCGCCAACTCGAGCACGGGCACCCGGGAGACCCGGAACGCGGGCCACGCCGCAGCGACGACGCCGGCCGCGACCGCAACGACGAGCGTCACTGCGAGGCGGGACCACGGTACGACGACCGATGGGATCTCCGCGCCACCGGTGACGTCGATCAACGCCCAACCGAAGCCGACTGCGACGGCGATACCGACCGAAGCAGCCACGAACGACAGGAGTGCCACCTCGAGCCGCACGATTCGACGCAGCTCTCGGCGAGTCGTGCCGACCGCTCGCAGCAGTCCGAGCTCTCCAGAGCGTTCATTGATCGCAAGCGCCGTGGTGTTGGCGACTCCGAGGAGCGCGATGAAGCTCGCGAGGAGGAGCATCCCGTCGATGAAGTTCCGGAACGCGGCAATTTCGCTCCCGCTGTTGGCGACATGTTCTGCCCGGGTCTCGAAGAACGACCCGGGCGTGGCTCGCACCAACGCCCTCACGTCCTCCTCCGCGTCCGCGACCACCCCGTCGGCGAGGTCGACGAACAACAGAGCGTCGAGCAGACGGCCGACCAAGGCGTCGAGCGTCGCACGGCCGACGAAGTACAAAGGCGCTTCGAAACCGCCGGTGCTCCTCGCGACCACGGCAACGATCGGCGCCTCGAGGGTCGAGCGTTCGAACTCGATCGCGAGGGTGCCGCCGAGCAGCGTCGGGTCGTCGCCGACCACGGCCACTCCCCCCTCGCTCAGGTCGGCGAGGTCGCCGGCGATCAGGTCGAGGTCGAACGTGGCGGGCAGTGCCGTCGGGTCGATGCCGCCGATCGCCTCGGCTTTCCCTGCCACGATCCCTTCGGCGACCGACAGTGCAGCGACTGCGTCGACGTCGGGCAACGCTGCGATCCGGCCGGCCAGGGTGGGGTCGATCGTCGGGAAGTCGGCGGTCGCTGACGTGACCACCAGGTCCGCCTGCAGTCCCTCACGAACGTCCGTCCCGACCCCGCTCGTCAGTGAGCTCGCGAAGATCCCGAACATCGTCACCATCGCGGTGCCGAGCATGAGCGCGAGCGCCGTCGACGCCGATCGACGGGGGCTCGCAGCCAGGTTGCCCGCCGCGATCGAGCCACACACACCGGCGGCCCGGCGGGCCACCTGAGCGCTCCCACGCGCTGCGGCGGTCACGATCGCCGGGCCGCACAGCACGAGCGCCGGGACGATGGCAACGACGAGCATGATCCACGTCGCGCTCGAGCGCACCACAGCCACAGCTCCTCCAGCGATCGCCGCCGCGGCGAGCACGAGCCCGCTCGCAGTTCGCGCCGGGCTCACGACCCGGGATTCCGCCGCGCTCTCGCGCAGCGCCTCGATCGGCGGTGTCGCCGCCGCGCGGCGGGCCGGGATCCATGCCGACAGGATCGTTGCGCTGATACCGACGGTCGCGGCGACCGCGATCGAGGTCGTGCTCACGATCGACGGCCCGGTGAGCAACGTGATCCCGGCGAGTCCGACGAGCCAGCGCAGCGCGCCCACTCCCGCGATCCCGCACACGAGGCCGACGATCGTGGCGACCGTCCCGACGAGCGCCGCCTCGATCACCACTCCGCCGAGCAGTTGGCGTCGTTCCGCACCGATCGCACGCAGCAGCGCCGACTCCCGCCGGCGGCGGGCGACGGTGAGCGCGAACGTGTTGAAGATGATCGTCACACCGATCAACACCGCGACCACGGCGAAGGCCAGGAGAAACACGGTCAGGAACTGCAGCGGTGACGTCGCGGCGTCCTGCATCGTCCGGATGTGGTCGGGCCCGTCGATGACCTCGGCATCAGTCAGCGCCGACAATCGGCCGAGCACCTCGGCGCGGTCAGCGCCCTCCGCGACGTCGATGAGCACCTCCGTCGGCGCCGCAGTGTCGAGCCAGGCGGACACCGCTCCGTCGGGCAACAGCACCGTTCGCTGCAGCGGTGCCGCGTCCGCCGACGCGAACGTCGCGACACCGGTGATGGTCGCGTCGTGTATCCCCGTCGCGGTCAGGACCTGTACGACGTCACCCGGAGCCAAGCCTGCGTCACCGGCGAGCGACCGATCGATCACGATTTCTCCGACCTCGATCGGTGGCCGCCCGCTCGTGAGCCGGAACGGATTGAGCACCGGGTCGGCGACCCAGTTGCGACCGACGTCGCTCGCCGTGCCGGTTCCGACTGACGATCCGTCGACGACCAGCTTCGCGAAGCCGACCCATTGCGAGGCGGCCCCGTCGACGCCATCGACCGTAGCCACGCGCTCGGTGATGTCGGGTTCCAGTGATCGCCGAACCGACCTTTCCGGATCTCCCGGCCCGCCGCCAGGCTCACCGAGGACGACGCCCTGCACCACGGCGTCCGTCCCAGCCAACGCTTCGGCGATGTCACCGGCCGCCCGGCCACGCATCGAGTCGGAGAGCACCAGCGTCGCGACGAGGAACGCCACCGACAGCGCGATCGCCGCGCCCGTCAGCACGAACCGACCCCGACTTGCGAGTACGCTTCGAACCGCACTCCGCATCATCTGGCTCATCGCCCCAGGCCCCTCATCACGTCGATCACCGCATCGGCCGACGGGTGATCCATCACGTCGTGCACTCGGCCGTCGACGACGAACACGACGTGGTCCGCCCAGGCAGCGGCGTTGGGATCGTGCGTGACCATCACGATCGACTGGTGATGCAGATCGACTGCTGATCGCAGGAATCCGAGGATCTCCTGTCCGGACCGGGTGTCGAGGTTGCCGGTGGGCTCGTCGGCGAAAACCACCTGCGGCTGGGCGACCAGCGCCCGGGCTACGGCGACTCGCTGTTGCTGGCCACCCGAGAGCTCCGTCGGCCGATGATGCATGCGATCACCGAGGCGCAGCAGCGACACGACCTGATCGAGCACTGCGGCACTCGGCCGGCGCCCCGACAACGTCAACGGCAGGCAGATGTTCTCCTCAGCCGTGAGCGTCGCCACGAGATTGAACGCCTGGAACACAAACCCGATCCGTTCTCGGCGCAGCCTGGTCAACTCGCGGTCGTCGAGGGCCGACAGATCGGTGCTGCCGACGAATGCGCGACCCGACGTCAGTTGATCCAGCCCCGCGGCGCAGTGCATCATCGTCGACTTTCCCGAACCCGACGGGCCCATCACCGCCGTGAACTTCCCCGCCGGGAACGCGATGGTGACGTCGTCGAGCGCGACGACGGCCGACTGGCCGGAACCGTATCGCTTGACGGCACCGACGAGCATGGCCGCAGCGTCATCAGCGTCGGCTGACAGCGCGCTCCCGAACTGCCGATCGACGACCGTGGAATCTGGACGTGAGGACACAAGACCTCCGATAAGTGCTTGATCAGGGTTTTGTAAGGGATTCCGATGAGTGGCTGGTCATGGAGCAGGTCTGCCTCACCGTTCGATGTCCGGATTCGACGAGCGATCTGGGACGGAAGCGGGCGCGTGCTGTCCCTGTTCACAGTGCCGGTATGCCGTTTCGGCGAACTGGTTTGGTAGCGCGAGCGTGCACGCCCGTTACCACGACCGCCGCCAGCGCCACCCACAAGCCAATCACCAACCACGACACCCACCGGCCTGCCAGCAGACCGGCCGGCGCTTCCCCGGACGGCGCTGCGTTGACTGCCATCACTGGCCCCCTACATACGGGTTACATCGCTCATCTGATGCCGACTTTCATACCGAGCGAACCTGAGACGACTGTTAGAACGGCGCTCAGGCCGACTGGCCGAACCAGGTGCCCAGCGCACGCACCAGCGTGGTGGCGCCGAGGTCCTGTCCGTAGGCAAGGCCCAGGCGACACAGCCGTGGGGCCGGATGAGCAACGCATCGACGTCCACCCAGTCCAGGGACTACGAGCACAACCCGTCGGCGCGCCAGGAATGCGTGGATGTGTGGCCACCAGGTCTCGATGGTGGTGGCGAGTCGATGGAGTTCGGGCAGGTCGGTGGTGGCGCAGCGGGTGTAGAAGCGCAGGAGTCGGTGGATGTGTCCCCGGCCGGATTGGGTGCGGGCAGTCGCGAGGAGGTCGAGCAGGTACCAATGGCCGCCGTGCTGCACGACACGTCACCCCCACAGAAACGGAATACAACCGTGAGGAATGCACGCCCACTGGTGTGCTGCGCACCTTGCCCCGCGATCTACACGCGGATAGCTTCCGAAAGGGACATCTGATCGCGAAGGCAGCCCAAACCGCAGCGTGACCAGAGAAAAGGATGCCAGCTGATGATCATTCTGGGATGCAACGGTTTTTCCCGCAGTGCGGAGATGTTTGCTGAACATTATGGCGCAGTTGGCACCGAGAAGCATTATCTGCTCGGGCACGACGCCGGCGCGGCGCTGCTCGTGGACGGCGAGCTGGTCGCCGCGGTGGAGGAGGAGCGCCTCAATCGGCAGAAGAAGACCTCAGACTTCCCGATCAACTCGATCCGCTGGGTCCTGGATCATGCGGGGATCGGTTTCGGTGACGTCGACCTGATCGCGATCCCGTGGAACTTCGACGCCAAGGTCTTCGACAGCACGCTGGCCGAACTGGCGTCCATCCCGATGTCGCCGATGGAGAAGCTGGTCCGTCTAAACCATATCGGCATGGTGTTCGCCACGGTGCTGGGACACGACGCGATCCTGGCCGACTTCGCCGCTCGTACCGGGTTCACCCCGGACCCGGCGAAGGTGGTATTCGTCCCGCACCACTTCGCCCACGCGATGACGGGCTACTACATGGCGGGGGCCAAGGACGCGGCATTCCTGATCAGCGACGGCCGGGCCGAGCTGCTGTCGTCGCTGACCGGGGAGATCCGGGACGGCCGGATCCGGGTCTTCGAGGACTCGTTCGTAACGGCCAACGACTCGCTGGGCAATCTCTACTCCTGCGTCACGCGGTTCTTGGGATTCGTACCCAACAACGACGAATACAAGGTGATGGGCCTGGCCGGGTTCGGCGAGCCGCCGTCGCCCAACCCGTTCCTGGAGCACTTCGTCGAACTGCACGAGGGTGGGCGGTACACCATGGTCCTGCCGAACGACCTGGAGAACCCGCGGCAGTTCGAGCCCCTGCTGGAGAAGCACTTCGGTCCAGCACAGACCACCATCGAGTACCAGTCCCGGGTCGCGGCGGCGGTCCAGGAGATGGTGACCGTGGTGACCCGGCACCAGGTGGCGGCGCTGGAGACCCGGACCGACCTGGATCACCTGCTGGTCGAGGGTGGGGTGGCGCTCAACTGCGTCAACAACACCGAGCTGCTGGAGAGCTCGCGGTTCTCCGACGTCTCGGTGAGCTTCGGCGCCAGTGACACAGGTGTGGCCATCGGCGCGGCGGTGTTCGCGTGGGCCAACCACCCGACCAACACCGCCGAGGTGAAGTACGCGCCGTCGGTCACCCCGTACCTGGGGCCGGAGTACGACGACGCCGAGGTCGAGCGGGCGCTCGGTGAGTTCGCGGACCGGGTGGAGTGGACCGCCCGGCTGACCGACGACGAGGTCGTCGACCAGGTGGCCGAGCTGCTCACCGGCAAGGTCGTGATCGGCTGGTTCGAGGGCCGGATCGAGCACGGCCCCCGGGCCCTCGGGCACCGCAGCATCCTGGCGAACCCGAACTTCCCCGACATCAAAGACATCATCAACAATCGGGTCAAGCACCGGGAGCCGTTCCGGCCGTTCGCGCCGCTGGTGATGGAGCACGACGCGCCGAAGGTATTCGAGATGGGCCGGAAGATCCGGTCGCCCTACATGACCTTCGTCTTCCCGGTCCGGCCGGAGTTCCGGGAGGTCATCCCAGGTGCTGTGCACGTCGACGGCACCTCCCGGGTGCAGACCGTCACCACCGAGCAGACCCCGAGGCTGGCGGCGCTGCTGCAGCGGTTCACCACGCTCACCAACGTGCCGTGCCTGATCAACACGTCCTTCAACGTGGCCGGCGAACCGATCGTGTGCAGCCCGGCCGACGCGCTGAACTGCTTCCTGAGCACCGAGATCGACCACCTCGTGCTCGGCAACCGCCTGGTCACCAAGCGTGTCACGGGCGCCTGACCGTCATGAGCGGCCGCGGAGAGCCGACCGTGGACCTGGCGGTGACGGTGCATCGACTGGAGGAGCTGTCCGGTGAACTGCGGGCGTCGGCGCAGTGGCGGGTGCCCGAGATCAGCGCGGCGTCCGACGCGCTCGCCTGCGCGGCGGTGCTGCTGAGCACGCAGCGGGACCGCCTGGACGGCGCCGGCTCGCATCTCGACCGGTTGCGGGAGGCGATCGGGCTGGCCCGCAGCGTGGTGGAGACGAGCAAGTTCGCCGCCTGGGAGAAGGCCGGGTCCAGAGTGTCGCCCGACGGTGAGCGGTTCTGAGCCCGAGCCTTCGGATGTCAACAACCTCTTCCGCGAGTTTTCAGGCTGCCGGTGCGGAACTTCTCCATAGGAATGGAAAGAGGCCCTGATGTGCCTTCATGCAGGATCTCGTGCGAGCCGCAGCCCGATGGTGTCGATCCCTGTCGCACTGGCAACTCGGTAGGCGCCGGTTGTTTCCCCTGGCTGGCTGGGTCAGCAGCCCAGGCCGTCCTTGTACGACTTTGGGACATCACCGTCGGCGACCTCGTCGGCGATCTTCCAGACGACCTCGGGGTAGTCGCCCTCGTCGTTCATGTCGTGCAGCACCTTCCACTGGTGGCTGCTGCGCAACGCGGCTGCTGCCTGCTTGACCGCTTGTTCGTCACCGGCGGAGTCGGCCCGGATCCACTCGGCGATCCAGTCGCAGGTGACCCTGCCGGTCACTGCGGCGCCGAACTGGTATGGGTCGTTAGCTCCGGCGTTGTCCAGTACCGACACGTCGAAGCCCGGCGGGGCCGGCATGTCGGCGAGAATCTTGGCGGCTTCCTCACGGACGTCGCCCGGCGTGACGATCTCCGGCGGCAGCGCCTTGAGGAACGACTTGGCATCCACCTTGATCACGTGGGTGAGGATTCCGTTGAAGGTGGCCCGGGTCCAGTTGCCCCCGGTGCGCAACTCGACGAACGTGCCGTCCTGCGGCTTGAGCATGGCCGACATGTCGTTCTTGCTGTAGGTGAAGATGCTGGCCGGCCGGTTGGCCACGGTGGTGGCCTCCGGTTCGCTGACCTGAAGCCGGTCGTCGTAGTAGCGCTGGTACTGCTCGTCCGGGTACCAGTTCATCTGCAGGCTGCGGTCGCCGTTGCGGAACTCGATGCTGCCATTCTCCTCGGCGAACCCGTAGACGCTTACCGCTTTCCAACCCGGCTCATCAATGAGCAGGCGCGGATGCTCCTGCGCAGCCTTCAGGTCGAGTTCCCACCCGCTGATCGCGGCCGTGCCCGCGTCGGGCAGGCCGGTCGGTCCGGCGTACACGTCGTCGGGCTGCGCGGACCAGAGCGTCGAGGCGGCGATGACGCCGGCCACGGCCGCCGCTGCGGCCGTGGCGCCGGCGAGTTGACGGACGAGGGTACGGCGCAGCGGTCTCGCCGGCACCGAATCGAGTTTCGGGGTGGACATGATCTCCTCCAAGAGATGCTGATCCGCCCCATCGAGGCGCTGGATGATCTCAGGTCGATAGGGGTCGGCGTCTCGAACCAGGCGGTCGAGGTGCTCGTCGGTCATCTGCCCTCCTTCGGGACGGGTACGGCCAGGACATCGAGTACATGTCCGGGTGCGTCAGGGTCGTCACCGATGAGTTCGCGCAGCCGGGCCCGCGCTCGTGACAGGCGGGTCCGGGCCGCGGCAGGGCTCACCCCGACCACCTCCGCTGCCTCCCGGGGCTGCAGGCCTTCCCATACGGTGAGCAGCAACATCTCCCGGTCCGTGTCGTTCAGCCGGCGCAGCGCGGCCCGCACGGCAAGCCGCTGCGGCACCTCACTGCCCGGATCGGGCGTGGACACCGCGGTCAGGCGTTGCCGGAGTCGCTCACCCAACCGCTCACGGCGGGTTCCGCTGCGGTGGTGGTTTGCCAACACTCGGCGGGCCACCCCGTACAGCCACAGCCGGATCTCATCGTCGGAGGGCAGGTCGGCGCTGCGCCGCCACGCCACCAGGAAGGTTTCCGCGACCACGTCGGCGGCGTCGTCCGGCTGCTGGACACGACGTGACGCGTACGCGAGAAGCGCTTCGAAGTTGCCAGCGTAGACGCGCCGAAACCGGTCCTCAGAGCTCACGTCTTCTGCATGTCCAGCACCGGGCTCATCGTGACACCACGGTACCGCCGGCCGATACGGCTTGATCTACGTGACGCCTACCCGCAGCCAATCCGGCGATCTCCACGGCGTTCCGGCCGGTCGACCGCGACGAAACTCATGCCTGGAACCACGCGGCCGTCACGCACTGCGCTCGCATCCACGACCAGCGAGACAATGCACATCTACACATGCTCTCTTTCTCGAGAAGCGCGCTTCTGCTGCCGACCGGGCGTCACAGTACCCGTACCGACGACGGCAAGGCCCAGCGTCCCGCCGTGCCACTGAGCGCGTTGTGGCTGGCGGTGGTGTCGCGCTCCTGCCCTGGCTTGGTGGCCCAGCCGCAGCGGTACATCATCCACAGGAACGACGGCTTGATCTACGTCCCGCCGCCAGCCCGCACGCTGCGGGAGGGGACGCGTGCGGACGACTGGGATCATGGGCCGATGATGCATTCGTTCCATCTCGCGCTGCTTCCGCCGGTCTTGACCTTGCGCACACTGCGTCGCAGGCCTCAGGCTGCTGGGTTGCGGCACGCCGAGTGCCTCGCGCTCATGCGACTCGGCTCCCCGGCGTTGTCGGTGGAACGGATGCAGCTGCGACGCCTTGCGATGTTCGCCGAATGGGACGACGAATCGGCGTTGGAGCGGTTCCTCGCAGACGACTATCTAGGGCGGCAGCTCGACGGCGGATGGCATGTGCGATTGCAGTACCTGCGGCGTTACGGCGAGGTGGCCGCGCTCGCCGGCCTGCCGGTGCAGGCGGGCCGGTGGGATCCGGAGGAGCCAATTGTGGCCGTCACCCTCGCCCGGCTCAAGGTTCTCGAACTACCCCGGTTCCTGAAGTGGGGGCGGCCCGTCGAACGCTTGGTCGCCAGCCACCCCGGCACCACGTTCGCCACCGCAGCGGTACGCCCGCCCCACACGTTCTCCACCTTCACGATCTGGCGCAGCGTCCGCGAGATGACCGACATGGTTCACGGCCGCAGCGCCGTCCCACAGGCCCATACACATACCGTCGCCATGGCCGAACAGCATCGCCGGGACTTCCACCACGAATCCGCGTTCATGCGGTTCCGCCCTTTGTCTGAACACGGAACCTGGGAGGGGCGCACCCTTCTCCCCTGAGCGACTCGAGAACCACGCTTGATCAGATGCACGCACATGCTGCCAACCGGGCGCACCTAGCGTGATGAGGATCGCGGACGCCCTGCGTCCGACCGTTCCGAAGAGCGGACGCACGGACTGCGCACGAGGGCGTCACGCTGAGCCGTACTCCGGGGCACTACGAGCACTGCGTATTGCGTGGTCGTGGAAGGTTTCACTGCGGTCCGCCACAGTGCCGTCCGTCACGGCGGAGCGGATCACGAGTGGGCCACGACGTCCCAGCGCCCAGACGGTGAGCGCGAAACAGCAAGGTGCCGCTCCCGTGATCGTGACCGCTGTCCAGCCACCAGCGGACCAGAGCGTGGTCGCGGCGGCGGAGCCGATCGCGCCGCCGATGAAGTTGCCGGTGGCCAGCGCCGTGTTGAGCCGGCTGCGGGCCTGGTGGGAGAGGGCGAACAGCCGCGCCCGGTTGAGGAGGGCCTGCGTCTGGAGGGCGACATCGATCATGACAATCGCGATGATGATGAGTACGACGGACCGGCCGGCGAACGCCGCGACGGCGAAGGCGCCGAGGGCCAGGACCCAGGCCGCGCCGGTGGCCGGAAGCGACAAACCTCGATCGTGCAGACGGCCGCCGTGCAGGCTCGAAAGCACACCAGCGAGGCCAGCCAACCCGAACAACCCGATCACCGTTACCGGGTACCGGAACGGTGGGCCGCTGAGCAGGAACGTCAGCGCCGTCCAGAACAGCGAGAACGCGGCGAATCCCGTGGCGGCCAGGACCAGCGTCCACCGGGCCGCCCGCTCGCGCATGACCACCGTGCCGACCGAGGCGACAAGCCGCGGGTACGGCATGCGAGTCCGCGGTGGCAGCGGTGGAATCGCGCGGTAGAGCAGGACCGCGAGCAGGACCGCGACGACCGCGGCGAGGACGAAGACCATCCGCCAACTGGCGGCGTCGGCGACGAACCCGCTGATCGTGCGGGAAGCCAGGATACCGGCGAGGGTCCCCGAGCCGACCATGCCGACGACCCGACCGCGGTGGGTATCGCCGGCCAGGTCCCCGGCAAGCGGTGTGAGGATCTGCCCGGAGATTGTCGTCACGCCGAGCACGCCCAGTGCGAGCAGGAGTACGCCGATCGACGGCGTCAGCGCGCACAGCAGCAGTGCGACGGCCGAGACCAGGAGCATCACCGGGACGAACCGGCGGCGATCGAGGACGTCGCCGAGCGGCACGAGCAACAGCACACCGACGGCGTACCCGACCTGTGTCGCGGTGACCAGCCAGCCGGCCGTTGCGGTCGCGACACGCAAATCGGCTGCGATGAGGCTGAGCAGCGGCTGCGCCCAGTACAGGTTGCCGATGGCCACTCCCGCCGCCACCGCGAACAGGAACGTCAGCCGGCGGCTCATCTCCGACGGCGGTGCCATGCGGGATGCTGCCACCCCGCCACGCTAAGGCGCGGGATCAAGACACCGGGGCCAAGCGAGGGCCTGAGCATGGCAGGGCCGCAATGTCCAATCTCTCCCGGCACCCTTCAAGGTGCGCTCGGACAGGTCGGCACGGCGGGCAACGACAGTCCCAGCGGGAGGAGTCGCAGTAGGACACCACACACTGCCCCGGCGATCGCGTGTATATGACCCGCCGCGTTCGCGGCGGCTGGGCAACGCCGTTGCCTTGGCTGATCGGCCGCGCACAGCTGCCGCTGGCAAAGCGCGGGTGCGGGCCGCCAGCGCGGCCGACGCTGCTCCGGTTGCCGGCCTCGGTCGAGAGTAACGCTAAGGCCGGACGGGGCGAGACCAGACATTCCGGTCGCGTCCGGACTCGGGTCCGTCGTGACGGAAGCCAGAGCAGCGAGATCAAAGCTGGCCGAGTCGCAGGCAGACGGCCGCCGCACCGACTTTGAACGGGACCGATACGCGGACCCGCACCGCGAGAACGCGTTTCCCCAGCCCACCGCACATCTGGCCGAGAACGTCAGGTGGCTGTCCTGCAGACGAGATCACAGTGCGCGCAGGTGCCCAGCCCTCCGGAAGAACACAAAGCTGCGCACTCATGGCCGATGAGCGAGCACCTGTCGGACTTCGGCCGATCAGGACGGCGGACGCCCATCGCTGTGCCGTGCGGGTTCCTGTGGTCAGCCCGCGCGCCGTCGTGGGGTCGGAGGGTTGGCCGGTGTCTTGGTTTCCTCCTTGTGCGACTCGGCGAGCTTGGCTAGGGATGCACCGCCATCGGTGAGTAGTGCTGCCTCGACGTCCTCAATGAAGGCGAGGTCGGCTTCGACGTGCCGGGTCGCGGCTGAGAGCAGCAGTCCGACCACCATGTCGGCGGCTTCGGTTTGCAGGCTTCCGAGGTTGCGCAGTTCACGCAGCAGGTGGCCGCGCTGGTTGGCCAGTACGGTGCGTACGGCCTCGGGTGAGCCCGACCGGGCGGCGGCGATGATCTTGAGGAAGAAGTCGTCGCGGAAGCCTCCGGCACGGGGGCTCGGCTCGGCTAGCCAGCGTTCCAGTTCCGCGTGCCCGTCCTTGGTGATCTCGTAGACCACGCGGTCGGGTTTGACCGGCTGCACCTGGCGTTCGGCGACCACCAGTCCGTCTCGGGAGAGGCGGTCGAGGATCTGGTACAGGTGGCCGATGTTCAGCGGACCCCACTGCGGGCCGACCGCGCTCTCGAACGATGTCTTGAGTTCGTAGCCGTAGCTGGGTCCGCTGGCGAGCAGGGCCAGGACCGCGTGCTGGATTGCCATGTCTCCCCTTCCACCCTTGCATTGTCACAATGTATCCCCCACAGTGGGTGCCAGCACAGGGGGAGGCGTCTTGCTCAACGTCATCTGGCAGCAGCTTCGTGGTCGTGCCGGGCGGTCGGTGGCACTGCTGCTCGGCGTACTGGTGGCCACTACCGGGTTCGTTGTACTCACCGGCACGACCACCGCGTCCCGCCTGCAGGTGATCGGCACGGTGGAGCAGAACACCCGGGCGGCGTACGACATCCTGGTCCGCCCGGAGGGCGCTCGGACCCTGTTGGAGGCGGAACGTCGCCTGGTCCGTCCCAACTACCTCTCCGGCTTGTTCGGCGGTATCACGACGGAGCAGTACGACCGGGTGAAAGCGCTGGCGGGGGTGGAGGTCGCGGCTCCGATCGCGATGCTCGGCCACACGACCTCGGTGGTGCAGACCCGGTTCGACCTGACCGACGCGGTCGACCGCAGTCTTGACCGGCAGGTGATCCGGGTTGATCCGACCTACGTCGCGGACCGGGGCCTGTCCGCCGCCGCAGCGCAACCCCGGTACGTGTACGTCACCAAACGGCCGTTGATCTTCCCGGTGCTCGGGGACACGTTTGACTTCACTGCGCTGCCCTACTCCGACGGCCGCTCGTACAACGCCGAGCGCTGTGGCCCGGTGCCACTGGAGGTGCTGGCAACAGGTCGCACCGAACCGGTGTGCGACCCGTCCTGGTACCCGGACGGGGAGTTCGCCACCATCAGCGAGCGTCAGGCCTGGTCGGTCGACGCGGCCCGGCTGCTGCCCGATGGCCGCTTCGAGTCCGGCTCCGCCTGGGTCCCGCACCGGTCCAGCGACCGGCTGGTGATCTCCCTACCGCTCACCGTGCCGTATCTGCTCGCCGCCGTGGATCCGGAGGCCGAGGACAAGTTGGTCGGGCTTACCGGCGCGCTCGTGGACGGGCGGCCGTTGAATGCCGACGACACCGTCAGCATGACCTCGAACGGCTCGGCTCGGCTGTTCCCGGTGCTCGCCACCAGCCACCCGTACGTCGATGGTGCGATCCGCGCCAGCTACCACCGGCTCGCCTCGCCGTCGCGGGTGACCGGGATGTCGCCCGAGCAGATGAAGCGGATGCTGAGTGAGGTTCCGGCTGTCGCCGCCGGCAGCAGCGAACAGGACCTCGCCGCGGGCCACCGCGCCCAGTTGGCCGAAGGATTGGGCGAGACGTGCTGCTTCGGCCAGCTCCAGGTGGTGGTGCAGCCCGGGCAGACGGAGTACGACCAGCTTCCCGACGGCACGCTCCGGCCGCGCACGTTCGCACCGAACCTGGACGCCTACGGCGGCAAGCAGGAGTACAACTACGTACCTCTGCCCTGGCTCTCCGACGACGTCGCCTACCGGCCTCTGACCAGCCTGTCGTTGTCTCACGGTTCCGGGCCGGTCCGACAGTGGCAGGCGGTGGGTGTATTCGACCCGGGGAAGCTGGCGGGCTTCAGCGATCTGTCTCGGGTACCGCTGGAGACATATGAACCGCCGCTGGCCGAGGGCGCCGATGAGAGCAGCCGCGAGGCACTCGGTCATCAGCCGTTGCTCCCTAGCGGCAACCCGGCCGGATACCTCTCGGCCCCGCCGCTACTGCTGACCAACCTGGCCAGCGTGCCGCAGCTGCTGGATGGTGGTAGCAGCCCTCAGCGGTCGACGCCGATCAGTGCGATCCGGGTCCGGGTCGCCGACGTCGACGGTTACAGCGAACGGTCGGCCGAACGGGTCCGGCTGATCGCCGAGCAGATCGCCCGGGACACCGGCCTGGACGTCGACATCACGCTGGGTTCGTCACCCGATCCGCAGACCGTCGAGGTGCCCGCTGGCTCGTTCGGCCGACCGCACCTTCGGTTGACCGAGAACTGGTCCGCGCTCGGCGTCGCCTCGACCATCGTGCAGGCGGTCGACCGTAAGAGCTTGCTGCTCTTCCTGCTGGTCCTGGTGGTCTGCACGCTGTTCCTCGGCAACGCCGTGTCCGCTGCGGTACGGGACCGACGGTCCGAACTGGCCGTGCTCGCCTGCCTCGGATGGCCGGCACGGCGGATCACCCAACTGATCCTCGGAGAGGTGGCCGTACTCGGGCTGGCCGCCGGACTGCTCTCCCTCGCGCTCGCGCTGCCCATCTCCGCAGCCCTCGGCATCGGCATCGGATGGCAACGGGCCCTTCTCGCCCTACCGGTGGCGCTGCTACTCGCACTCGCGGCTGGCCTGCCACCCGCGCTGCGGGCCAGCCGCGCCCACCCCGCCGCCGCACTCGGGCCGCCGGTCACGACCGCCCGCTGGATACGACGGCCACGCACCTTGCTCGGCCTGGCCCTGGTCAACCTCGTCCGCACCCCCGGCCGCACCCTGCTCGCGGCGAGCGCCCTCGCCATCGGGGTCGCCGCGCTGACCCTGGTGTCCGCCGCCGCGTACGCATTCCACGGCGCGATCGTCGGCAGCCTGCTCGGCGACACCATCTCACTGAGCATTCGCGGACCCGACGCCGCGGCAGCAGCGGCCACCGTACTGCTCGGTGCCGCAGCCGTCGCCGACGTGCTCTACCTCAACATCCGAGACCGCGCCCGCGAACTGGCCACCCTGCGGGCCATCGGCTGGACCGACACCCTACTCAGCCGTCTGATCACCTACGAGGGACTACTCCTGGGACTCCTCGGTGCCGCCGCCGGCGCCGCACTCGGCCTGGCCGGCACCACCTGGCTGGTCGGCGAACTTCCGCAGAACCTCCTACTTGTCACCGTCTTAGTGGCGGTGGTCGGCACGGCGGTCACCTGTCTCGCCGCGCTCATCCCCGCGCACCTCCTACGGCGGCTACCGACCGCCCAACTACTGGCCGAGGAGTAACCGATGCACACCGCCAGCGGCGCCGCCATTCATATCACCGGCCTCGTCAAACACTTCCGGACCGGAACAGCACCACTCAAAGCCGTCGACAACGTGACACTGGAGATCGCCGCCGGGTCGATGGTGGCCCTGACCGGACCCAGCGGCTCCGGAAAGTCCACCCTGCTGCACCTGATCGGCGCGATCGAGCAGGCCGACGCTGGCACCATCCGGATCGACGATCTGGAGATCACCACACTACGGCGAGCCGCCCTCGCGGCCTACCGGCGACAAGTGGGATTCGTCTTCCAACGGTTCCACCTGCTACCCGCGCTGACTGTGCTCGACAACGTGATCGCGCCGGTACTGCCCTACCGCACCCGCAACGACCACTCGACCCGGGCCCGCGAACTACTCGCCGAAGTCGGACTCACCGGCCGGGAACGCGCCCTCCCCGCCCAACTCTCCGGCGGCCAGCAACAACGAGTAGCGATCGCCCGAGCCCTGATGGCCAAACCCCGCCTCCTACTCGCCGACGAACCCACCGGCAACCTGGACTCCACCACCGGGAACCAGATCCTCGACCTACTGCTACGCCTCAGAGACGAACACCAGATGACCATCATCCTCGCCACCCACGACCAACGCATCGCCGCCCGCAGCGACCGACTCATCCGACTCACCGACGGCCGAGTCGCCGACGACCTGGACCTCACCGACGGCGAAGACCCCACCGACACCCTCAGCCGAGCCACCCGACTACGGCTCTGACCCACCCAGCACAGCAACCACCAGCCGATCCCGGCAACTCCGCTTCTGCCGTTGCCCAACTCGGACTGCGCTCGGCAACGTCGCCCGCGCACTCTGCGATCGGTCAACCTGGCTCAGGTTCCGCTCCGATTGCGACGTGACAGGTAGGTGACGGCAGTCCCTGCCAGACTGCCGATGGTCAGGGCGAGGGCCAGTGGGAGGAAGAGATCCCACGGTGCTGGCAGCCAGCGATCGAAAGCGATGCCGGCCAGGGGGAAGGTGGTTGCAAGAACGCGTTTCCCCAGCCCACTGCACATCCGGCCGAGGTGGTTCGCGCACTGCCAACCAGGGACTCACGTTTCCCCAGGTCGGCCTCAGCGCAGCGTCGACTGCCTCTGGATCAGTTCGAAGTCGACGACTATCCTCCGGGGCACCGGCTGTTCCTCTCGCGGCACACCGTCGAACTGGAGCTGGATCCGCTCTTCCAACAGGGCGACTGCCTGGTGTGCGATCACGTCGCGTCCGGGGTCGATGGTGCTCAGCGGAGGTCGGGAGTAGTTCGCTTCGTCGATGTTGTCGAAGCCGATCAGCAGGATGTCCTCGGGAACCCGTACGCCGCGGTCCTGAAAGGCGGCGAGCGCACCCAGCGCGAGTGTGTCGGCGAACGCCACAACCGCGTCGGGCTTGACGCCGCTGTCAAGGATGCGAGCGATCGTCGTGGCGCCGGTGGAGTGGAAATAGTCGGGTACACCGATGATCGCACGTGGGTCGACGTCGAACCCTCGTGACTGGAGGGCGTCCCGGAAGCCCTGGAACCGCAGCGTTCCGCTGCTCGGCGATGGGTCGTCCTTAACTCCCAGGGGAACTACCGTGGTCGCACCCCGGCCCAGCACGTGCTCGGTCGCCGCACGTGCTCCCTCGACGTTGCTCATCGTGACGTGGTCGAGGCCGCCGTCGAACACCCGCTCGCCCAGGAGCACGAGGGGGAAGTCGACGTCGAACAGCGGGAGGTCTTTCTGGCCCAGCGCGAGCGGGGAGTAGAGCACGCCGTCGAAGCGTGACCGGTAGCTGCCGTCCAGTACCCGCAACTCGCGGTCGCGCTCGGCGTTGGTCTGCTCGATGAAGACGGTCAGGCCTCGCCTGGATGCCTCTCGCATGACGGCGTCCGCAAGTTCGGCGAAGTACACAACGCGCAGCGACGGCAGCACCAAAGCGATCGCCCCGGTCCGGCCTCGGCTCAGGTTCCGCGCCGACACATTCACGTGGTAGCCCAGCTCACGGATCGCGTCGTCGACCCGCTCGCGGGTTTCCGGACGCACGTACTGATAGCCGTTGAGGATGTTGGACACCGTCTTGATCGACACCCCGGCGAGTCGGGCGACGTCGCGCATCGTCGCCGACCTGTTGGTCTTGCGTGCCACAGCCCCTCCCCGCCGGTCGTCGATTCGTCGGCCAGCGTATAAGACCGCACCATTCACAAACCCGGGACGCAGCGGCCGGCCCGCCCGATCCGGGCGCGCCGGCCGCCTGACGCGAGGTCAGTTGATGGTCAGGGCGATGGCGTGAACGGAGCCGCGGACCGGGTCGATCTGCAACTCGTAGGCACCCGGGGCGAGCCCGGTGGTGTCCCAGTGGAAGATGTACTGATTTCTTGCGGCGCTGTAGCGTGCGGTGTTGTCGGCCCTCTTCTGGACAGGTGTGGCCGGAACGCGGTTGCCGGCCACGCCGTCGGTCTTCTTCACGAGGTAGAGGCGCGGCCGCGCGTCGGTGACCGTCTCGCCGTCTGCGTCGGTCAAGGTGAACTTGACCGGCACGGGGTGTCCGGCTTTGACGATGTCGGAGCCGTCGCCGGCCAGCGGTGGCCGCACCCCGCCGAACCGGTACTCGGGCGCGAAAATCCGCGGCACGAAGTCGATCAGATTCGCCATCCAGATGTCGAAGCCATGCGGTCCGACCCAGGTGCCGGCGTACTCGTATTCGATGCCCTGGGAGGTCAGCCACTGCATCGTGTTCTGGGTGAACGTGTACGTGAAGTCGACGTCACCGGAGTACAGCCGTGCCAGCTTGGTGCCTTCGTTGAGCGCCTGGACGTCGACGCCGCTGGGGTAGGAGAACAGGAACCCCGAGAAGACACCGACGTAGGCGAACTCGCCCGGGTGGCCGAGCCAGGTGCCGAGGGTGTTCATGCCTCCCCACGACAGACCGGCGAGCGCCTGCTCATCCGGATCAGTCGAGATGTTGTACTTTTCCGCCGCGGTCGGCATGACGTGCCGGCTGAGGTCGGTCCAGAAGTCGACGCCGTTCTGGTCGGGCATGACCACAACCATCGGCACCATTGTCCCGTTGAGGTAGCTGTTGTCGAGAATCTGCTTGGCACGCCCGGTTTCGAGCCAGCTGCCGTAGTTCTGGCCCCCGCCGTGGTACAGGTACAGCACGGGGTAGGCAGCTTCGCGGTCAGCATCGTAGCCTGGCGGCGTCCAGACGTACGCGTAGCGCTCTGCGCCCTGGTCTCCGTCGTAGGTCATCAGCGAGACCGTGCCGCCCCTGCCCTCGGGGACATCGGCCAGCATCGCATCGGACTTGCCCGGCACGAAAAGCTGCGACTCCATCACGTGGGTGTTGACGGTGTCGGCCGGGTCCTTCATGTCGACGCCGTCGACCACGTACCGGTAGTAGTGGTAGCCGTCGAGCGGTCCAATCGTCATTCGCCAGCGGCCGTCGGGCTGCTTGTTCATCGGGATCCGGAACCATTGGCCATTCGGAGCCCAGTTGCCCCAGATCGTGACGTCCTTGGCGCCAGCCCACTGAGTGCCGGTCTCGAACGTGACGATGCCGTGCGGGTCGATGTGCGGGGTCGTGATCGACCCGGCCGCTGGGGGCTCGTACGGCCGGGTCAGCGCGCGGTGTCCCTTGCTGGCGCCGTGGCGGACGACCTTCTGTCCGAAGAGCCGAGCGGCGAAGTCTCGCAGGTTCTCCCGCCACGCGTCCCAGGTGGCGCCGTCGTCGGGATTGACGCCGTCGAACTCGAACTTCACTCCGGACTTCTTCAGGTCCACCAGCAGGTCGTAGTTGTCGTTGTAGGACGGATCGAGCGTGTTGCCGACGTATACCCGGAGCAGTTTGGTGCCCTTGTTGATCGACTTGGCCTGCGCCTTGGTGATCGGGCCGTCGACAGAGCCGGAGAAGGAGCCGACGTAGGCGAATGCGCCGGGATCGCTGCGGAGGATGCTGATCGCCTGCTCGGCACCCGTGTCGACACCGGCCAGCGCCTGACCCTCGGGCCGAGACGAGATGTTGTAGTCGGCCCTTGCTGCGGGGACGATGGCGTTGAGCAACTCGGCGCGGGGGTCGGCGGACCTGGCGTCAGCCATTACGACCACCATCGGCTTGGCGTCCCCGCCGGCGACCAGGTTGTCGAGGATCTGCTTCGCCCGGCCAAGTTCCAGCCACTCACGAGCGGTCTGACCCTCGCTGCTCAGCAGGTACAGGACCGGGTACGCCTCGGCCCGGGCGGAGTCGTAGCCGGGCGGCGTCCACACCAAGGCGGTGCGGCCCTCCGCCGCCGCTGCGCTCGTGTAGGACAGTTCCTCCACCGTCCCGCCCGCAGCGATGTCGTCCATCCACGCGACCGACTCACCCGGCACGAAGAAGGTGTTCCAGTTTGGCTTCGACGTCACCGCCACCGGGCTGCCAGGCTGGCGGAAGGACACCTTCGACCTGTCCTGCATGGTCGCCGTGTACTGGTAGTAGTACAGCCCGGGCTCGAGCGGACCGACGTTCGCGGTGTAGTCCGAGCCGCTCGGGTCGAGCGCGAGCGCCGACCAGGTGCCGCTCGGGCCGATGTTCGCCTCCAGTTCGAGCGTTGCCGGCACTCCGCCGACGATGCTGCTGGCCTGCGACTGCGGCACCTTGAAGTAGTGATAGACGTCGTCGTTCGAATGCCACGTGTCGGTCGCGACAGCCGCCGGGGCGGCCGCGATGACTGACACCACCAAAGCCGCGGCTGCGACAAGGCTGGTCACTCGGGGGCCACTGCTGTGTGACATCGCGTTGCTGCTCCTCTCAGAGCGTCAAGGCCTCCCGCATCGAAGGCACGCGCCTCACCATTGAGATCGGCCACCGAAACCTTCCCGACAGCCGCGACAGTCCATTCACACCAGCGCACTACTTTTCCTACACCGGTGTAGAGCGCATGGCAAGAGACAGTTGTCGATGGTCGGCGATACTGGGACCGAACCAGTGACCTCTTCGTGTGAACTCCCGGCAGAGCGGCCGGAACGGGCTCGATGCGAGGTCACCCGGCCTGGTGACGCCCGTTCCGGTCGGGTCCGGTCGGCACGGTTGCTGTACTTCGCTTCTGTACTTCCGGCGGCTGTCGGGTCCAGCCGATGAAGCGGCGGTGCAGTGCACCGGCCGGTGCCCACGGCATGTCCTCGGCGGCCTGTACGAGATAGCCACCGAGGTAGAGCGCCAGCGACACTGGCGCGTCGGCGTACTCCGCCCGCAGCTCCCGCCGGCGCGTGGGGCAGGGCCACGGCAGGTCGCATCCGCCGCAGCTCCAGATCGGCAATACCGGGCCGTGGGTGGTCACCGCACACCGCCCAGGAACCGGGCGACGCTCGCGCGGGCCTGCCGACTGGTCGCCCAGTCCACCTGCCAGCAGGGGTACGGGGACAGCCGTGACCACCACGCGCGGCAGCCGACGCACCTGCCGTCGAGCCCTCGGACGTGCACGGCGAGGATGACTCGCTCCGGGCCGCCGGTCACTGCTCGCCCTCCTGCGGCCAGTGGCCTCGGTTGATCGGGATACGGTGCCGAGCACGGCACGGCAGGTCGGCTCCGCACCGGCAGACACGCCGCCACAGTTGCCACGACCACTCGGGCCGATGCCGTCGGGCAAACGTCAACGCGGTAGCGGAGAGGTATTCGTCGTACGAGACGCGCCGCTCCCGCGACATCGACGCATCCCAGCCCGCCGACATGTGCCGTCGTACGCCTCGCGCCTGGTCCAACAGCCGCCGCCGGGCGGCGTCCTGCTCCATCGTCTGGAGGCGCTGGCCGAACCCCGATACCGCCGGTGGCGACGGGAAGTACCGGCTAACTACTCGCCGCAGGAGTCCAATAGCCACCGCCATCTGTCCGGCCCTCCCTCCTGAGGACACGGAGGGCAATCTGCTGATGTGCCTCGATCCGCACCCGATGTAGAGGTCAAGCCTCACGCCGTGCGTGTTGTCGATCCAGAAGGTGACTGTCCGCTAACCAGGTGTGCCGTCCGCTGGTGGTCGGCGTCCCGGGGCGTACTCGATGCACAGATCACGCAGTGTCGCGGCCTCCGGTGCCCCCGACTGCTCCACCTTCGCCAGCAACTCCGCAGCCCGCCACCAGTTCGACGGCACCACCCGCCCGGACGCCACCGCCTGCGCCCCCAGTGCCACCGCCTCATCCGGCTGACCGGCAGCGACCAGGGCAAGACCAAGGTCGAGGCGAGCCGACGCGGACCGGCGGGGCCGCGCTCCCCCATCACCGTGCGGATCCAGATCCGTCAACACCGCCCGCGCTACCTGCTCGGCACCAGGGTCACCCGCCCATGCCAGAGTCGTGGCCGTATACGCGGCTGCCTTCGCCGGGTCGTAGCGATAGTGGTGCTCGGCCCGCTCGGGAACAGAAAGATTCGCCGTCAGCCGCTCAACCCGGTCCAACGCGCGCCGGGTCGCACCGACATCCCCGATCCGCGCCCAGGCACGAGCCTCCTGAGCCGTCGCCTGAATGCGGGCAGAGCTACCCTTCGGGGCGACCCGCTGAGCTTGATCGGAAAGATCGAGTGCGGTCCGGTAGTCACCTTGAGTCAACACGTCCCAGGCCCGGGTTTCGAGACACCATGCCTGGATCTCGGCGTGCTCGGCATGTGCGGCAAGATCACGAGCGGCTCGCAAGTGAGCAGTCGCAGCAGTCCGCTGCCGCAGGTCGATGTGGACGGTTGCCCGCAGCACCGCCAGCCAGCCACCGGCAATCAACAACCGACGCCGCTGAGCAAGAGTGACCCGTCCATCCAGCAGCCGCCCCACATAGGCGAGGTGCCGCCGTACCAACGGTAGAAGGTCCGCCGGAGCCATCGTCGGATAGGAACTGGCAAGGTCGTCAACGCCCTGCTCGATCCGGTCGAGCACGTCTCTGCTCACGTCACTGGCGGCGACTCTCGCAAGCAGCTCGCCGGCCTCGGCGGCGTGGTCGACCGGCGCATCCACCAGGCCAGCAAGCACGCCTCCCGCGTCCAGAATCTGGTCCAGGTGGCGCGCCGTGTCCGCTGTCGGAGCCTTCAGCCCTGTTTCCAACTCGTGCAGATGACTCTTACTCCGATGAGCGAGCTGCCCCAGGGATCGAAGCGACAGACCACGCCGCTCCCGAAACTCACGCAGAGCTACGCCGAAGCGCGGATCGACGGACGAGGCCATAGCGCCGCTCCAAGTTGAACAGGCCAGGCGAACTCACCCGGCCGCCACCTCGTCGACGGTACTCCGACACCTCGCCCATCGATGAGCCCTCGCTTGTAGGTTCTGGGCGCGTCGTCCGTCCCTGTCCGGAAAGAGCCGTCAGCTCGGCGAAGCATCCATCTCCACCTTCGCTGGTTCGCTGGCGTCCAGCACGGTTGCTGTCAACGTTGCTGTCAGTGGCAGCGTCGCCGCAATAGGCTGTCGATCATGCATGGGTTCGCCGACGTCGACAGTCAGTCAGACCCGAACTCGTGGGTCGGCGTACTCGACCGCCTCACCACAGAGCCCTTCTACCAGGCATACCAAGAGCGGGTCCGCGAGTTGCTCCATCCGACACCCGGCCGTCGGTACGTCGAGGTCGGGGCCGGAACAGGGGCAAGCGCAGCCCGCCTGAGAAATGAACACGATGTCAGCGTGGCAACGGTGGATCGCTCGCTGACCATGACTGCTGCCATGCAAGCCCGCGGCCTCACCCAATGCGCCGTCGGCGATGCCCATCGACTGCCGTTTGTCGACAACTCCTTCGACGGGGCATGGGCGGATCGCACCCTGCAACACGTCGCGGATCCCCCCGCCGCGATCAAGGAACTTGTCAGGGTCGTGCGGCCAAGTGGTCGCATCGTTCTCGCAGACCCTGACTACGACACCCAGGTACTCGACATCACCGACCAAAATCTTGCCCGGCGCGTGCTGAGGTTCCGGGCCGATGTCCTCCTGCGCAACGGCACCTTGGCACATCAACATGCCGGCCTTCTCGCCACACACGGCCTGGTCGACGTCACCGTCGAGCCCCGAACACTACTGGTTCGGAACCCGACCGCCGTCGACAACGTTTTCGGCCTCCGCAGCTGGGCTGCCACAGCGGCTCAACGCGGCGCACTCGACCCCACCGAAGCTCATGCTTTCGAAGACCAATTTGACGAGGCCGTCAACGCAAACCGGTTCACCTACGCCGTCACGTTCTTCCTGACCGCCGCCACCGTTCCCTCACACGGAAGCGCCCGCCAGGAGAACGTCAGACGTTGAAGCGGAACTTAGTGCCGCCGTCCCACCACCAGCGGCAACGCTGATCAAGCAGTCGCCGGCAAGGCGTGGCACGAGAACGACCTCGTCTTCACCACCCGCTACGGCACACCCATCGAACCGCGCAACTTCCAACGCTCCTGGCAGACCCGCTGCGACAAGGCGAGAGTCACGCCGATCACCGTCCACGACGCGCGACGGACCTGCGCCACCCTCATGCTGCACGATCCAAAGACTGCGGCCGAGATGCTGGCCCGCGCCCAGGCCGTCACGCTCACGCAAGACGAATCCGAAAGAGCGGCACCCGCCTTCGCCGACGCCGCCGAACTCGCCGCAGCCCGGCGGTAACTCACCATACGAACGCCTCCGCCATCTCGGCTACGTCCGGACGGTGGGTGGCCTCGGGAGCAGTCACCGTCCGTGGCACGCGGTCGGCGGCAGATGAGTGCGGGCGTCCTCGTACTACTGAACCAGGCGCCGAGCCTCGTACGGGCCCCGGGCGCTTCGCCGTTGCGAACGGCGCGGGCCATGTCTCAACTTAAGCCTTGATTGGTGCGGCCGACCTGGCGGCCTGCTCGATCTTCGCGCAGTACGCTGCACGGGCTTCCTCGTCGATTGGCTGCTCGTGTTCGGCGCGCAAACCGGTCCGGCCGTCGAGGCCCTCACGCAGGATGTCGGCGTGCCCGGCATGCCGGATGGACTCGCCGAGGACATGAACCATGACGGCGAACAGGTTCGTGTCGGCATAAGGCTCCGGCCACCACGGCACGTGGCCGGGGGCGTCGAGGGGAAGCTCGTTGATCGTCGCGTCCGAGTGTTCCCACGTACGCCGGTAGAATCCGATGATCTGATCGCAGGTCTCGTCCTCAGTCGCCCACAGATCGCTGCCGTTGGAGTCCTGCCACCGGGGCAGCGATTCCGGGGAAGGGCGATCGAAGACCTCGCCGAAGTACCGGGCCTCGACGGTGGCCACGTGCTTGACCAGGCCGACGAGGTTGGTACCGGTCGCTGTCAAAGGTCGACGTACGTCGTACTCGGACAAGCCGTCGAGCTTCCAGAGCAACGCCTTGCGGTCCCGCCGCAGTCTCCCGTGCAGGTTGGCTTTCGCGAAATCATCGATCACGCGGCATGAGCCTGCCATGGGCTACTCGTGGTCTCAACCGGCGCTCACACCGGGATGCCGCCGCACGTCAAGATTCGAGCGCTCCGCAGCGTCCGCCGTGGTGCCTGGTGGCGGCCCAGTACCCGTCAGACCCAACAGGCAGGATGTTCGCCGTGCGCTTTCTGATCTCTCACCCTGACGCCGTGGCCGAGCTCGGCGATCTGGACGTCGCGTTGTACGACGGCACTCAGCCCGTGCCCGAAAGCCTGGATGATGTTGAGTTCTATGCGGTTCCGTACGGGATTATCGATCCGCGCTTCTGCGAGCTGATCGCCAGGATGCCCCGGCTCAGAGTGGTGCAGACCGTGACCGCCGGCTACGACCATGTCCTTCCGTTCCTGCGGCCCGGCCTGATCCTGGCCAACGGCCGCGGCGTGCACGACGCGGCCACCGCCGAGATGGCCGTGGCGCTTGCCCTGGCTGCCCGGCGCCGGGTGCCGGACTTCGTCCGGGCGGCAGGCGACGGTCGCTGGGCTTCGGGCTGGTCGCCCGGCCTGGCCGATACCCGGGTGCTGATCGTCGGGTACGGCTCGATCGGCGCAGCGATCGAACGCCGGCTGGCGGGGTTCGAGGTGGAAATCAGCCGGGTGGCCCGGAGCGCCCGCCCCGGCGTGCGGCCGGTTTCGGACCTCTCGGAGCTGTTGCCACGAGCGGATGTCGTCATCCTGGCCACGCCGCTGACTCCGGAGACGGAGGGCCTGGTGAACAAGGATTTCCTCGCGCGGATGGCCAACGGTGCACTGCTGGTCAACGTGTCACGGGGACGGGTAGTGGACACCGAAGCATTGCTCGCCGAACTCAACGGAGGCCGGCTGCACGCTGCCCTGGACGTCACCGAGCCCGAGCCACTGCCCGCCGATCACCCGCTGTGGTCCGCGCCGAACGTCCTGATCAGCCCACACGTCGGCGGCCTGACCGCCGCGTTGGCGCCCCGAGCCCGCCGACTACTGGTCAACCAGGTCCGGCGGTACGCAATGGACGAGCCGCTCGTTAACGTCGTCATCGAGCCGTAGTTTCGCTCCACCCGCAGGCCAACTCGCTGCCTCCTGGTTCCACAACAGGGGCGTACAGCATGATCAGCCGCATCGTCATCGACGTGTCCGCAAGGGAGTCACACCGAGGCCGTTTTGACGCAACGTGACCGGTTTCGACTCAGCGCGCACGACCTGCGGCAGATGAGTGAACCGGCACGGCTGCTTCGCTATTGACCGTACGATCGACGCAGCCGTGCGTTGATGAGGACGTTGAGCCGGAACCGCATGTGCCCGATCTTGCTGGCCGTCGGCTCCGGTCCCGGCGTCAGCAGCGTCCAGCGCAGCCGACTTTCATATCCGTCTTGCTCGATATCGAACCGGATCCGTCCGTCGAGCCTGTGCGGCCAAAGAGACGACCAGACCACGAGACTCGGTTCGAGGCTATCCAGGATTTGTGGGTCGACCTCGTCATCAAGCAGGTCCAACCATTGCCGAGCCGTGGGATCGCGAGGCCGGATCAGCGATGCCCAGACAACTCGGGGAGGCGCCGGCTGGGACCGCATTCGGCTACCCAGTTCGATCACATGCCCGAGCATATCGGCCCCACTGGCCCAGGGGAGCGCCCGCGTGGCGGCAGAAGCGTGCATTTGCTGGCCGGAGGTGCGACCGTGTCGAAGCCGGGCAGGTCAACAGAGACGCTTCTCTTCGCCGAGGAACTGCGGCTGCTCGATGGCATCGATGAGGATGTCGAGTCCTGGGAGCACGCGTACGAGACCGTCCGGAACGCCGTGACGCTTCGGTACCCGGATGGCCAGGAGGTTCCTGAGTTTCTTCTCCACCTCGATCGATCTGCGGCCAGAAGCGGATGGCCCAGGCACGAATGCCCTGAACATGACAACTGGCAGATCAGGTGACACCGGTGATCACGTCGATGACCCGGCCGAGTACGTGCCGGACCAACTCCCAGGGAGGGCCATGTTCGACGGGCCTGTTCAGCGGTCCTTTCCGGATCTTGACCCGGACACCTTCTGGGACGACAACGAGTATGCGCTCAGCGCCTACGTCGATGTGCCGCCGTCGCCCGCGTTGATCGACTCAGTTGAGGCGGATCTGGGTTACCGGCTGCCCGCGTCGTACGTGACGCTGATGCGGTCGCATAACGGCGGGATACCCCACCACACGTGCTGCCCGGCACCGAGCCCGACCACGTGGGCCGACACTCACGTCGCCGTGGACGGCATCATGGGAATCGGACGGAAGAAGCCCTACTCACTGGCAGGCGAAGCCGGCAGCCGCTTCTGGATCCAGGAGTGGGGCTACCCGCCGATCGGCGTCTACTTCGCCACCTGCCCCTCCGCCGGACACGACATGATCGCCTTCGACTACCAGAACAACGATCACGGTGAACCGCGAGTCGTCCACGTCGACCAGGAGCGCGACTACCGAATCACCGTACTGGCACCGAACTTCGCATCCTTCATACGGGCGCTACGGCCCGGCAGCGCGTACGAAGACAAGGTTTGAGCCTCACCGTCCGACGCACATCGAAGCCGCACCACGACGCTGACGGGAGCGTTCGCTCACCGACACGACCGACGCCAACTGGTGCTCGGTGTCGGCGTGCAGCCCGTACCGTTCCCGGCCGTTCTTCGCGTGCGTCGTGCCCGGCGGAACGCCGCGACCGGGACACCACGGATGATCCGGTTCCAGCGGGCCAGTAGGTTCGAGGTGAGGTCGGCGGCGGCTTCGAGCCGCACGTCGTCGTACGCGGTCAACATCCGGCTCAGCCGTTGCGGGCCAGGCCCGACGAAGCCGTCACGAATCGTCGGCACCGAGGGCCTTCGGGTGCGGGACGACATCCCGCCAGCCAACGCTTTCCCGCATCCGCCGCCATACCGCCAAGTGATCAGGCCTGGTCAACGGCCATCCGCCGGGCCAAGTCCTCGGCTACCGACTTCACGACCGCTCTCGGCGGCTCCACCCAACTGTCGAAGCGGCCGCCGACCGCGTGTTCGAGCAGTTTCTCCCGGCGGGTGGACTCGATGCCGGCCGCGTCGAGAAACCAGCCGAGCACGGTCATACAGCAGCCGTACCACCCGGACTCGTACTGCGTACGGTCACCGACCGCTGTCACCAGGTGAGCAACCGCGTGCTCCCATCCGTTCAGGTCGTCGGCGGCAAGCGGCAGGAACCGATCGAACCGCTCCGCCACATCGTCCAGCCAGTCGCGCCACTCCATCCGATCCGGGGAATCGGTGTCCGCCCAGCTCAGCTGTCTCGGATGGGGCAGACGCCGGTCCTGGGGCGGCGGGTAGATGGTGATCCGTCCATTGCCCTGAACAGCCCGCCAGGCCGACGGCTCGCCCGAACCGTGATCTCGTGCGTCTGTGGGGGTTCATCCGGCGGTGGCTGCCGCTATCAGGACGATTCGTTTCCGATCGCTGAGGGCGTCGGTTGGTCACGTCCCACGGCGTTGACCCGTGCACGGTCGCCTTTGAAGTCTGGGTTGAGTCGGCCGGCCAGACAGGACCGGTGCGCGGCGAACGACGCACATCCCGGTCCCTCACTGCTGCGCACATCGACGGTGACGCCGTCGCCGCCAGGGCTCAGGATCGTCAGCTGACCACAGCATCCGCACGGCCAGCTGAACTCATGTAGGTCCGCGGCCCGCATCGTGAGGCGTATCCAGACGGGCGGGTGGTACCGGCTGATCTCCTGGACGACCGCGTCGACCTGCTCACCGACTGGCGGGTACTCCTCGGGCAGCGCGCGAGGTGCGCCCGACGGACTGTCGATGACGCCGGCGTCGACCGACGCGCCCACCGTTTCATGCCCGAGGACCTCGGCCATGACCCCCCAACGCTCATGACAGATGATCGTCGCCCGGACGGCGGTGCCCACCACCAGGTCACAACCGACGCTGTCAAAACGCTGCATCGGTTGATCGTCGCGCACCATCTCGTCAGCGGTACAGCCCGGCATGCCGACGCCGTCGAGGGGCAGCCAAAGGCGGACCGGGTACGACTTGCAGCACGTCTGCGCGCGCCGCGGCAGATCCGTGCAGCTGACCTTGGTACAGGCGCAGTCGAGAACAGGTCAATTTGTCTGAGACGTCGTCGGTCACGATTGCGGCTTCAGGCTGGCCGTGTCGAAACCTGGTGAAGGGCTGGTCAGTTCCGTCAGTAGCGCGTCGGCGAGCGGTACGCGACGTTCGGTGTCGTCGGTCGGGGCGATGATGACGAGGCCGATGTCGAGGTTGGGCACCCGGGCGAGGAGCAGGCGTAGCCCGGGCCAGCCTCCACCGTGGCGGTAGGTGGGGTGGCCCGCGTGGCGGCGTACTCCGATACCCCAGGCGTAGTCGAGCGGTCGACCGTCGTCGAGACGTCCGGGAGTGTGCAGTGACGTCGAGATGCCCAAGACGTCGGTGTTCATTGCCTGGCCCCACCGCAGCAGGTCGTTGGCGGTGGACCAGACGCCGCCGTCGCCGAGCGACAGCGGCGCGGGGTGCGGGCAGGCCAGTGGGGTACTCGCCGGTGGCATGGGTTCCGGGCCGGGCCAGAACAGTGTGTCGTGCATGCCGAGCGGGTCGAACAGGTGATGCCTGGCGAGGTCGGCAAGCGGCTGGCCGGCGGCGCGTTGGATGGCCAGGCCCAGACAGACGTAGCCTGCGTTGGAGTACGCGAACGCGGTTCCGGGAGGCCGGTGCGGCGACGAAACGCGGCGCAGCGCGGTGATCACGGCCGCGGTGGTGCGGTCCTCATCGTCACCAAGCGTGGCGTCGATGTGCTCGTCGGCCGGTAGTCCCGCGATGTGATGGACGAGGTGCCGGAGCCGGATGGCCGAAGCCCAGGACGGCAGTTCCGGCAACCACCGCGCCAACGGTGTTTCGATGTCGAGCCGCCCCTGCCGCACGAGCAGCGCCGCACAGGCGGCGGTGAACTGCTTCGACAGCGACGCCGTGTAGACCCGGGTGGCGGCAGTCAACGGCCCACCCCCTGCCACCGCCCCCTGGGCCACGACCACCACCGGCCCGGCCCCACGCTGTACGGCCACGAGAACCGATTCCCCAGGACCGTAGCCCGCCTGAACAACCAACGCGGCGATCACCCGCGATAATCGCAAACCCATCAGTCCACACCCTCGCCACCGACACCAGCATCGGCACAACCGCCGTCGGGCTTGCCCCTCCTCGGTCACGTACCGTGACGCTCGGTCCGCGGCATGAGCGAATATCGTGCAGGACCCCTTCACTCGTCCAGCTCGAAGCGAACGATCACGATCTCGTCGCCCGCTTGTAGGTCCGGGTAGTAGTCACGTAAGCCGGGCAGGATGTCGGCGGCGCTGATGAAGCCGTCTTCTCGGGCCTCGTCGTCGGTGATGCTGTCGATGGGCTTGGCGACGGTGGAGGTGATGCGTCCGGACAGGCATGCCTCGTCGTCGGATTGGAACACCAGCAGTGCCGGTCCCACCTGTACGGGATCTTTGAAGCGCATCGTTACCCTTTTGCTTCCGTCGCGGACGGCGGGAAGGTGCGCGGCTCGAAACCGCAGACGCTGTACTTGCTGGTCCTCCCATTGGAAGGTGTGCGGCAGCAGGCCGGCGATCGGCTCAATCTGGGTGCCCTCGCTGGTGGGGACGATGACGTGGATACCCGGGTAGTAGTCGGCGAGCACCTGCCGGTCGCGTCCGCACGGGGCCAGGACGCCCCGGCCGGCATCGCCGACCGCAACGATCAACCGAGGTGCTCGGGCGCCGGCGGCACGGGCCACCGCGAGAGCCACCAGTTCGGCGCAGGGTCCACCGGTGAAGTGGTACAGGTTCAGGCCGACGTGGACACGGTCGTTCTCGTCTAGGACGGCGGCCGCGACGGTGTGGATGTTGCCGTCGCCGCCTACGCGTAGGGCAAAACGAGCGGCTTTCACCAGGGCGGTCCCAGCGGCGGCGAAGTCAGAGGGCGGCATGATCACGAATGGGAGCCTACGTACAAGCGCACCGAAGCCTCCAGGATTGAACTACCGCACATCGGCATGAGCGAGCATCCCGGGGCGATGATCTAACCTTTGAAGGTCGACGCCTTCGGGCTCGCCGAAGAGGTCACCGAGCAGGAAGCCCTGCTCAGAAGGTTGGCGGTAGGATTCGAGTCCCATTTCCCGGGATCCATACCGCCGCCACCACGACGGCACCCAGAGCCGTAAAACGATGGAACACCGCCCTCGTGGATGGCGTCAGCGGGGCCGGAGACCACAGCCGGCACCATCCAGACAGGGAGCAGCGAACCCTGACCACTTCGGTGTTCTCTGGGAGGTCACGCCAGGCCACTGGCCCACATCGCCGCAGGCCAGAGCCCTCGGCTCCGGCCAGAGTCGGTGACCACTTCGGGCGCGGTGACCACTTCGCCAACCTGCACCCGATCTGCTCCCACTTGAAAGGCCAGCCGATCCAGCAGCCCCTTACCGACGTGACCTGTGCATACTCCCCTACCAGGAGACATAGAGTGCTATCGACTACTGCCCAAAATCGTGGAGCACTCCGTGTGAAGCGGGACGCTGTACCCACTCTGGCCTGCGAAAACACGGAGCCGCAGGTGGGCGCGGGTGCCGTTGAGCGCAGTTGGGTGCCCATTCCATGCAGTTCGATGCTGTTCAGCGCACCCCGTTGCTCCCACCCCGCTCCCAATCATCTGCTGGTTGACGATCGGCGTTCAGACCCTGCTGACGGAATCGGCATGCATGTGGGTGCGGCCCGAGACAGCCCATTGGGACACCTCGACAGGCTGCGGTCAGCCGCGTCGGTCGGGGGGCCGGAAGTCCCACGGCCCGGGTCGACGGGCGGCGACGACGTCCACGTGCGCGCGAACCTGCTGGTCGATGAGTTCGGGTTCGGTCGGGCAGTCTGGTGCGGCGAGGACCTCGGCGCGGGCGCGGTGGGCGGCGGCGGAACGGCGGTAGAAGTGCCGCACCGCGTGCACGTCGAGGGTTGCGTTCCAATCCAGCTCGGTGCAGGACTCGTCGCTGTACCAGTAGCCGCCGGCGTCGCCGGCTGAGGTTGCCCATTCGCGTAGCCGGGCCGGCGTGGCGAGAGCGGTCACCAAGTCGGGTGAGACGGTGACGTCGGCCGGTCGGGGGCTGGGTTCGTAGGTGTGTGCCTGGGGCGCACCGTTTCGCCGGGCGTCCCGTACGGCGTGCAGGACGGCTAAGGATCTGTGGAAGCTGCTGGTGTTCCAGGTGACGGTACCGGTGGGACGGCTGCGCCACAGCTGTGTTCGGCGGAGCCGGCGCCCGGTGGCCGCGGGCAGTACAGTGCGGCCTGCCACGGCGAATACGAGAGTTGGGCTGGGGCGGCCGTGGTCGGGGTCGGGCACGATCCGGCCGGGTTCCAGCACCAGCAGGGTGTCCGGTCGGCGCTGATAGGACAGGCCCCACAGCAGCCGGCCGAGCAGCCGCGCCCCGGCGAGGTCCGAGGAGACGATGGTCCAGTGCCGTTCGGTGCGGGCGGCATAGCGGGTGGGATCGCTCGGGCGCAGGCTGATGACCTGGTAGGTCCGCCCGTCATGACGCCACTGCCGTCGGTGCAGACGCAGTCGACGGGTCAGCGCGGCGGCCGACGGCCGTTCGTCGCCGATCACGGCTCACGCCGGGAGGCGATGACCACCCCGAGTGGGAGGTCTGGCCACTTGCGCCAGGCCTTCGGACGCCGGCCACGCAGGCGGACCTCGACGGCCTCGTCCATCAGTGGATCAGGTGCACCGGTAAGGGCGGCGAGCGTCAGATGGTCGTGGTGCCGGTTGGCCCGGTGCGGGAACCGCTTGTTACGCCGGATGCTGCGGCGCGAGCCCTTGTTGCTCTCGCCGTAGTTGTACCGGCAGTCCCGCGCGTAGCTGAGCGCCTTCTTCTCCTGCGGCGACCGTCGCCTCACCGACCACCCCCTCCGATCCGATGCGTCATCTGGGGCACGATATTCAGCGGCGATGGCGATTGTCACCGCGATTTGGCCGCAACCGGGCCGGGGCAGCGGCGGGTCCGGCAGCGGTCCGCCGCTCACCCCACTGCTCCGATTCGGCTCGCCGAAAGATGCACAGCGACGGCTCCCACGGATGGCCGAACGAGCCGGACCGGGGCGTCCTCGGCCAGGTTGCTCATACCGGGGCAGAGTTTCACTCACCGGACAGCCAGCAGTCTCGTCGGCACGCCGCACCTGTTCCCGTTCATTCGTACCTTCCTGAACCCTGCGGTACGTCCACCGCCTGCTCGCGAGGCTTCTGCGGGTGTCATCTCATCCCCGCTCGTGACCGATCGGCCGCACAGCTACTGACCCCTCGGTGGCCCGCCGAACTAGCAGGCGACCAAGGATTGCCGTGCTAGCTACCCTGACGGCCATGACGACAATCGAGCAGCTTGAGCGGGCCGTTGGCCGGATCCCGGTCCGGACGCCTCATTTCTCGTGACGCGCTGCACGGAGCTGCGACGCAAGCCGTTGGCTGAGTTCACCGTCGAAGACGTGCGCATCATGCTCGGGCAGGAAATGGCTGTGCCGGCTCTGCTCCCTCTCGCGGTACACGTCCTGCTCCGCGACCCCTTGGCAGAGGGCGACTACTACCCGGGCGACCTGCTGGCCAACGTGCTGCGGCTACCCGACTCGGCGTGGGCGGACCTACGAGCGGATCGGAAGCAACTGGCGTCAGTTTTGACTGAACTCGTTGCCGGCCCTCCGTTCTCTGACCCTGACCTAAGGCCTCGCGACCCGGCCCGACAGCTTCGCGGCGCCATCGTGCGGTTTCTTGGCCGTTGAGGCGAAGCTCCTCGTCGGGCAGTCGTAGACCGTCCAGCCCTCTGGGCGGGGACCAGGTGGAGCACTTACCAGCCAACGGCCTAGGGCCCCGGCCGGGGAGTAGTAGCACTTGTGGTGCCCAGCGAGGAATCCGCGGCGACATCTGGGAGCAGGGCCGGGGGTCTGGGACGCAGCCCCAGCTATGGTCTTGCGATGCACGCCGTGAACGTGGTCGGGAGGTTCAACGCGGACAGCATCCTCGAACGGTCATGGGTCCTGCCACAAGACGTTGTTCCGCCGCTCCGGGCTCATGTCAAGATGACCGAAGAGGGCTGGATCATGTACGAGTGGCCCGTGACGGCAGAGATAGCGGCCATCGTGCAGCCCTGGATCGACGAGACGATCGACGCTGCCTCCGACGCGTGGTACATCGGTTCCGAACAGGCACCCGACTAGCAATGCATGCAGGCCTGGTTCGAGTGCTGAACTCGGGCAGGACCAGCTCCTACCCACGCCGGTAGCATCAGCCGATGCCTAAGAGGTTGATCGACATTGTTCGTCGTGAAGGGGTGGGCCATCTCGGGGCTCACTTCACGCCGGGGGCGTACACCGGGCAGTGATTCGAGACCTTCACAGGCGGTGGCGATCGCGTCGAGACACGCGACAGGATTGCTGCGGACGATCTCTATGCGGTGGAGGCGCTCAACGTCCAAGTTCCGTTCGCCGTCGGCAAAGAGTTGCTTGACGGTCAGCTCAGCAGGGACGTCACCGCGTGCTTGCGAGAGATCCCCACCGATGCCGAGCTGGGTACCCGCGACGCAGGCGAGCTGATCGTCGCCGGTGGGCACGCCGATCAGGCAGGGCAGCTGCTGAACAACCGCAACGAGAAGACCGGTGTCGGCTGGGTGATCGCCGGCAAGCTACTGGCTCGCAAGCGGCCGAAACTCACGCCCGTCTACGACCCGATCGTCAGCTGCCAGTTCGGAACGCCGAAGCATGTGTGGCTGAAGCTGCACGACCAGCTAGCCAAGCACGATGGTGAGCTACGGGCTGCCCTCCAGTCCGCCCTCGTGCTGAGGTAGATCACCGACGGGCGTCCACGGAGTGTTTGTAGTCCAACGAGAACGGCTGGTCGGGGCCGAGATCACCGATCAAGAGAGACCGGTCAGGATCGACGCCGCCAGGCGGGCACTGCCGATCCGACTGACCGAGGTAGAACCACCCTGGGTGCTCACCACCAGCGTTCCACCCAGGTCGGCTGCGGCTGCCGCATGGCGAACGAAGGCCTCATCGAAAGGTGGACGACCTGATCGTGTGGTTCTCACCCCTGCGGGCAGGCGACCTCAGGTAGGAGCGGGGGCCTCGTCGGAGTCTGTGCTCTGAGTGTCGGCTGCACCTGTGCGCTTTGTGGGGACCGTGGCGGCGGTGGAGCGGGTGGGCTGTGGAAATTTTCCGGTGCCGTCTGCTGCCCCGCCGATCGCACCGAGTTTCAGCGCATGTTCACGGAATCCGGATGGCGCTTCCTCCACCGCTGCGATGCGGGTGCCCCTCATCGACGAAATTTGCTCCCAGTTGAGGAGGTCCGCGAGGTTCGCGCGTTCGAGGTTCGCTCCGTCGAGAACTGCCTCGGCAAGGTTTGCGCGTCGGAGGCGAGCACCTGTGAGGTTCGCATTCGAGAGGTCGCTGCGGAAAAAATCCGTCTCCTCAAGCGTTGCCCCAGCCAGCTGTGCGTGACGTAACGAGGCCCCAGCCAAGTATGCACCGATGAAATCCGCGCCATCCTCGACGACGAGGTCGTCCATCACCGCATCGGTGAAGTGGGTTGCACGGTAGGTTCCCCCGGATATTCGCGCACCTTTCATCCTGGAATCATTGAGGAAGGCCCCATCGAACGTTACTCTTTCGAAAACAGCGTCGTTGAGAAACGCCCCACTAAGGGCTGCCTGGGATAGGTCACAATCGTGTACGCTACCATCGGTCAGCCAACCCTGCGCCCTAATCTCTTTCGCTGCACGAAGTGCAAATCCTTTGTCGCTTGAGCCCATTTCGCGGATCAATTGCTGCTTTTGGTATTCGGCTTCTCGTCGTGCATACAGGCGATCCACGAGGAGCACCGTGAGCGAGATGCTCAGCAGGGTCGTGGCTGCATTCGCGTAGAAGTCCCGGACGAACTGACTGCCGGACCAGTCCACCGGATACCAGTAGGCGAAAACCATCAAGACTCCGACTGCGCCGATTACCTTGGCTAGACGTTCGACAGACATCAGATGCCCTGATGGGTGGCGGGGCCGTCGGCTTCGATGTTGAGCTTGAAAACAATGCTCGCGTCAGCAGTTCCCCTGGAGATTACGAACCCTGCCTCTGCATCTAGTTTTAGGCCAAACTCGATGCTCCCTGCTCGTACGCCGCTGATGGCAAGCCCGCGCCGTGCCGCGCGAACGATACCTTCTACAGCGCGGTCCATATCTGTCTCGGATCGGATTGGTCTGCCGTGACGGCCGAAGGACTTTTCGCTGACTTTGTCGTCGCCTTCGTAGAGCATCCCGTCGTCTGTACGGAGAATTTCTCCCACATCAAGCCTTTCGATCACGTCCTGTGGACGCCAGTAGCGACGACATGTTCATACCAGCCGTCCAGTCCACCGGGTATCGACGTTCGTTTGCCACCCATGGGACGTCCAGGCATCTACATGTTCGCGATTACCCGACGGTGTGGACGAGAGACGGCGTTGGTCTGGATCCAACGACGCAGTTGAGTGCCGTTCGACGCCGTTGGGCGCGGTTCAGGGCCGTTCAGCGCACCCGGCTGCTCCCAGGTCGCTCCCCGATCTCCGGTAGTCGGCTGGCGTCTTGCGCGTCGCTTCGGCGCGTCTAGGAACAGCGCCGAGACTGACGGGTACTCAGCGTGACCGGCGTGCTGAGGCAACACACGCACGGTCGGGGGCCAGAAGCGGATCGCCTGGCCGCTACAACCTGAGTCCACGGCGCGCGACGAATTCCAGGACGTCGGCCGCCTCAAGCACCGGGTCGCCGCCATCGTGGAAGTGGAACCAGACCCCCTCGCGGCAGTGACCATCATCGACCGGGAACCCCCAGTGGTCGCCGGTGCCCACCGGCGATATCGCGATGAATGTCCGGTCAGGGAACTCCCGGTCGTTGACCGACGTGACGTCGTCCTCGCCGGCGACGGTGCCGACGATCGGGAACAGTTCGACGCAGCCGACCACGCCACCGCCGTAGCGCATCATGAAGGCCTTGTACTTTTCCGGCAACGTCACGCCGAGCTGCTTCTCCAGGTCGGCAACCTCGGCGGCCGTGGCGGTGCGACCGTCGATGAGCGCGAAGCCGTGCGCGGCCAACGAGGCCAACGATTTCTGACGCAGCGGCTCGACCAACGCGTCGAACTCCACGACGTTCATGCCGCTCAGTCTGCACTCCCATCCGTGCAGCATGTGTGCGCGGGTTGCCAGCTGCGGACACGAGCCGCTGACCTTCAACCCAGGTGGAGGCGTCTGCTACTGAGGTCCGTCGGCTGCGCCGCGATGCCGGATGATCTGTGCGTGGAGATCGTCCATCTGCTGCAGGCGGGAGTGACCAAGCCGCACCTGGATCGGGCGGCTGGTGCCACCTGGCTGGCCATGGTGTACGACAGCGCCAGGGCACTGCACGGTGTGGTCACGACGTCTGTCGAGGAGCCGACGGTCGGCCGAAACCACTACCGGGTCGGTGTGCGACTGCGTGATGCCAAGCCGTTGAGCATCCTGTTCAGCGCTGCCGTCTTCCTGGTCGCTGCGGCCGAACAGCAAGACCCACACATGATCCAGTCGGTGTTCGTTGACGTGCCCGGCGGGGACATGTACCGCCGCGCAGGGCTGCGCGTCGCCACCAGGGTCGAGCTGGATCAGCCGCTCCACGAGCGGCACTGCATCTTCTGACCGAAGACGATCGCCGGGATGTCGCCTACCACCAGCCGAGCAGGCTCGGCGATCTGCTGTTCAACTGGTTCGACTGAGCCGCCCTCCACGCTCACCGTGCGGCAGATGAGCGTCCGATCTTCCGTCAGGTTGCGGTGAAGATGACCGCCCGTCCGGCTGCGGCGGCTCGGTCGTAGAAGGCTTGAAGTTCAGTGAAGGCGTCCCAGGTGTAGGCGAAGTCCGCGTCGTCGTGCGCGCCGAGATAGTCCGGATCGTTGATGGCGTCGAATCGGCTGCGTAGCCAGGTTGGTTCCACATCCGACGCGCGGCGGACCTGCGCCACCCTCCTGGCCGACCTCGACGTCCACCCCCGAGTCGCCATGCAGATCCTCCGGCACGCCCGCTTCTCCGTGACCATGGAGATCTACACGCAGGTCTCGTCCAAGGCGACCAGGGACGCGCTCAAACGCCTCGGCGATTCACTCGCGCAATGAGCGGGCTGCTGTACTTCGCTGCTGTACGGGCAGCAGAAAGGCCACCTCCCGAAGCCGGGAAGTGGCCTGAGCTGCGTGGGCGATACTGGGATCGAACCAGTGACCTCTTCGGTGTGAAGCGGGACGCCGCACCGACTCTGACCTGCGGAAACGAGAACCCGCAGGTCGTGGTGGGTGCAGTTGGGTGCCATTCGATGCCGTTGGGCGCGGTTCAGGGCCGTTCAGCGCACCCGGCTGCTCCCACGTCGCTCCCCGATCACGGGTAGTCGGCTGGCGTCTTGGCGCGTCGCTTCGGCGCGTCTCCGAAGCAACAGCGCCGAGACTGACGGGTACTCAGTGTGACCGGCGTGCTGAGGCACCACGCGCACGGTCGGGGGCCAGAAAGCGGATGGCCTGGCCGCTACAACCTGAGTCCACGGCGCGCGACGAATTCCAGGACGTCGGCCGCCTCACGCTCCGGGTCGCCGCCATCGTGGAAGTGGAACCAGACTTCCTCGCGGCAGTGA
The DNA here is from genome assembly GCF_040660295.1 of Micromonospora sp. NPDC049891. Taxonomy (NCBI): domain Bacteria; kingdom Bacillati; phylum Actinomycetota; class Actinomycetes; order Micromonosporales; family Micromonosporaceae; genus Micromonospora; species Micromonospora sp. NPDC049891. Next base: position 262,041 of record NZ_JBFAML010000005.1, read on the forward strand.
CCATCATCGACCGGGAACCCCCAGTGGTCGCCGGTACCCACCGGCGCTATCGCGATGAATGCCCGGTCAGGGAACTCCCGGTCGTTGACCGACGTGACGTCGTCGCCGCCGGAGACGGTGCCGACGATCGGGAACAGTTCGACGCAGCCGACCACGCCACCGCCGTAGCGCATCATGAAGGCCTTGTACTTCTCCGGCAACGTCACGCCGAGCTGCTTCTCCAGGTCGGTAACCTCGGCGGCCGTGGCGGTGCGTCCCTCGATGAGCGCGAAGCCGTGCTCGGCTAACGAGGCCACCGATTTCCGACGCAGCGGCTCGACCAACGCGTCGAACTCCACAACGTTCATGCTGGTCAGTCTGCACTCCCACTCGTGCAACATGTGTGCGCGGGTCGCCAGATGCGGACACGAGCCGCTGACTTCAACGCAGGTGGAGGCGTCTGCTCCTGAGGTTCGCCGGCTGCGCCGCGATGCCGGATGATTCCTGCGTGGAGCTCATCCGTCTGCTGCAGGGCGGGAGTGACCAAACCGCACCTGGATCGGGCGGCCGGTGCCACCTGGCTGGCCATGATGTACGACAGCATCCGGGCACTGCACGGTGTGCTCACTACCTCGGTCGAGGAACCGACGGTCGGCCGAAACCACTACCGGGTCGGTGTGCGAATCTGTGATGCCAAGCCGTTGAGCATCCTGTTCAACGGCGCGGTCCTCCTGGTCGCCGCAGCCGAACAGCAAAACCCCCACATGATCCACGCGGTGTTCGTAGACGTCCCCGGCGGAGACATCTACCGCCGCGCAGGGCTGCGGGTCGCCACCACGGCAGAGCTGAATCAGCCGCTCCACGAGCGGCACCTACATCTCCTGACCAAAGAAGAGCGCCGGGATGTCGCCTACCACCAGCCGAGCAGGCTCGGCGACCTACTATTCAATTGGTTCGACTGAGCCGCCCTCCGCGCTCACCGTGCGGCAGATGAGCGTCCGATCTTCAGTCAGGTTGCGGTGAAGATGACCGCCCGTCCGCTTGCGGCGGCTCGGTCGTAGAAGGCTTGAAGTTCAGTGAAGGCGTCCCAGGTGTAGGCGAAGTCCGTGTCGTCGTGCGCGCCGAGATAGTCCGGATCGTTGATGGCGTCGAATCGACTGCGTAGCCACGTTGGTTCCACACTGCGCAGGGTGTGAGCAACATCCCGGACCTCGGTGGCGCTGAGGTAGACGACGGGATACTCGTCGTGGAGATGACGTCCGCCGAGCACCGCGTGGGACAACGGATACACGCCGGCGTCCGGGTCGACAGTGCCGTCGGTGAGGCATCGGTGGATGGCGTTCCAAGCCTTGTCGGTGTCGACCGTCAACCCGTCGTCGCTCCACGACTCTTCGATGTTCTCAAGGATCTCGCCCACGCTGTCGCTGTCGCCGCGGTCGCCTGCCGTGAGCAGCGCACGTTCCTGGTCCGCGGCGATGGCGAAGTGCACCCCCAACACGCCGAGATCGTAAAGGGGCAGGGCACGACCTCGACGAGGGCCATCAGCCGCCACAGCTCACGTCACACCGAGCGCCGTGTGCCTGGAACCGCTGACTGCCGGTCCCGGCTCTCGGCACCACGCTGTGGCAGCTCTGGGGTACGCAGGAGGTTGACGGCCCGACCACGTAGCGACGGAGCGCGACGCTCGGCGGCGGCGGCACAAGGCCCGCTCACGACTGATGCTCCGTCTCGTACCGTAGATCCGATGAGTGAAATGCGGATTGAGGACGCCTTCGTGGATCCGGGCGGAACCATCGTGGTGACCGGCCGAATTCGAGGCGGCCCCGTAGTCCGCGGGAGTCACCTATGGCTCGTTGACGGCAGCGTGCGGTATCCCGTCGTGGCGGCCCGGTTCCTCCGCACCTGCGCCCGACACGATCCGGAGACCGCGCGAGCGGGAGAGAACACCGCAATGATCCTCGACGGCGCACCACCCCACCTCCAGCTTCGGGGCCTGCTGCTCATCACCGCAGAATGACACGTACAAATCCACGCACTGACATCCGCGACGGCCGACGCTGCGGCTAGCCCCGGTGCCTGGTGCGTCGCAGGATGAACGGACGAGTCGATCTCACGACGGATGGCGCGGCGTCGCCCTGCACGGGCATCGCAGTCTACGCAGGGACGTCACGGTTCCGCTGACGGCCGCGATTGGAGAGCTGGGCCCGTGGCCCGGGCATGTGATCATGACGGAGTGATCGTCGTGGAGTTCGACGCACCCGTTGATGCGCCAATGCCTGTCACCGGGTTCGAGTTGGGACACGTCAGCCTGCGCTGGAACGGTGGAGCCTACAGTTCCAGCCAGCTCGGGTCCCGCGGGTTGCTGATGGTGTATCTCGCCGCCGCGGACATGCTCACCGGCGTCGCGACCCTGCTGGCGCACCCCGACGCCAGCTACCTGTTCACCGGCGCCTCCAGCGCCTGGAGTTTCGCCCTGCGCCGTACCCGCCGTCATGGACTGCAGCTGAGCACGCCGGCCGGCAGGCTGCTCTGCCACACCTCCGAGGCTGACTACGCGATAGCGCTCTGGCGCAGCACCGAGCAATTGCTGACAGCCCGCACACCGATCGACGCCGGACCCTTGACCGACCTGCAGACCGCCATCGCCGCCTACCCGGACGCCTACCGGCGCTGACGCATCCACCAGTCGGGAGGAACACGCAAACTACAAGTCGGCACGTCCGGACGGAACCCGGGCCGGCTCGGCGGAACGCTGCGTAGCGCGCGGCTCGCGGCAAATGTGTGCACCGACCGGCGTGCGATGATCGGTGTATGGCCGGGCCAGTAACATCAATCGATCAAGTGCCACTGCCTGACGTGCTCCCCAGCGAGTACGCGGCGACGCTGGACGAACTCCAGCGGTTGGGTCGCACGCTTGATGTCCACCGCGCGGCCGCCACCCGAATCGGTTGGTGGTGGTATCCCGAACACCGCCAGCGTCCACCCGTGCCGGCCGACGGCGTCCACCTGCTCCTGTTCGACACCACGATCACGCTTTTCAACAGCGGCCACGATTGGCTTGAGCTGACGCTCGACGTCGCCTGGGGTTCCCGACTCACCGTGAACGCCGCCGTGGAGGTTGGGTGTTGGTGCTCACAGGACCACAACATGCACCAGGTCCGCAGCGAAAGCTGGCCGGTTACTGGAAGTCACGACCTTGTGCGGGGCTTCGCCGCTGGAATCGCGATGTTGACGATTGTTCTGGATTCCGGCTCATTCGATCCGAGCGCTTGGCGAGTCGAGGCCGGACTTCCGGATGCACCGCCACGGAGGCAGTAGCAGGCGGGGCCCGACCGCGCGTTGTCCGCGGCAGATGCGTGCACGGCCGGCAGGTGACCCATAGCAGCGCTGCGCGCCTGTCGAGCTGAACCGTTTGCGCTACCACGCAACGCACCCTCGCTGGTGGCGACGGCACACGAGGCCCGAACCGTGCGTGATCTGTCTGCGCTATCAGCTCGACAGCTTCCCCACACCCCAGGCACACCTGCCGCAGCGGACGCAACGCCACACAGGCAAATACCCTCCCGGGCACCGTTCCGGCGGAAGGGTTCTATCCCGCCCACCGCTATCCAGCCGAAGCTGAGTCGATCACCTGGACGGCGTCCGGCGGTCGGGCCGCCTGGCACGGCCATCATGATCAGGGCGATCGTGGTGAACGCGCGGTTGTAGGGGTTGATCTGTGCGGCCGGTCCGGTGCCGTGCACCGGCGCCACAGTGACCAAAGTCGCCGGTCCCAGCGCGCCGCCGACCTGTTTGTGGGGTTCGTGGGTCCTGAGATGTCATCCGGTCTGCGGCCCCCCACGATCGGCGAGCTCACCGAACCAGGCGAGGGCGTGCCGCCCCGAGGCGATCCCGTACTCCAGGGTCAGGCGCTGGTACGCGGCGACATCGCGGAACTCCGGCCATACCTCCATCGTGTCGAGATGCTTTTGAAGGGCGGTGAGCTCGGCGAGATCAGCTGCGGCCCGTTCCTGGATCTTTCGCAGCACGGGTGCGCGATTCTCCGGGGCGAGCAGTCCCAGGAAGAACAGTCGGGGAAGCGTTGCTGTCTCCAGGTCGGCTCCGCCGAGTTCGCCCGTCATCCACCGGTGGAACTCCTGGCGGCCCGCCTCGGTGGTGCGATAGACCTTCTTGCCGCGTCCGCCCGGTTCGGTGCTCGCGACCTCGATCAGACCCTTGCCCAGCAGCGTGTCGAGGGCCCGCTTGATGCTGCCTGAGCTGGCGCTGTAGAAGAGCGCGACGCCCGCTTCGAAGCTTTTGATCAGGCTGTACAAGCTCTGCGGGGCGATGAGCAGCAGGCCCAGGATCACATGTGCCACATCCGGATCCTAGCCGGTTGACTCTCTTAGACATGTCTAGTAGGCATGTCGCTATGCTAGGACGTCACATACGGCCCACGTTCACGGCAGCCGGCAATCGGGTAACCGACGGGATTGACGCCGGCCTGACCGGCCTCGTGCAGCGGGTGAGTTCCAGACCCGGTCTGCACCACGTCAGCCTCGCCCTGTGCAGCACCGACGGGCAGCGCCACTGGGCGGGCGGATCGGGACCGGAGGGCACTGCCGAGCCGGAGGTACGCCCCGAGGCGCCCTTCTTCATCGCCTCGATCACGAAGCGGTTCATCATCACGCTCGTCCTGCAGGCCCACGAGCGCGCGGAACTCGACCTGGATGCTCCGATCACCACGTATCTGCCCGCATCCGTCACCACCGGGCTGCACGTGCGGGGCGGTGTGGACCGAACGCCGCAGATCACCGTACGCCACCTGGCCAGCCACACCTCGGGGTTGCCGGACTTCTTCGAACGCCGCCGCGGCGGGCCGAGCCTGTACCGGCAGTTGCGTGCCGGGCACGACACGTCCTGGACCTTCGAGGACGTCATCGGCATCACCCGCGAGCAGCAGCGCCCCCATTTCGACCCACAGGACCTGACTGCCGGGACGCAGCGGGCACGCTACTCCGACACGGGCTTCCAGTTGCTGATCCGGATCCTGGAGGGCGTCACCTCGACCGCTTTTCCTGACCTTCTCACCAGAGGCATCGCCGAACCGCTCGGCCTCACCCGCACCTGGCACCCCGCCGCCGAGCCCGCCGAGCCGGATCTGACCGCGCCCCTTCCCCTGTACGCCAGGCGACGGCGGGTGGACGTGAGTGGAGTCATCGCATCGAGCAACGACCTGGTCAGCACCATCGAGGACCTGCTCGCCTTCGAGCGGGCGCTCACCACCGGTGAGCCATTCCGCGACGCGAACACGCGGCACCTGCTGACCGAACGCCGCAACCGGCTACGCAACGCCCCGGTCCTCCGCTACGGACTGGGCACCATGATCTTCAAGGTCAACCGACTGATGTCGCCACTGCGCGGGCCAGTAACCCTGGTGGGGCACTCAGGGTCGACCGGCACCTGGCTGTTCACCTGCCCGGAACTCGACCTGCACCTGGCCGGCACCGTCAACCAGACCGAAGCTCGGGGCCTCCCGTTTCGCATCATGGCCGCGTGCCTGCGAATCTGGGCCGGCTGAGCGAACAGCGGAACCGCAGCCCCAAACAACCCAGACAGTACGCCAACTCGGTTGGGGTCTCGCGGCCCAGCGGGATGGCCATGTCGAAGGTGTGGCCGACGGCGTCGATGAGCGACTCGCGGCAGATCCGCGCACGAGTGGATCTACGCTTACGGCCATGGGTGGCCGCTTCTACCGTCGTCGCTGGGACGAATCGCGCGGCGACGAGTTCGACGCTTGGGGGCACTCGGTCTGGTACTTCGAGGTGGATGACGACGGTTGGCCAGTTCGGCAGGTCCAGGTGTACGACCACGGCCCAGTCCTCCGGTACGGGCCTGGACATGAGGCAGACCGGTACGGCGGCCTCGGGCAGGCGAGCCTGGATGATCCTGAAGAAGACTGGAGCCCGTTCGTCGTCGCACGGGACGCGTTCGAGCACGTCTGGGACTCCGCTGGCGGATAGCCCGAGCCTCAAGACCCGCGCGCCTCGCGGCATGGGCGGACGCTGGCGCAAAATGGTCGTGATTGCTAGCTACAGCGCGCAGCGGGAAAGTCGTCAACCTCTCGTGTAGTGCGGCCCGCTTTGAAGAGCGACCTAAGGCGTCGTAAGGGGTAGCTGACAATGTTAGGGCGTGGGTGCGGCCCATCGGGATCTATCACCAATGTACTTTTCACAGTGATGTCGCCGCGGCAGTCACGGATGACTCGCGTGGGCCCGCTGGCGGCCTCGACGGCAAGGTCGATTCGCTCCTGAAGGGTCTCGGGCCGGTCCTGATCCTCGTAGGCGAAGCCGTGGCTCACGTGCCCAGCGAAGGTGACGCTGAAGACCTCCGCCCCGGAGTTGACTTGGACTTTGGCTACCCGATCCGGCCAGCCGCGAGGATGCAACTCGACCACCAGGTCTTCTTTTGGGGACCAGCCCGACAGGATGGTCCAGTCGAAGCTTGGATGCCGAGCCATCTGGGCGGGCACCAAAGCGGCGAGATCGGGGGTGTTCACGACTGAGAGTGAACCACGGTCCGCGACCGGTGGGCTGAACAGTTGTCACCCCGCAAGGACGTCCGCTCATCGGCATGAGCGAGCGTGCATCCCGGGGCGATGACCTGAACCTTCGAAGGTCGGCGCCTTCGGGCTCGCCGAAGAGGTCACCGAGCTGGAAGCCCTGCTCAGAGGGTTGCCGGTGGGATTCGAGTCTCAGCTCCCGGGATCCAGACCGCCGCCAGCACCACGGCACCCACAGCCGCGCATCGATGGAGCACTGCCCCGTGAATGGCGTCAGTGGGGCCGAGACGACAGCCGGCGTGTCGTCCCGACGGGGAGCAGCGAACCCTGACCACTTCGGTCTCCTCTGGGAGGTCACGCCAGGCCGGTGGCCCACATCGCCGCAGGTCAGAGCCTTCGACTCTGTCCAGAGTCGGTGAGCACTTCGGGCGCGGTGACTACTTCGCCAACCTGCACCCGATCTGCTCCCACCTGCAAGGCCCGCCGATCCAGCAGCTCCTTACCGCCGCGACCTGCACATACTCCCCTACCAGGAAACATAGAGAGATGTCGACTGCTGCCCAAAATCGTGGAGCACTCCGTGTGAAGCGGGACGCTGCACCCACTCTGACCTGCAGAAAGGAGAAGCCGCAGGTCGTGGTGGGTGCAGTTGAGTGCCATTCGACGCCGTTGGGCGCGGTTCAGAGCCGTTCAGCGCGCCCGACTGCTCCCACTTGCTCCCCGATCCCCGGTGGTCGACCGCGTCGTCGGCCGGCCCGTCTTTACGCGTCGCTTCGGCGCGTCTCCCAAGGAACAACGCCGAGACTGACGGGTACTCAGCGTGACCGGCGCGCCGAGGCACCACGCGCACCCTCGGTGGCAGAGGTGCTCACCATGTAGCGGTCGTTCGGTCACGGTTCTCGGGCGGGTAGTGCTTGCGGAGGTCGGAGGTCGTCATCCGGTCGAGCATCCGGTCGGGAAGGATGCGGGAGGCCCGGATGAGGAAGGTAGCCGTCGCGCCGATGGTGTAACGGGTGCGGGGCCTGGCGTCGGTCACCGCTTTGGCGATCCTCTTCGCGGCGACGTCGGAGGTCACGCCGGCCTTGGTGAACGCCGCCACGTGGGAGGGTATTGCCTGCATCAGAGTGCCGTAGCGCGCGTTCTACTCGGGCGTCATCGCTTCGTCGAGGCGGCTGAGGGCGGCGAGGCCGACGCGGGACATCTCGGTTTTGACGCCGCCCGGTTCGACCACCACCACCTGCACACCGTGGGGGGCCAGTTCGTTGCGCAGCGCGTCGCTCATCGCCTCCATCGCGAACTTGCTGGCGGCGTACGGCCCGTAGCCGGCCATCGAGATCTTGCCGTTGAGGGAACTGATGTTGACGACGCGTCCCTTGCCACGTAACAGCGCGGGAAGCAGGGCCTGGGTGACGGCGACGTGGCCGAAGAGGTTCACCTCGAAGATGCGCCGCCAATCGCTGAGCGGCATCACTTCGACCGGGCCGGCGCCAGGGACGCCGGCGTTGTTGACCAGCGCCCGCAGCGGCTGCGGACCCCGCTCGACACGTGCGGCGAGCGCGGCGACGTGGTCGGGGTCGGTGATGTCGAGGGTCACCGGCTCGATGCGGTCGGCCCGCAGGGGTGTCCGGTCGCTGTCGCGCCGTACACCGGCGAGGACATGGAAGCCGTGCCGAGCCAGTTCCCGCGCGGTGGCCGCGCCGATGCCGGTCGACGCCCCGGTCACGACCACGAGTTCCCGAGTTTCAGTTGACGATGTCATCTCTTGAGTGTGCAGTAATGAGATGACAGCGTCAACTGGTTCGAGTGACTTAGTCATCACAGGCGAGCTAGAATCCTCCGCGTGATCAGCCGTGCCGAATCAGCTGCTGCCACCCGCCGCGCCCTGCTCGACGCGGCCGCTGAGCTGCTCGATTCCGGTGGCCTCGACGCCGTGACGTTGCGCGCGGTGGGGGCGCGCGCCGGAGTGACCCGCGGAGCGCCCTACCGGCACTTTCTCGACAAGGAGAGCCTGCTGATCGCCGTCGGGACCCGGGCATGGGACACGCTCGGAGACCGCATGCAAGCCCTTCGCGCGGAACCGGGCCTGTCGGCCGCCGAAAAGATGCGCGGCGGCCTCCTTGCGCTCATCGACGTCGGCCGCTTTCGGCCACACCTCTACAAGCTCATGTTCAGCAATCCGCCCGGCGACCCCACCGCACTCGCCCGGGCCGCCCAGCGAAGCCAGACCGAGTTCCTGGCCGTCGTTGCCGACCTGGTGGACGAGCAGGACGCCCGCCGATACGCGGCCCTGCTCATCAGCAGCGCGAACGGGATCGCCGGCCTGGAGGCCAGTGGCCAGCTCGCCGACCCGAAGTGGGGAGGCGTCTCCGCCGAAGACCTGATCGACACCCTCGTCGACATGATCGCCGGCAAGAGCCGGCACGCATGACCGGCGACCACCGGACTCATGACCATGGTCCAAAAAGTGGTAAGAACCGCCCGGACGTCATCGTCTCGCCATCGCCGAGTTCATCCCCCACCAGCACCAAATGACCTGCCGCACGGTATGCGCTGATCCGCCAGTGGCGCCCGATCAGTAGTAGGCAAGGATCTGCGTGAGGGGTGGCCGAGAAGGCGACCCGGCCCACGACCTTGCCAGTTGGTAGCACCACTGGCCCAGCTTGTAGGGCTCGATAGCCGATGCCGGCGTCACCTCGGCGGTGACGCCGGCATCGGCCGTGCTGGTTACGGGGTGACCACTCGGCCGCCGAAGGTCACGACCAGCCGACCGTCGGAGGCGAAGGACCAGCCCAGAGCACCGGTGTACGAGGAACACCGGGATCCGTTGGTGCCGGACCAGAACTGGTTCGAGCTGTCGGAGTTGCCGATGGTCCGGTCGTTCGAGCCGCCGTTGCACGAGGTGTTGTTTCGGAACACCGAGGAGCCGCCGTCGAAGTTGAAGTTGCGCTCGGCGTTGCCGATGTTGGCGTTGTTCGACACCGTCATCGTGCCGGGGTTGCGGTTGTAGGTGAACCCGTGCTTGCCGTTGGCGTAGGCGATGTTGCCGCGGATGGTGTGGTTCACCGCGATGTCCTCGCCGCCGAGCTTGAATCCGTTGCGGTCACCGTTGCCGGCCTGGCCACCGTTGCTCAAGGTGCCGTTGTTGTAGGCGAGGGAGGACTCGATGGTCACCGCGCCGATGGCCCCGGTGTCGCTCTTGGTGTAGAGGTCGTAGCCGTCGTCGATGTTGTTGTGGGCAACCGTGTAACGGAAGACGTTGCCGGGGCCGACGGTGAGCTTCGGGGCGAAACCGTCGGCGTCCTCGCCGTCGGAGTCGACGTTGTCGTGCGACACCGTGCTCACCACGAGGTTGTTGGAGGGCCACTGGTCGCGGGGCGCGTTCGCGATCAGCCGCGAGAGTTGCAGCCCCGAGTCCCGGTTGTGGCGGGTGATCGTACGCTCAATGATGTTGTTGTTGCCGGCCAGCAGGATGCCATTGTCGCCGGCCCGCTCGACGATGATGCCGCGGATGTGCCAGTACGATCCGCCCACCGCCAGGCCCCGGTTGGCCGGGTCCTCGCTCTGCGCCGAGAAGTTCAGGATCGGGGTCTCACCCGCGTACGCGAAGATGTTCTTGCGTGCGCTCGACGTGCCGTTGTTGCCCTGAGCGATGGTGATGGTCTGCGAGTAGCGGTAGGTGCCCCCACGCAGGAAGATCGTCCCGCCTGCGGGAATCCGGGTGATCGCGGAAGTGAGCGTCGTCGGGTTCGCAAGCGTGCCGGCCGCGCTGTCGGTGCCGGTCGGCGCCACGTACAGCGTGCCGCTCGACGGCGGGGGCGGGCTGGTCGGTGGGGGCGTGCTCGGTGGCGGGGTGGTCGGCCCGGGCGTCGGCGGCGGGGTCGTCGGCCCGGGCGTCGCACCTGAGGCGTACGTCTCGAACTCGGCGATCCTCGGCGTGCCGCTCGCGCCGGTGATCTCAAAGTTGATCTTTTTCAGGGAGGTGGCGGGGAAGTTGATGACCCCGGCCCCGGCACCACTGGCCAGGGTGGCGCCGGTGTCGTTGTTGACGAGTCGCCAGGAGCCGACGACACCTACCGCGCCGGCCGCCTCCCGGATGTTCACCGACGCCACAGTGGTGGCGGCGCCCCACTTGACGGAGATGCGACCGGTCGTGCCGGTCGGCGACCAGTAGCTGCCCATGTCGCCATCGATCACATTGCCGTAGCTGGTGCCGCTGGCCTTGCTAGAGCCGTCGGAGCCAGCCCCGAGACTGAGGTTCGTCGCGTTGGCGCTTACCGACGCGGCGGCGAGACCGTCAGCTGAGCCGGACGCTTGGGACACCGGCAGCGCCGAGGCAACGGCGGCTGCGGCGGCCACGGCGGTGCCGCCGGCGAGCAGCCTTTGTCGCACTGTAGTTCTCACTGTTCGTCTCCTCGGGGAGTGAGCACGGTGCGAGGCGACTCCTGCACAGCCCGACACCGCAGAGTGGCTACATGTTCGTGTCATCAGCCTGGCTATAGAGCGAAACATCGATGTGATACCAGGCTAGGAAAGCGCTTGCCGGCAAGACAAGCGTAGCGATGTGCAGGTTTGTTGCAGGATTTCGGTCAGCCGCTCGCCGAGCCGAGGAGAAACCGGCAGCACGGCAGTGCCAAGGACCCGGGATCGTGGTGGTCCGACAACTACGCGTGCAGCGCCTCGGCGTCCGCGACGATCAACTCATCCAGTTCAACGCTGCTCAGGGACGGCAGGCTAACCGCCACCTGTGACGAGGTCCCTGGTCTACCGCGCCGAACTCGCGATGGTGCTGCACGATTCAAAGACTGCGGCCGAGATGCTGACCCGCGCCCAGGCCGTCACGCTCACGCATGACGAATCCGAAGGGGCGGCACCCGCGTTCGACAACGCCGCCGAACTCGCAGCAGCACTGCGGTAACTCACCATACGAACGCCTCCGCCATCTAGGCTACGTCCGGACGGTGGGTGGCCTCGGGAGCAGTCACCGTCCGTGGCACGCGGTCGGCGGCCAGTTGAGGATGTTCGGGCAGCGATATGCGCCAGGTCAATTGGAACAGTTGGCGAACCGGCCGATAGGGTTTTTCGGGTGCGGCTAAGGGTTCTCGGCGGGTGCGGTGCATGGCCGGAGGCGGGTCAGGCATGCAGCGGCTACCTCGTGGAGCACGACGGGTTCCGGCTGCTCGTCGATCTCGGCTATGCGACCGTGCCGCGGCTGCTGGAACACACCACCGCGGACCAGGTCGACGCGGTGTTCATCAGCCACGGACATCCCGATCATTGCGCCGACCTGAATCCGCTGCTGCGGGCGCGAGCGTTGCGTGGTGATCCGCCGGCGCCGCTACCGGTGTACGCGCTGCCTGGCGCGCTGGATGCGGTGTTAGCGCTGGACCGCCCCGGGATGCTGGATGCCGCCTACGTTCTGCATGAGATCACCGTCGGCAGTCGCCTCGACATCGGCCCGTTCCGGGCCCAGACCCGATTGCTGCCGCACTGGGTGCCAAATGCCGGCGTACGGCTGACTGCGGGTGACCGGGTTCTCGCGTACACCGGTGACACCGGCCCGAGCCCGGACGTGGTGGAACTGGCGCGCGACGCCGACCTGCTGCTGGCCGAGGCCACCTACGTCGATGAGGTGCCGGAGGACTCTCGGCGCTACCTGTCGAGTGCGCGCCAGGTAGGTCGGCAGGCCGCCGAAGCCGGCGTCAGACACCTACTACTGACCCACCTGTGGCCAGGCACGGATCCGGCGGCTGCGCGATCCGCAGCCGGTGACAGGTACGACGGTGAGATCGGCGTCGCCACTGCTGACCTGGTCTGGGACCTGCCCTAGACCTCGGCGTTTGCTCAGCTTTAGAAGCGTCCACGCCGGACAAACCTTCGCTCCGGCACAGTCCGCAAACGCACTCTCATCGGCCACGATCGAGTGCGCTGCGTCGGGCAGCGGCCAACGCGCGGTTTGCGGCAAATCCGTTGCCCGGACGGTGTCGTGGTTGGATCGCCCTGGCGAGGGCTCTGGCGTGACTGGATGGTGTACCCGGGCAGTCGGTCCCGACTCGGGTCGGCCTGCCCGCTACCGTCTGCGTATCGCGGCGGCCACGCTTCCCGATCCGCAGCGAATCGCCCAGTCCTGAGCAGCACGAGGAGACCCTGATGACCGATGCCAGCAGCGACGCCGATGCCACCGCTGACGTCGAAGCGGGAACCGAGGAGCAGCCGCAGCCCTTCGAGAACCGGGCGGCACGCCGGTCCAAGGGCAAGGCCACCGCCAACCGCATCGGGGGTACCGCGAGCCGTGCCCACGGCCGTTCCGGCACGGTGCAGAGTCCTCGCCAGTATGGCAACCGTCGAAGCGGCTGACTTCGGACCTCCTGGTCACGGCCGTGTTCAGTAGCTGTGGCCGCTACCGGCGTCCAGCCGCAGCCGCAGGCTCGTTGCAGGACGGTGAGGGCCAGCCACTCGGGTGACGCTGAGTGCACCGTCAGTCCCGGCGCTGTCGCAACAGCAGACTCGACTCGGCAGGATTCTGCGTCGGCCTCCAAGCGTGCCGTGATCGTCGGGCAGCGCGCGGCTCGCGGCCAGATGAGCGTGCCGAACTGGATAGCCGCAAGCCGCATGCAGTCGGGTAACGACATTGCTACCCTGCCACCGGTGGCGAGGCGAAGGTACGTGGCGAGGGGCGTTGATGGCGGCTACCGGATCTGGGACAACCGGGGTCGCCGGTGGTGGGGCGACCTTTATGAGCTCTGCCCAGACGAGTTGCTCAACGAGCTGAACGGCGCCCGTGACTACGCCAAGATTACCGCGCTGCTCCGGAAGTACCGAGCACAGAAGCGGTAACGCAGTACATCAGGCCGCCGCGTTCGGTGCGGCATGAGCGGTATCGCAACCGCGTCGATTATTGCTGGTCTCGGACATTCCGTATCGCTACGGTTCTGTGCCATGCCCGACGCGATCTTTGCCCACCCGCGCCTCGCGCCTGTCTACGATGCGTTCGATGGCGACCGCGCAGACCTCGACGCATATCTTCGCATCGTCGACGAGTTCGACGCCCGGCACGTGCTCGACATCGGATGCGGTACCGGATCCCTGGCCATCCTGGTGGCAAGAAGCGGACGACAGGTAACCGGCGTTGATCCCGCCGCTGCCTCCCTCGAGGCGGCGGCATCCAAACCCGGCGCCGCATCGGTCACCTGGCTCCACGGGGATGCCACGACGCTCCCCGCGCTGTCAGCTGACATCGCGCTGATGACCGGCAACGTGGCTCAAGTCTTCCTTGACGACGATGACTGGAGCGCGACACTCCAGGGCATCCATGGCGCGCTACGCGACGGCGGCCACCTCGTGTTCGAGACGAGACGCCCGCAGCGCCGCGCCTGGGAGGAATGGGTCGTCGACACTGACCCCGCCACCCGAAACCTTCCTGGCATCGGTGAGGTCGAACGGCGGATGGAAGTCACCAGGGTGGCGCTGCCATATGTCTCCTTCCGGTACACGTACACCTTCGCCTCTGACGGCTTCTCGGTGCAGTCGGACTCCACCCTCAGGTTCCGCAGTCAAGCAGAGGTTGAGGAGACCCTGGTGACCAGTGGTTTTACCACGATCGACGTCCGCGAGGCCCCAGACCGTCCTGGGCGGGAGTACGTGTTCGTGGCGCAACGAACGCACTGACCGCACCAACACTGAACGATGGTCGCACCCTTCTCGGGCGTGTCCTCGCGCCTGCCCATGGACAGCGGCTGCGCTCCGTGACGCCCGGTCTGCCCGCATGACAATGCGGCGGCCCGCGCTACTGGCGCTGTGTTGCGACAATCTCTACGTGAACGGTCGCAACGACAGTCTGCTTGTATTGATCCGATCGTCGTGGAGGAACTCGCCTACAGCCGTAAAACGCCTTTCCGTGGCCATGTGGACGGTGGGTGCCACGCTAGGCACCTTGGGAATTTCCGGCGATATCCTCCAATTGTGGTCATCATACCCGTTTGTCACTAACCTCTTGTCGTCCATGTGTGGCGCCTTGATTGGAATACCGGTCGCGCTATTTGTAGTGCAACAGCTTTCCATGACTCAGACTGCAGCTCTTGCGGACAGCAGAAACCTCGCTACGGTGAAGGCCCTCACCATGCAATTACGCGCTAATGTTGAACAAGTGGTGCCTGGGACGTTTGCCGACTTTGGCTTTTTATCGGATGCTGCACGGAAGCCGAAGCAAGCTGGTGCAGTACTTGCTGATATTCGGCGCGAACTGGGGAGATCGGGTGAGCTTTCTGCGGCAACGAGAGAGCGTCTTTCCCAGGTTATTACCGAACACAGGGAAACTTGCCACAACTTGTTCACGCTAGACCAAAGAACCCTGGAGGTGCGCGCGGTATGGTTGATGCTCAAGCCATCACTCTTGGCCCTCCCGCCGGAGATGACCCCGCCAGATTCGCCTTCCATGGCAGCCGCAATAGATTATGAATTCGGCCAGGTTCTGAGCACGTCGAGACTTTCGTACCGCGATATCGATGACCTGTGGTCAAACTGGGACGACGAAGAGCAGTCGCCTGGGCGTCTGACACTCGACGATATGGGGATTGCTCGACGGAGAGAAATGCTGCAAGCGCTGCATGTGCAGATGGATGCCTTAAATTCGATGTATGCAACATTGGATGGTGTAACCGCAAGGATAAACGCCTTCTTGTTGCAGGTCAAATTCGACTAGCTCTCCCACTCGGATGGAAGAACCATGGGCCGCTGACTCTGGGACGGCCGCCGAATGCGCACTCTCATCGGCTATGAGCGGGTGTCGCCAGACGCGTTCAGTCCGGATCCGCCATCTCGCGACGGGCTACCGTTCAACGTGGGCGGCGAGGTTTGCCAGCGAGGACGCGAGCCCGGCCGCGTGATCCTCTGCGGAGATGCCGGAGGGCACGTCGTCGGCTCGGATGTCCACCCGCGTCCCCTCGTCGGTTGCCCTGACCTCCCAGGTCATCGTCATGGTGCCCGCATAGTCGGGATCGTCGGCGACGAAGTTGACGGCCTGCACCACCCGGACGCCGGGCACGATGTCAACGAAGCGCGCCTCGACGATGTCGGAGTCCGCGGTGGCCTTGCCCGACGCGGTCGAGGCGTCCGCGTAGGTAAGCACCATCCGGTACGACCCACCCGGCCGGGCATCGAACCGTTCGAACCTACCGCTCATCCCCGCGGGCGGAAGCCACGCGACGAGGGCGTCTGGATCGACGAGCGCAGCGTAGACACGATCGGGAGGGGCCGCGATCACCCGCGAGGCTCTGTCCGTGCGTGGCATAGCCCCATCATGGCGCATCGTCCAGGCCCCACCCCGGCAGGACCGCACGCGGGCACCGGCGGGCTTCAATGTCGCCCTCGGTGACAAGCGGTTCGCGGCATGAGCGGATAGTGGGATCCTCGCTTGCCATACCCGTGGCGGCGGCCGGCAGGATGTTGTGGTGGACACGGCAGGACAGTGCGACGACACCTATGAGGCTGTTGGACCACGGGAGTACCTCGATCGACTCCTGGCGGAGTACGGCCTCCGTGAAGATGAACTCGGGGATCGAATCAGGGTACGCATTCCTGCGCGGGGTACGTCAGGGCTAATCTATCCGCAGGAATATCTGGTGCACGAGTCGGTGCTGCGCTCGCACGGCAATTTCCCCTGCGCCGGTGACACAGAGGCCCTGACCTTCTGCGAAGAGATCGCTGACGCGATGGCCCGCCGTTACGACATCTCCCACAGCGAGGCTGTGGCACGCGTGAACCGCCAGTGGTCACAAGCTGGTGGAGCGGGCCGTGTCCCAGGTGTCTGGATCGTCGGCCTTGACATCGTCTACCACGAGGATGCGGACTACTGGGCCGCGTCCATCTGCTACGGCCCCGACTCGCGCTGGTGGGATCCAGGCGCGGACCTTCAGCCGCTGCCGCCGCCCTGATCGCTACGGGCTTCTACGTGCCAGAACGTTGCATCGACGGGTGGCAGCACCTGCTATGTACTCGGCCACTACGACAGAGAAGAGGGATCCTCACCGCTTGGTGGGCTGGGGCAACTCCCTGCGGCGGCAGAAGAGCGGCTACGACCGTGCATCCGGTCGCCCGAGCTGAACGAGACGCTGCGTAGCGAGCGATTCGCGGCATGTGCGGATGCGCATGCGCGACGGGCCGGAGATCGGTCGTTGGGTGGCCGTATGGTGTTTGCGTCGCGGCGGTTGCTTGTTCACGCTTGCCGGGTGGCTGATCTGAACTTCTTCGTCGACTCGACGAGATCACTCAAGAGTCTGATGCCGGCTTCCGGCGATACTGGCTTGCCGAGTCGCAGGTGTCCCTCGTGGTCGCCCCCACTCCAGACGGGAAGGTGATCGACGCCGGCGACGTCTGGTCGATCAGTGGGCGGCAGCCTCCCGAGGCCGTGGCGGCCGCGGGTCTCGGTGCGCAGCGTCAGGCCATCACCGATGGGCTGGCTCATCTGCTGCGGCTCGGCGACAACCAGCGTAGGGACTGGCTGGACCGCCGTCAGCCGGCATCGAGCGCACGGGTCAACTGGTGGCTGTATCTGCTGCTGGTCATCGATCAGGTCCTTGGCGACCAACCAGGTAGGCGGGCCGACTGGGTGGAACTGAAGCTATGGCTACTGCGCCAGGGACAGGCCCGCGGTGTCCTCACCCGAGCCGAAAGCGCCGAGAAGGTGGCCTACTTCGCGGCTGACATGCGACGCGCGGGAGCCGAGTTACCGGATCTGCTGCCATCCGCTGATGACATCGTCCGGGCCTGCCTTGACGCCATCCCGGTTGGTCGGGACCAGGTGCCCATGCTCGACGCCCGCCGAGACCTGCACGGACTCGACCCAACCCAGATACGCCTGTCCCGCCTTGCGAAAAACCTGATCAATGCTGCTCAATGGCATCTAGACGAGGTCCAGGATGAACGGCTCGCCGACCAGCTAAGCAAATGGATCGCGGTCAAGCCCAGCCTCGTGTAGAAGCTCGCTTCGCCGCAAGGGCAGCACCACCCTTCCCTCGGCCCCCGCACGCTTATCGGCTACGACCGCGCCTATCGCCGCCGTTCCTCCGCCACGCGCTGCGACGCCGGTACGGCGGCAGAAGCGGATGGGAGAAGATCTTGGTTGGGCTCGGCTTCCTACATGGCGACTGGAAGCGTCTCGATCCAGCAGGATGTGACCTTTGCGGCCAGCAGAGATTGGGCCTGCTCGGCGTCCGCCCGGGTCAGGAACACTCCGGCGCCCGAGATCTTCGGCCTGTTTCCGCTGCCCACGTCGGTCATGAGGACGAAGACGTACCGGAATCGGTCACGACGGACCGGCCGATGGTCGTCCGAGTTCAACGCGTAGACGAGGTCCTGGGCAGACGCGGCGTTGAACCCTGCGTTCAGACCGAACAGCGGTCCCGTAGGCCATCGTGGCAGGTAGGCGTCCGCGGTATGGAAGAAGCTTCCCTGGACGCGGGGCAGGATGCCTTCGTGCCAACCGAAAGCCATGCTGATGACGTAGTCGAATCGGCCTTGGCTTTCCAGCATGAAGACCCGGTCGCCTCGGTCAGGGCTGGCCCGAGGCAGCGCGGTCATGATCTGGGCGGCTTCACTAACGGTCGCGCATCTGATGACCAGCCCTGCGAAGCCGTCACGGATTTTGATCGCTTCCACCGGCTTGAACAGCAGGTCGATTGTCGTTTCGTGTTCATCGTCGACCGGATTGCTGCGTAGCAGCAGCTGCCTGTGGCTTGCGGAGTAGGCCTCCATCGCGAACTGGCGCTCGCTGCGGAAGATCTCGGTACCCGGTATCAGCTCGCGATCTTGACGAAGCCAGGCTCTCGAGGTCATGCGCCTATGATTCCGGCATGAGGTCGTAGCGGTCAAAGCGACGTCAGCGGCTTATGCTCGTCGGACCTTGTCCGCAGCCCGTGGTCGCGACGCCCCGTCGACAGCAGTGCACATTAACCGCAGGGCCTCAAGCCGTCGGCTTTCGCAGTGCACCTGGGTGCCGGACGACGCCCACCGCTCGGGTCGTCCCAGCACTGGTCAGCGATGGCGAGTCCTCGACGAGGTCGAGGGCGAGCACGTCGTTGAAGAACGTGATCGTAGGGCGGTACTAATCGACGATCAGGGCAGCGAAGTCGATCTGAAACCCAACAGCCCTCTCCTGCACGTTTGCCGGTGCGCTGAGAGCGGCAGAAGCGTGCATTTGCTGGCCGGAGGTGCGACCGTATCGAAGCCGGGCAGGTCAGCAGAGATGCTTCTACGGTCGCTAATGTCGTCGTCGTGAGTGATCGTCACGGTGGTGCCTGGACGCTGCGCCGACGCGACGACGGCGGGGTACTTGCTGAGCTCGTGGTGAACGGTGGGGACTTCCCGTGGTTGAACGCTCGTGTTGACCCGAGGGAAGGGCTGGCGGAGCTTCGGCCGCTTTTCGCCGAGGAACTGCGGCTGCTCGATGGCATCGATGAGGATGTGGAGTCCTGGGAGCGCGCGTACGAGACCGTCCGGAACGCTGTGACGCTTCGGTACCCGGATGGCCAGGAGGTTCCTGAGTTTCTTCTTCACCTCGATGGCGACGAGGCGTGGTGGCGGTGGAGTGACGAGCCGTTCGACGAGCAGAATGCCTAACCAGCGCCCCCGCTCGACCGCTACTTGATCCGTACAGCTGACCAGGAAGGTTCCTGCGGAACTGCTGAGGCTTGCCGGCGCGCGCCGAGCTGACGGGCTGGAGGCATATCATCCCGCGATGGCTTCCAAGACCTTGCTGGCACGCGGTGGACTTACCTATGTCGATCGTCGTGACTTCACCCGCGGCGATTCACTGCGCGTCGTCAGGCGGATGCGCTGGCCGTCAGTATGCCTCTGGGTCGAGGACAGCACATTGACTTTTTCGTCGCGGGCCGGCTCCGAGGTGTTGCAACACGCCGAGGTGACCGCATTGCCACACGGGCCGATCGTGGGCAGGCATTGGGCCCTTGCACTCGCGGTGTCCTTCAGGACCGCAGAACGTGATCACGTTCTGCTTTTCTGGACTCCTCGTGCGCGCGCAGTCCTTCGGGAACTGGCTCGGCTTGGGTGGGATGCCGACCCGCGCGCAGACGACTTCGTAACGTAGTCGAACACGTCCGAGTACACGCACCTCGACGGCCTAGTCGGACTCCTCGGCGGTCCGGCCCGCCTCGACGTACCGGGCGTGCTCGACGAAGTCCGTCACGTCGACGGCCGTCACCTCGTGGAGCAGCCAGCACTCGCGGTCTACGGCGACGTGTCCGCCGTCCGGGGTGGGCACATTCGCGGCGATCTCCCGCTCGCACCGGTCGCAGTGGACCCGCGGCCGAAACCGGGGTGCCCGGCTGGAGACGGACACCGGCTTCGCGGCGGTCCGCGTCATCGGCCGCGCGGTCATCACCAACGTCGCCGTGTCGATGGTCAGGTCGTGATCGCACCGCAGGCAGGTCCACCGGGCCTGCCGGACGCCGTCGCCACTGGTGACGTCGAACGGCACACCGCAGTGGGGGCACTCCAGCCGGCACTGCCACGGCGCGGATGTCCCGTCCCCCGCGCGGGGAGCCGGCAGGAACGGCATGGCCGTGCCGACGCCGACGACCGACTCCGGTGGGGTGTCCGGGGCGCCGTCACCGGTGCCGTCGATAAGCCTGCGGCGGACGTTACGCCACCCCGGCTCGTCGACCGGCTGGCCGGCGAGTTGCTGCTCGGCGAGGTCCCGCAACACGGCCCGCCGCTCGTTGTCCGGATACGCGTCCCACAGTCGGACCCACAGCGGTGCGAACGCGTCGGGTGTCTCGTCCGACAGCAACGCCAGGGACACCTGCCAGCCGTGGTCATCCGGGGCGACCGACAGCAGCCTGCGCCACACGACCCGCCACGCCGGGGTGGCGTCGACGGCGGCCAGCAGCCGGCGCATCGGTCCGGCCTCGTCGGGTCGGGTCCGCAGCAGCTCCTCCAGGTCGTCGGCGAAGCCGTACACGCTGTGCAACGGGATCCCGCCGGTCAGGACCACGCGCAGCGGTTCGGGGTCGGCGGGGTCGGCGGCGACCAGGCTGAGGGTGATCGGGCGCCACGCGGCGGTGCCGCCACCACGGGCCAGCCAGCCGACCGCCACCGCGCGGAACGACGGGTCGCGGAGCAGCGCGGCGCACGGCCCCTCCTCGACAGCGACCCGCCACAGCGGACCCGCCGCGAAGGCGGTCGACCCCGCCGTGGCGAACCAGGCGCGGACCACCGTGGTCAGCTGCGCCACGTCGAGCTGGTCGACGGTCGCGAAGAACACCCGGAGCCAGCCCCGGTCGTCGGCCGATCGCAGCAGCCAGGACAGCGCGAGCGCGCTGCTCCGGTCGACGTCGAGCAACGGCCGGGCGGCCGCGTAGGTGCGGGCCCAGCCCGGTCGCGGTGCCGACAGCCACTCCTCGACGCAATCCAGCAGTCGCCGCCGCACGGCCGGAGACGTCTCCGCCGCCAGGCTGGCGGAGAGCACCTGCCCGGCCGCCCCGTCGTCAGGGTGGTCCCAAACCCAGGTCACGAAGACGTCGACGACCTCGTCGGCGTCGTCGGGTGGCACCGCACGCAAGATCTGGCCCGCCAGCAGCCACCAGGCCACAGTCAGGCCCGTCCGGTCCCGCAGCCATCGAAACGTGTCGCGCGCCGCTTCCAGGCGCCCCGGTTCCGCCGTGACCTGGAGCAGCCAGTAGTGCGTGTAGACGCAACTGTGGTCCTCCCCGCACCGAGCCAGGTGGCCCGCGCCGAGCCGGCGCAGCTCGTCGTCCGGCTCGCCGGTGCTGCGGCACAGGTGGGTGTACACCCAGTGCCACGCCGCTGGCGGTCGCTGCCCCCGCAGCCAGGTAAGCGCCGTGGCCCGCACCTGCGGGTCCCGCACCCAGGTCTCGGGCAGCAGCGTGAACAGCCGCGCCCAGCCCCGACCGTCGTGCGACAGCAGGTGGCGCACCTTCCCGGCCAGGCGGGGGTCCACGTCGTCGCACCGCTCCAAGTGGGCGTGCAGCAGGTCACGCCGGCCCTCGTCGTCCAGCCACGACCAGTCCAGCCACTGCGCGAGGGCGACACCCGCGAGGCGTTCGGCCGGGAAGGCCCGGACCCACGCCTCCAGGGCGCGCCACAACATCGGCGGCACCGGCCCGGCGAGGACCTCCTCGTAGACCACCCGGTGCTCGGGGCGAGGGTCGGCCGCCAACCAGTCCCGGACCAGCCCCCGGTGGATCGGCGCGGCGAGCGGGCCCCGCCCCCGCATCCGGTTGCGGTCGCGCTGGTACAGGGCTGCGACCACCGGGGCCAGCGGGGCGTCGACGGTGAGCTCGCCGGTGACCAGCCGGTGCGCGAGCCGGACGAGGGGGCCGTTGTCGACGGCGGTCTCCAGCGCGTCCGCGAGCAGCATGGCCGCCGCGGGCTGCCGCGCCAGGGTGGACTCGACGACCGGGGCAAGCAGGTCGACGTCGCGGGAGCGGGCCCTACGCCGGACGAGCGGGCCCGCGACCGTCAGCCAGCCCTCCCACTCCAGGTGCCGTTGCAGATACGCCCACACCTCGGCGTCGACGCCCGGGTTGTCGAGGTCGACCAGTGCCCGCAGCAACTCGTCCATGCCCCGGTCCAGCGGCCCGGCGAGCCGGGCGATGGCGCACTCCCGGGGACGCCGATCGGAGCGGGACGGCCACACCTGGTGCTCGATGCGGATCCACTCCGCCAGCACCGGGCTGGCGAGGTCGGTGAGGCCGGGACCGAGCCGGTCGACCACCTCCGCCAGCGCCGACCGCACCGCGGCCTCCCGGGCCCGGACGGCGGCGATCGCGTCGCGCTCCCCCGACCCGCCACCCGCCGCAGCGCGCAGCCGGCGCAGCAGCGGCACGGCGGCCCAGCCCCGGGGTACAGCCGCGAGCACCTCGAGCAGCGCGTCCCGCAGGTGCGCGGTGCGCTCCGCGGCCCGACGGCCGGGTGGGAACCACACCTCGTACATCAGGTCGGCGACGTGGGGATGGGCGAACCAGTAGCCGGGCCGGCCGTCCTCGCCGGAAAGCTGGACGTGCATGTCCTCCCGGTAGGCGGCGAACGCCTGCCGGGTCTCCTCCGCCAACGCGTCGACGGCCTCCTGCGGGTAGCCCACGTAGAGCCGATTGACGGCGAGCAGGTGGGCGAAGAAGTCGGCGAGTTCGGGCAGCCCCTGGCCGGTGATGCGGCGCTGGAACCGCTCGGCGTACTCCTCGATGCCCTCCCCGCTGCGCCACTCGAGGAACAGCTGGGCCGGCAGCGGCACACCCCGCGGCGGAACCGGTGGCGGTGCCATGCCGGTACGGGCGGTGTACCAGCGACGCAGCTGCTCGGTGAACTCCGGCCGGTACGGGTCCAGCGCCATCCCGCCGACGAGCACCTGCCGGCGGTACTCGGCCACGAACTCGCCCCGGTGTTCGGTGGGGGCGCAGCAGACGAAGACCGGGAGTTCCCGCGTGGATCCGGTCTGCCGCTGGTGGGCGAGAGCCTGGAACACCTCCGGCCACGCCGCCCGCCCGTCGTCCTCGGTCCAGGACAGCGGGTCGTCGACGCCGACGACGACGTGCCGCGCCGGACCCAGCTCGCCGGCCCACCGGGTGGCCCGGCTCAGTCGCGTGCCGGCGGGTGGGAGCAGCACCGAGACCCCGGCCCGGGTGTTGAGCCGCGCCAGGAGTTGCAGCAGCAGGACGCTCTTGCCCGCCCCGGACGGCCCGGTGATCCAGAACATCGGCACGACGGCCCGGCCCGCGCGCGCCGACTCCACCACCGCCTGCTCGTACCACGACCAGTACCCCCGCTCGAACTCGTCGAGGACGTCGGTGGCGGCGAAGTACCCGTGCTCCAGGTGGTACAGGGTCGGCTGGCGGTTGACCAGGTAGCCGTGGTCGTCCCGGGTCACCGTGGCCGGCTGGCGGTGCGCCGCCGTCAGCACGGTCACCTCCGACGGCGTGCCGCGGGTGAGGATCCGCGCCAGCCCGACCTCCAGGTCGGCGGCGTCGGCGCCCCGGGTGACGATCTCCCGCACCAGCCGCTCCGCGGTCCGTGCCGGCGCCTCCAAACCGTCGTTGTTGAGCAGGGCGATCAGCTCGCCGGCCGGGTCCCGGTCGAACACCGGCGGGTCGAGGCGGTCGCGCATCCCGCGCACGGTCTCCTCGACGTCGTACCGGTCGTCGTCGCCAGTGTCGGCGACCCGCGCCGCCAGCCACCGGTCGATCTCGGCCACCGGATCGGCGAGGAGCGTCCCCGGAGCCTCGATCCGGTACCGGGGGCGCCGGACGTGAGTCGGCAACGCGGCCGCCGCCGCGTGTACCCGGGCCAGCCGGTCGAGCATCAACCGGAGCGAGCCGGCAGTGAGCGGAGCGGGCGCGGCCAGCCGGTACACCGGCTCGTCGGCGGAGCACCGGCGCGCCTGCCGCCGGATCCGGTCGGCCAGCCGTCCCGGGTCGCTCGCGTGGCCGCCTGCGGCCGCGTCGGCCAGCAGGGCGTACGCCTGCACGGCGACAGTCTCCGGGCGGCTCAGCTCGTCCGGCAGGTCGGGGTCGTCGGCCAGTTCGTCGAGCAGCCGCCACAGGTCCTCGTGCCAGCCGGCCGGCACCGGGACCGGGCGGTCGAGCCCGAGGTGATCGAGGATGTCTCCGACCGGCACCGCGTAGAGCACGTTGCTCGCCCGCCGGGCCCCGGGTGCGGTGGTGCGCTCGCGGACCTGCTCGACCAGCACCGCCACCACCGCGCCGTCCACCGTGACGGCCGCGCCCGAGTAGCCCTGGTACTCCCCCAGTTCCTCCGCCACCGCCAGTTGCAGCACGCCCAGCTCGTGCCCCCGGGCGTTCACCACCCGGTGGCCGACCGCGGACACGGTGCCGGTCAGCTGGACGGACGCGGGTTCCGGACGCGCGGTCACCCGCCAGGCGGCGCCGGATGCCGCAGGCCGGCCGAGCGGTAGCGGCGGGTCCGGTGCCGGCTCGGCCAGGGTCAGTACGGCCGCGTCGATCTCCGGCACCGACCGGATGGCCGCCACGCCGTGCCGGTGGCCGGTCTCCGTGACGAACGCGAGTTCGTCCACCCGCCGGTCCCGGACCACGTGCGCGGCGGTGAGGACCGTCCGCCCGGTCAGGAGGAAGCCGCAGCCCCGCACCTTCGCCCCGGCGAGGACGCGCCCGTCGCTCATGTCCGGCTGAAGGTGACCGTCACCTCGAAGGTCGCCTCGGCGCCGGCCCGCGACAGCAGGACTCCCGCGTCGGCGGTGAGCGTGACGCCGAACGTCGCGGAGAGCTCGCTCACCCGCCAGTTGGGTCGTTCGGGCAGCTGGTCGAGGTCGGCGTTCACCACCTGCGCGCCGGCCACGACGGCGGCCCGCAGCTCATCGAGCCGGTCCCGGAGCCGTTCGTTGACGTTCGCGCCCCAGGCGATCTCCCGCCCAGCGTCGGTCTCGACGACCTGCACGAACACGTTTTCCGGAACGGCCGACTTCGACAACGCGCGCACCCCTCGGTCACCACTGTGGAGCACCCAGCGTACCGATCACGCGACGGACCGGGATCCCCCCCGGCTGTCGGGTGCCCGACCGCTCGCGTGCTCCGAAGCCGTCGGCGGGAGTGGCTCTTCCCTTCCGTGGCGAAATCCGTCACGCCTACCCCAAACCATCCCATCAAAGGTCTCGACATTGGAGGTGCTGGATGGGTTAGCGGTGGACCGGCTGCTCGCCGCAGTGCTGCTGACACTCGGCGTGCCGCTGCTGGCAGTGCCTGCGGCGGTATCGCCCGGGTCGAGGACTACGTCGAGGACGTTGACTTGATGCGACCGCAGATTGAGGACGCAGATCGCGCGGTATCGATGGTTGTAGCGCGAGTGGCTGGAGAAAACGTCAGCGGCAAAGGAAGCTGCAGAGCTTGTCGGTGACGGTGCTGTAGCCATCCCGCCGCCGATGCGTATGCCTCCTGTAGGCGAACCTGATCGATGCGTACCGAGGCGAGGCGGCCTGAGCGGAGGTGTCGTGCTGACGCCTTCGGGTCCGCCGAAGAGGTCACCGAGCAGGAAGCCCTGCTCAGAAGGTTGGCGGTGGGATTCGAGTCTCAGCTCCCGGGATCCATACTGAGCCAGCACCACGGCACCCAGAGCCGCACATCGATGGAACACTGCTCTCCTGAATGGCGTCAGTGGGGCCGGGGACCACAGCCGGCGCCATCCAGACAGGGAGCAGCGAACCCTGACCACTTCGGTGTTCTCTGGGAGGTCACGCCAGGCCGCTGGCCCACATCGCCGCAGTTCAGAGCCCTCCGGGCTGGCCAGAGCCGGTGAGCACTTCGGGCGCGGTGACCACTTCGCCAACCTGCACCCGATCTGCTCCCACCTGCAAGGCCAGCCGATCCAGCAGATCCTTACCGCCGTGACCTGCGCATACTCCCCTATCAGGAGACATAGAGTGCTATCGACTGCCGTTCAAAATCGTGGAGCACTGCGTGTGAAGCAGGACGCGGCACGGATTCTGACCTGCGGAAACGAGAACGTGCAGGTCGGGGTGGGTGCAGTTGGATGCCGTTCAGGGCCGTTGGACGCTGTTCAACGCCGTTCAGTGCACCCGTCTGCTCCCAACCCGCTCCCCCAATCTCGGCTGCGACACCAACAGCGGCTGAGCGGCGGACACGGTCTGCTGCTGCCCACGCCGGCACCGGTGTGGCTGCCGGATGTGACGGTGTCGGGCCATCAGCTGCCATGCGGTCGCTGCCTCCGCGTCACCGTATCCGGCAGCTTCCAACCCGCTCCCGGAGGGCGTCTGTCAGCCCCCGTTACCTTTTTGATCGTCCCCAGCCGGGGACCCTCGGTCGCCCGGCCCGGTATGACTTTCTGCCCCTGTCGTGTGGATGATCCGGGGGGTG